>JAGBGN010000110.1 GCA_017935945.1 Candidatus Methanomethylophilaceae archaeon | reverse complement strand
GGTCATGAGGAATCAATCGTCCTCGTCTTCGGGGTTCGATATCATCTGGGGTGCTGCACCCATGATCGCCGTGAGGGGGATGAACAGCATGCACCACCACACACCGGTCAGGACGGACAGTGCGAAACCGACGAACGCACCTGCAATCGCACCGAGAACGAGTCCCTGTTTCACGCGGTAGTTCATCACTCCACCTTCCTGCCTGTGACCTTCTCCGCCTCTGCGACCATCCTGTCGACGATCTCCCTGGCACCACCGACGTAGTTGGAAGCGTCCATCGTGGTGACGATCTCCTCGGGGGTGAGGACTCCCTTGAGGTCCTCCCTCTCCATGAGGACATCCCTGAGGTGCCTCTTCTCCGCCTCCGCGACCATGGACGACTCGCGGATGATCTCGTGGGCATCCTGTCTGCCGATTCCCTTCTCGGTGAGCTTCATCATGAGGGGTTCGGCCATGACGAGTCCCCTGGAGGACTCGATGACCTCGAGCATCCTGTCCCTGTGGACCTCGAGTCCCTCGAACACCCAGTTCATCTTCTTCAGGATCTCATCGGTGAGGATGAAGACGTGTGTGAGTGTGAACCTCTCGGTGGAGGAGTTGGACAGGTCGCGCTCGTGCCAGAGGACCTGACTCTCGAACGTGGGTGTGACGAATCCCCTGACGACCCTTGCGAGACCGCAAGCGTTCTCGGAGTTCATGGGGTTCCTCTTCTGTGCCATGGTGGAGCTACCGACCTGCTTCTTGACATCGAAGTACTCGGATGCCTCACCGATCTCGGACCTCTGGAGGTTCCTGACCTCGGTTCCGTACCTCTCGATGGATGTGGCGATGTTCGCCATGAGGCAGATTGCCTCGGTGTACCTGTCGCGACCGACGACCTGGGTGGCAGCGGGCTCGTAGACGAGTCCGAGGTCGTCCATGACCATCTCCTGAATCTGGAAGAAGTTCTTTCCGAGTGCTGCACCGGTTCCGACCGCACCGGCCATCTTTCCGGCGCAGACCCTGGGCATGGCCTCGAGGATCCTCTCCCTGTGCCTGATCATCTCTGCAACGTATCCTGCGATCTTGAAACCGAATGTAATCGGGATGGCGAACTGTGCATGGGTCCTACCGATCTCGAGGGTGTCCCTCTCCCTCTTCGCTATGACCGCAAGCGTGTGGATGAAGTTCTCGACGTCCTCGAGGATGATCTTCATGGCTGCCTTGATCTGCAGTGCGGTGGCGGTATCGACGATGTCGTTGGATGTGGCACCGAGGTGGACGTACTTGCCCGCATCTCCCTGACATTTCTCGGTCATGGCCTTGACCATCGCCATCAGATCGTGGCGGGTGTCCTTCTCGATCTCCTTGATCCTGTCGACGCTCACGACATCGAGGCTTGAGACCCTGGTGATCTCCGCTGCATCCGCTTCGGAGATCGTTCCGAGTGCGGCATGTGCCCTGGCGAGGGCGGCCTCGACCTGCATCTGGTAGTATATGCGGCTCTCTTCGGAGAACACGGCCTTCATGTCCTCGCGTCCGTATCTGTAATCAAGGGGACAGACGTTGCTCATTTGTATCGTCCCCTCGATTGGCTCACTATATATTTAACGTTGTATTATGGACGGGCGCGCATACGGTACCAGTGGACGGCTAGTAGAAACGCTTATAAGTAGGGTGAGTATAGCCGATTTTTGAGTGGACCATGCTCACTCATGGTCACGTCGAATATTGAGTGTGGATTTATGGATATTGGTTTGGAGGAAATTCAGCAGCAGGATTCTCAGGAAGAGCAGCAGGTACAGGTCACAGAGGAAACGATGGAAACCGCGTCCTGCGATGTCGAGGAAACCGCGGTCGAGTCCGAGGTTTCCGAAGAGAACCTGGAAGAGAAGCGCGGCATTGTCAACGAGGATGCCGAGAAGCACAGGAAGCTCAGGGACGAGCTCAACAACCAGACAAAGGAGTGGAAGTCCAAGAGGGACTCTCTCAACTCCAAGGTCAGGGAGCTTGTCGACGAGGCCGGAAAGTGCAGGGAAGAGCGCGACTCGCTTAACCAGAAAGTAAGGGAGACAAAGGAGCTCAGGGACGAGTGGAACCAGAAGGTCACCGCCCTCAAGGAGCAGCTCGCACCTTACAGGAACGAGAAGAACGACGAGAAGAACGAGGTTCCCGTCAAGCAGCTGAAGAAGCAGCTCCAGGACCTGGAGTACATCCAGCAGACCAAGTCCCTCGGAAAGGACAAGGAGAACGAGATCGTCAAGCAGATCTCCGTACTCGCACGCCAGATCGAGGAGAGGGAGAAGACCTTCGAGCAGAACGATGAGATCAAGGAGCTGGTCGGCCAGCTCAGGGAGGCAAAGGCCCAGGCTGAGACCTTCCACCACCAGGTCTCCGAGTACGCAGAGAAGGCACAGGCCGCCCACGACAAGATGATCGGCTTCTACGAGCAGGCAGACAGGCTCAGGAAGGAGGCAGATGCCGCTCAGGCCAAGTTCATCGAGTGCAAGCAGGCAGCCGACGAGGAGCACAAGAAGCACATCGAGCAGATCAAGTCCGTCCACGAGATGGACAAGGACTCCGCAGCCTTCAAGGGCAAGAAGAACTCCGTCCGCGGAAAGAAGAAGGCGGATGTCGAGGGCAAGAAGGAGGCCAAAGAGATCTTCGAGCGCTTCAAGGCTGGAGACAAGCTCTCCACCGAGGACCTCATGGCCCTCCAGAAGTCTGGATACCTCTGATTGTAAAACTGGGTGGGGTTCGCCCCACCCTATAAACCATTTAAGTTTTGAGCTTTAATTATAAAGCTGTCACCTTGTTTTTTGTCACAATCATTATATACGCCATCGATTAATAGTCGTGTCATAGGAGACAGTCAGGCTGTAGAGTGCATCCCATCCCTTCTTAAACTGGCTGTCTTCTAAACATTCTCCTGTTTTCTATCATCAACCGATTGTTCGTTCCAACCCGAACAAATCTATTATATTCGCGCGACTATGGAGGCGTGATTGAACATGGTCATGGAAGGATTGGGCAAATCCCTGAGGAACGTACTCGGGCGTCTCAGCGGTGCCTCGTCGGTCGACGACGAGCTCATCAAGGACATCTGCAAGGATCTCCAGCGTGCACTCCTCGAGGCGGACGTGAACGTACGTCTGGTTTTAGATCTCACCAACAGGGTGAAGGAACGCGCTACAGGGGAGGCCCCTGCGGCTGGAAGGAGCATGAAGGACCATGTCACCCAGATCATCTATCAGGAACTCGTCAACCTGGTGGACAACGGTGAGGGTATAGCCCTCAAGCCCCAGACCATCATGATGGTGGGTCTGTACGGTCAGGGTAAGACCACCACGACAGGAAAGCTCGCACTCTACTACAGCAAGAAGGGCTTCACTGTCGGTCTGATCGGAGCTGACGTCTACAGGCCAGCTGCACTGGACCAGTTGAAGCAGCTCGGAGAGAAGGTCGGTGTCGACGTCTACGGTGAGGCCGGTGAACCCGATGCCGCAGGTATCGTGAAGAGGGGTCTTGAGAAGTTCCGTGACAAGAAGATAGTCATCATCGATACATCCGGTCGTCATGCATTGGAGGATGACCTCATCGAGGAGATCAAGAGGATCGCCGAGGTTGCCAAACCCGAGGAGAGGGTCCTCGTACTGGATTCCCAGGTCGGACAGCAGGCCGGACCTCAGGCGGAGGCATTCCACAACGCGGTCGGCGTCACCGGTGTCATCCTGACCAAGATGGATGGAACCGCAAAGGGAGGTGGTGCCATCTCCGCCATATCCAAGACCAACGCCAGGATCGTGTTCCTGGGTACCGGTGAGCACATCCGTGACCTGGACGCATTCGATGCCAACAAGTTCATCTCCAGGCTCCTGGGCATGGGAGACCTCTCTGCACTGGTCCAGCTTGCAGCCGAGGAGATCGATGACAAGGATGCGATGGAGGAGGTCGGCCGTGCGATGCTCACAGGCAGGTTCAACCTCAACGACATGTACTATCAGATGTCGGCCGTCGGTAAGATGGGTACCTTGGAGAAGATCATGAGCCTCATACCCGGTATGAGCAGCATGGAGGACAAGATCGACTACGAGGCCTCCCAGAAGAGGCTGCAGGTGTTCAAGGTCATCATGGATTCCATGACTAACGAGGAGAAGGAAGATCCATCAATCATCAAGGCGAAACGCATCGAGAGGATCGCGGCAGGTGCCGGTGTGACCCCGCACGATGTTCGTGAGCTCCTGAAACAGTACAACCAGAGCAAGAAGATGATGTCCTCCTTCGGTAAGGACCGCAAGGTTAGGAAGCAGATGATGAAGCAGCTGGGCGGGGTCAACCTCGACAGTCTCAAGGAACTGCAGGGATCCGGATGAGATACTTCGTTATAACCGGACACAAGGCAGTCACCACCGGTGACTTCAAGCTCGATGACATAGCAGGGGGAGCCGGAAGGTTGGACATCCTCGTCAGGTGTGTGAACTCCGCCTTCTTCCTGAGCCACGACCTCCGCAAGGATGTGGAGATATACCTCGTCCTCGAGGGCGGTGAGGCCGCACCCAAGACCGTGGTCTTCAAGGGATCCGAGCTCAGGTACCTCAATCCCGACGAGAGGAGCACCGCATCATTGATCAGGAATGCCCTCCTCAAACCCGTGAAGCAGGGAGAGGAGGTCCGTTCCTCACCCGGAGTGTACGTCACCAAGATGTCGTTCTACGATGTACTCGACCTGCTCGCCCAGAAGGGGGAGTTCGTCTACCTGAAAGAGGACGGTATCGACTGCAGGGACTACACGTTCCCCGAGAACCCCATATTCGTACTGGGGGACAACCGCGACCTCACCGAGGAAGAGGAGGCCGCACTCGTTTCACATTCACCGGACAAGATATGCATAGGTCCCCACAGTCTCCACGCGGACCACTGCATGATCATCGTCCACAACGAGGCCGACAGGAAGTCGGTGTGAGGGTTCAACATGTCCGATATCGTAGATAGGATACCGCAGCACAGGCATTGCAGTGGATGCGGGAAAGCGTTCGTTGGTGATGGATGGTTCTGCAGCAAGTCCTGCCAGGAGGAATCCGGCAAGGAAGTGAAGGGCAAGCTGCGCAAACTGGTGCTCATATGGGTGGGCATCGTCGTGGTGACGGTGATCCTCGTCGCCATGGTCGGATTATGATCTGCGCCGTAGCAGGGACGTTCGACGTCCTACATGAAGGTCATAGGAGGCTACTCAGCCGTGCCTTCGAATCCGGTGACGAAGTCCGTGTGGGGATAACCTCCGATTCGATGGCCTCCACCGGCAGGTCCGAGACGGTCCCGTTGGAGATACGCAGGAACGAGTTGGAATCCTACCTCCGCACATTGGGCGAATGCAAGGTGTTCGTGATCGACGACATGTACGGTCCGGACGAGATGATGGACGACGTGGATGTCCTGGTCGTATCCGAGGAGACCCTCGACAACGGCAGGATCCTCAACGAGAGGAGGGCATCACGTGGACTCAAGCCCATGGAGCTGTCCGTCGTACCGTTGCTGATGTCCGATGACGGTACCAAGGTCAGTTCCAGGAACATACTCAGCGGCGAATACGGCCGTTCCGGTAGAAGGGATGTCATGGATATCGCCGTCGGTTCCGCCAACAGGGTGAAGGTCGCAGCCGTCCGTTCCGTCATGGAGAGGGTGTACGGTGATGTGAGGATAACCGCGGTCGATGTTCAGAGCGGTGTCCCGGACCAACCGTTCGAGGGGCAGACACACGAGGGTTCAGAGAACCGCGCCAGGGCAGCCCTGGGGGACCATGACATGGCCGTCGGCATAGAGGCAGGAGTTTTCGAGATGCTGGATGGCCTGTACGACATCCAGCATTGCACCATCATCTCGAAGGATGGCAAGGTCACATACGGTCACGGCTCGGGTTTCAGGTATCCGGACCGTATAGCAGAACTCGTCCGTGGGGGCATGACCGTCGGTGATGCCGTCCACCGGATCTACGGTAACAGTGACATCGGGAAGAGGCAGGGGGCCGTAGGTCTCCTCAGCAAGGGACTCATCGACCGCAAGACCCTCACCGAGCAATCCGTGACCGCGGCGATGATCCCACGTCTATGGGATGAATGATATGTTCAACAGGCAGAGGATACAGCAGGGTTCCGGATACCTTTCCGACGAGTCCAAGATGACCGGCAAAGCCGGTAACGTCATAGCGCCGTACGATGAATCGGAACTCAGGGACGCACTGCGTTACTGCAACAACAAGGGGATAAGACTCACCATCAGCGGGATGAGGACGGGCCTCTGCGGGGGGTCAGTGCCGCAGGGCGGGGACATCCTGTCCATGGAGCACATGGAGGGCCCCATCGGGATAGGGCGCGACGACGACGGTTTCTACATCCGTGTCCTTCCCTGCACCACAGTGCGTCAGGTCAACGACATACTGAGACGCAAGGACTTCGCCGGTCTGGAGGACCTCACACCCGGTGCGGTGGAGGCCTTGTCATCGGAAACGGTCCACTTTTATCCCGTGGATCCCACCGAACTCGATGGATCCATAGGCGGGAACATAGCTACGAACGCATCCGGCCCCAGGACATTGAAGTACGGTCCCACAAGGGATTGGGTCAGGGGGATCAGGGTGGTCCTCCCGGAGGCAGGTTACCTCGACATTACCCGCGGCGAGTACAAGGCTGATGGCAGGAGGATGTCCTTCCCGGCAGGCAGGAACTACTACTCGTTCGGTCTACCCGAATACGATTACAACACCGCGGTTAAGAACGCCACCGGCCCGTTGATATCCGAGGGTATGGACCTGATTGACCTGTTCATCGGGTCCGAGGGGATGTTCGGCATCATAACCTGGGCGGAGCTCCGCATCATCCCCTGGCATCCGACCGTGTCGAATCTTGTGTTCTTCGATGACGATGCATCCGCTTTGGCCGCTATCAGGGCGATAAGGGATGACGATGTGGTGGATCCCGAGTTCCTGGAGTACATGGACGGCAGGTCGTTGGACCTGATCCGCGGTGTCATGCGTGACGACCCCGCGCTGATACGTGTGCCGATGCTCCCCGAGGATGCCGGTGCCGCCGTGTTCATGGACCTGATGATCGATGACGACGTGAAGGGAAGGTACGGACGTCTGTCGGAGATACTGGAGATGCACGGAACGTGTCTGGACCGTTCCTGGTGCGGACACGAGATGTCCGACAGGGAGCGCATCCGTCAGTTGAGGCACTGCATACCCAAGACGGTGTTCGAGTACGTCGCATCCCTCAAGGGCGAGATGCCGGACATACACAAGATGGGTACGGACATGTCCGTACCGGATTCGGCTGCCGAGGAGATGATGTCCTACTACGCCGAGGAGCTGGATGCCGCCGGATTGGAGTACGTGGTGTTCGGGCATCTCGGCAACAACCATCCTCATGTGGAGATAATCCTGCATTCCATGGATGATTTCGCCCGTGCAAAGGAGGTCTATTCCAAGTTCGCTGTTAAGGCAGTAGAATTGGGCGGTTCCCCCAGCGCCGAGCATGGTATAGGTAAGATCAAAAGGGATTACATGGAACTGATGTACGGCAAGGATGGTGTCGAGGCACTCCGCAAGGTGAAGGCCGTGCTGGATCCAAACGGCATCCTGAACATCGGAAACATACTGGAGGTCTCGGAATGAGGTTCATTGTTGCAGTCAAACAGGTGCCTGACACGTTCTCGGTGTCCGTGGACGAGGATGGGAACCTGGACAGGAAAGGCGTCCCATCAGTGCTGAACCCGTACTGTGAGACGGCCCTCATGACCGCCGTAGGTATGAAGGGCGAGGGAGACGAGGTCATAGCGGTGACCATGGGTCCTCCTCAGGCGGAGTCCGCATTGCGCCGCTGTATGGAACTCGGTGCGGACAAGGCCTACCTGCTCACCGATCCGGCCTTCGCCGGTGCGGATGTGTGGGCTACATCCAGGGCACTCAATGCGTTCTTCTGCAGGTACTGTTGCGATGCCGATCTCTTCCTGTTCGGAAGGCAGACCATAGATGGCGACACGGGGCAGGTCCCCGCCGAGGTCGCACAGATGATGGGTGTGCAGCAGTTCTACTATGTATCGGAGGTCGTCAGGGATGGTGACGGATTCACCGTGTCACAGGATTACGGGGATTCGTTACGCAGATGCAGGGTTCCAAGGGGATCCGTCATATCGATGGATTCCGTCGATCCCAATGGACATTTCCCATCGGCAACCCAGTTCCTGGATGCCATGGACCGTGAGATCGTGGTTCTGGACAGGGTGGCATTGGGTCTGGGCCTCTACTCGGTCGGAAACAAGGGCTCCAACACCAGGATAATCAGTACCACCACCGTGAACCCCAGTCGTAGGAACAGGAAGGTCATGATACGTGACCCGTCGGTCGCCGCAGGTGTCCTGATGGATGAGCTGGGGGTGTCGGAATGAGTGATTGCAGCGGCGGTTCATGCTCATCGTGCTCATCATGTTCCAGTGACGATCCCGACAGGCTGCCTCCCGGCATGCTCTCAAGGTACAACATCAACGAGTCCACTGCAGACGGGACCTTGATCTGGGTGGAGCTGGTGGAAGGGGCCGAGGGGCCACATGTATCCGATGTCTCCGCGGAGCTGATCGCAGCCGCCAAGGGTATGGACGACGGTCGTGTGTTCGCAGTCGTCTTCGGAGGATTGGAGGTCAAATCCCTCTACAGTGAGATTTTCGGATACGGTGCCGATTCCCTCTACCATGTACGTGAGAGGTCCTTGGAATCGTATTCCCCGGAGGCATACGCGGGATGCCTCGCATCCATCGTTGAACGCGTGTCACCTGCCGTCATACTCATCGGATCCACCTCACGCGGTCGCGAGGTGGCACCCAGGTTGGCAGCCATGCTCGGAACCGGATTGACCGCGGACTGTACAGGACTGTCCATGGATGGCAGGAAGCTAGTGATGACACGTCCCGCCTTCGGTGGGAACCTCCTGGCCGACATCGAATGCACCAAGTTCCCGCAGATGGCCACCGTCCGCCAGGGTTCGTTCCCAAGGCCCGAGAAGGTGGATGGTCAGGGCACCGCGATATACTGGCAGTACACCGATGGCATGTTGAAGGACGTCCTCTCGGAGGAACCGATCGCAGGACCTTCCGATGACATCAGGGATGCCAAGGTCCTCATCGCATTGGGAGGGGGCATCCGCGACAGATCATCCATCGACATAGCGGAATCGATCGCATCCCGGATAGGTGCGATGGTATGCTGTTCCAGGTCCCTGGTCGAAAGGGGCTGGATGCCACGTTCCCGTCAGGTGGGCATGTCAGGACGCACCGTCGCACCCGACATCTACCTGGCGTTCGGGATATCGGGCGCAGTCCAGCATCGTGTGGGCATGTCCGGTTCCAAGAGGATAGTGGCAATCAACAACGATCCGGATGCTCCGATTCATGGTTTCTCCGATCTGAGTCTCATAACGGATGCAGATTCCGTCCTCAGGTTATTGGATGAGAAGATGAAGAAAAGGTGATCGGTGGGTCCCCACCCACCGACATTTCACTGAACTGATTTCCTGACAAGCGATGCGGCTGTGGCGACTACGTTGTCGACGTGGCCATCCACCTTCACCTTGGTCCAGGCGGCTTCGACAATCCCATCCTTGCCGACTATGAACGTGGAGCGGATCGTACCTTCCACTTCCTTGCCGTACATCATCTTCTTGCCCCATGCGCCGACGGCTTCCAGGAGCACGTGGTCCGGATCGCTGAGCAGTTTCAGCATGAGCCCGTTCTTGTTGATGAACTTCCTGTGGGATTCCGGGGAATCCTTGCTGACACCGATGACCGGCATGTTCCTCACCATGAACTTCTTGATGTTCGCAGTGAAGTCCTGGGCTTCCCTCAGACATCCGGCAGTGCCATCCTTCGGATAGAAGTAGATGACGTACCTGATGCCCTCCAGTGTCCTGCTGTCGAATTCTTTGCCGTCCTCATCGAGGAGGACGAAGTCCGGGAACTTGTCACCGACATCCATGGTACCGCCTCAGAACAGGGTGCTGCTCTGGTTGGATACGATCCTGCTCAGGTCGATCTCCATGAACATGATGGGGTGTGTGATCTCATATCCCACAACGACCGCAGGGGACATCTCTCCGAAGAATCCTATGGGCTCTCCATCGTAGATGATGTCGGCACCCCTTCCGCTGATGAAGGTGGTGAGGTCGGATGCGGCAAGTTCGTATCTGCATCCCATCTCCCTGAGTGCGGATTCGGTGATGGATTTGATCTCTGTAAACGAGGTCTTGGATGCGGTGACCATGGCACAGAGGTGGAGCTGCGTCTTGTTGTCCCTGACGACGTAACCGACCTCGAAGATCTTCTGGGGGAGGTCACGGTGCTTGTTGTGTCTGAGGATTCTCACGAGGCTGGGTGTCAGGTAGGACCTGAGGCAGGTGTGGTCCTCGGTGATGGGGTTGAGGACCCTGACGTTCTCCAACACGGGGAATCCGGGGATCTCGAACTCCTCCCTGTCGTTGCTGAGCGTGAGTGTGTTGACCTCCATGAATCCGAGACCGACCATGATGTCCCTGACGCCTTCGGAGAAGCTGTTGTTGGAATCGAGTCCGCCCGCTGTCTGTACGAGGCTGTAGGAACCTCCGAACTTGTCGAATCCGTATCCGGTCGCGATATCCTCGAAGATGTCGACCTTGTGCATGATGTCGAGACGGACGGGGGAGATGGTCACATGGACGTTGTCCCCGTCGGCAACGGCATCCATACCCATCCTGCGGAGGCACTCGACGGTACCTGTGGGACCAAGTTCCAATCCGAGGAACTTGTCGCATTCGGAAGCGGATATGTCCATTTCCAAGGGGGTGAGGTCAGGGGACTGGAACGTCTCCCCTCCGTCGTGCATGGTGACGGTCATGATCCTGCCACCGCGTTCTGCAAGTGCGGTGGATACGATGTCCAATGCACCCTTGACAGCCTTGCGGTTGTTTCCGGTGACATCGATGAAGAGGTTGTGTTTGCCTGTGGTGACGGTGGTGAGTGCACCGTTGATGATGGGAGGGAACGAGAGGACATTGCCCTCGGAATCCTCGATGATGGGGTAATCGGTGTAACCGTCGAGGAGGTGGGCATAGTCCTTGCCCTTCTCATGTTTCTCGAGGATCTCGACCATGTCCATCTCCTCCTCTTTGGCGAGGGGGACGAACTTGACCGATCTGGGTTCCGCGAGCCTGTATGTGAACGGACCCTTGACCTTGTCGAGGTCGTGTATTCCGATAGCGAGCTTGCTCCTCTTCCTGCCGATAGTGATGTGGAGTTTCTCCTGCATCTCCATGATGGATTTGAGGAAATCATCATCGATATCGACGTCGAGGACGACACCGCAGAGGAAGTGGGGTCTGACCGATTTGACACTGGGGTCCACGAACACTTCGATATCGGATTTGCCGACATCGTATGTTCTGAGTCCGGTCTCGATGTCCAGGAACGCCCTCATTGCCCTGGCGACACCCTCGACACTGTAGAGGTCGGGGCGGTCGGGGAAGAACTCGACGGACATATCGTCGCTACCGCTTTCGGTATCTCCCATATCTGCTCCGATCATGGGGATCCTGTCGACCAGTGTTTGCTGGGACACCTCTTTTCCGAGCATTGTGCACAGGTCGCTGTATTTGAAGTTGATTACAGGCATGGACGCCCAATCGGGAGTCGGTTATAAAAAACATGTGCGCGGGGGCGTGCACCCCCGCGTGTTATAGAACAGATACGGTCCCGACTCATCTGCCGAGTGCAGCATGGGCACTGCCCAGCTGACCGGCGGCCTGTGCTGCCAGAGTGGACAGTTCCCCGGCGAGCACTGTAGTGGCGACTATCTCGGCGAGTTTGGGAGCCTTACCCTCTCCGAGGCAGTCCATCATCCTGAGTGCCTCCTGCTGACATGGGAGACGTGTTCCCCCACCGACGGTACCGACTTCGACAGCGGGCATCCTCACGCAGATGTAGAGGTCCCCGTCGAGGTCTTCGCATGTGGTGATGGTCATGCTTCCACCGACGACCTGGGCGGGATCCTGTCCAGTTGCGATGTACAGTGCCGCAACCATGTTGGCCGCATGGGCATTTGCACCGAGTGTACCGGCCATGCTGCTTCCGACGAGGTTCTTCCTGCAGTTGGTGTCGGTGATGGCCGCTGCAGTGGTGTGGAGCCTGCTCTCCACCACATCCTTGGGGATCCTGGCCTCGGCAACGACGGTCTTTCCACGACCCTGGATCATGTTGATCGCAGCGGGCTTCTTGTCCGAGCACATGTTGCCGGACACGGAGACCATGACGGCACCGGTCTCCTTCTCTATGAGCCTGCATATGGCTTCCGTGGCGATGGTGGCCATGTTCATCCCCATGGCGTCACCGGTCTCGTACAGGCATCTCAGGAACAGGCTGCGTCCGTTGGGATACTTGTCGATGCGGTGGAGCTTCCCATGGCTCGTGGTCCCGGCAACGGCCGCCTCGATGCGGTCCATGTTGGAATCGATCCAATCGATGACCTTGTTGCAGTGGTCGATGTCGTTCACCCTGAGGACGGGTGCACGCGTCATGTAGTCGGCGTACACAGCTGCCCTGGCACCTCCTCCGGAGTTTATGACGGACATGCCGCGTGATATGGAAGCTACAAGGGCCCCCTCGGTGGTCGCAAGGGGTATCAGGAATTCCCCGTCCGCATGTCCACCCGCGATCCTGACGGGTCCCGCATATCCCAAGGGGATCTGCACGGTTCCGATCATGTTCTCGATGTTCTTCGAGGATGCTTCCGGATCGATGGTGTACTCGGAAATCTTCTCAAGTCTCGTACCGGTGAAAGCCTCCGCAGCAGCACGGCGTTCCTCCACATCGGAACGCGAGTACCCGCGGTTCTTCAGTCCGTTCTGTTCTGCCATGACCATCCCCAGTGAGTACGCCGTATTAACGGTTGGGTACGTACGGACCGTTGCATCGGGAGACACAACTATAAACCACAGACATGGTTGACGTTGCATGAAGGACGGGCGTCTGAAGGACGGGATAGAATCCATCAACGACAGGATAGACCACCTGGCGGAGAGGGTGTCCCCCGACATGCGCGCGGTGTTCTTCCATTCTGAGAGGCGTGACCTGACAATAACCCGCTACTTCCCATTCTTCATCCTGGCATGTCTGGTGCTATGGATCGTCGTGATGATGTATCTGGGCGATTACTCGTTCCCCAAACTGCTGGAGAACCTGTGTCTGGTTTTCGTGGTCATGTTCGCCCTCATCGGTACGATGTTCTTCCGCATGTTGAATGCCGGAACGTTCCCGAGATGGTCCCTCCTGATAGGTTCGTTGGCAATATCGTCCCTCATATGGTTGTCCGAGATCCGTTTCGGTGACATGGTCTACGCGGAGGCGGTGGATGCCGTCCTCTCGGTACTCCACATCACCCTGTCGGATGGAGCAGCTGACATACTGGGATTCTTCGTGCTGTTCTACATCACGTTATTCACGACGACAGGTG
>JAGBGN010000109.1 GCA_017935945.1 Candidatus Methanomethylophilaceae archaeon | reverse complement strand
CGATACCGGTTCGGAGAACTCGGGATCCGTGTACCATCCCGCGAAGAACCAACCATCGCGGTAGGCGCCGGGAAGGTCCGTGTACACACCGCTGTAATAGGAATCGACGACGGGATACGGGTGCAGGACACCACCGTTGAGTTCGTAATCCACCGTCCAATCACCCTCCACATCCACTACGTCACGGATGTCATCGGAGGTACAATCGGTGTGGTCGACCGATCCGGACACTAACATGGCCAGCACAGATACGGCCACCACTATGATGACCGTCAGCAGACCCTTGGTGGATGAGGAACCTTCCATGGGTGGCCATAGGGCATCCTCTGTTTTAACCCTATTACAACTTCCACGAAACATCCGATATCCTTTTAACGCTGTTATTCGAATAAGGTGGTCATGGCCATGATCGACATCGAATACAGGCACTCCGAAGCAGAACTCGAAGACCCCACCATCAGGAGGAGGAGCACTGGCGCGATGGTCAGCTACATCCGCGACCTGATCTTCGAGATGCAGATGGCTGACATATCCTGCAAGTTCACGGAGACCATCTGCGACGGACCGAACACCGTCCTCATCAACAAGATGACCATCCCGGAGATCATCGAGGGACTCGAGATCAAGCTGCTGGATGTGGAGGAGAGCTGTGACCTCGGAAAGGGTGGCATCGTCCAGTTCGGACGTCCGATACTCGACTGGAAGAGGGAGTACATAGAGGATATACCGGACACGATCATGAAGAACGCCATCGCCAAGGTCTTCGCCGATGCGAACAGGAACCAGATCGACGTCATACAGACCTGAATGACCTTACAACCGGGGCCGAGGCCCCGACACCTTCTCTTCACGGGACCCATCGCCCGGCACTCCCGTTAAACCTATAATGAGTCAACCAATCCCCTTGGACATGTTCGAGATCATCAGGAGGGACGGACTCGCCCGCATAGGTAAGTTCACCTCCAATTCTGGGAAGACGATGGAGACGCCCGCCCTGTTCCCCGTGGTCAACCCCAAGATATGCACGGTATCCCCCAGGGAACTGTACGACACGTTCGGATTCAAATCGCTCATCACCAATTCATACATCATCAAGAACTCCAAGGAACTCAATGAGAAGGCCAGAGAGGTCGGACTCCACGAGATGCTCGACTTCCCCGGAATCATAATGACCGATTCCGGAACCTTCCAGAGCCACATGTACGGTGAGGTCGAACTCACGAACGAGGAGATCATCGAGTTCCAGAAGGCGATAGGCACCGACATCGGAACGGTCCTGGACATCTTCACCGAGCCCTACTGGACCAAGGAGCAGACTGCCAAATCCATCGATGTCACCCTCGAGAGGACCCAACAGGCCTGCGACATGAAGGGCGACATGATGATCAACGGTGTGGCCCAGGGTTCCATCTACCCCGACCTCAGGGAGGACTGCGCCAGGAGGATGGCTGGAATGGACATCGACGTCCACCCCGTGGGAGGCATCGTCCCCCTCATGGAGCAGTACAGGTACGCCGAGCTCGTCGACGTCATCATGTCCTCCAAGAAGGGACTCAACCCCAACAGGCCCGTCCATGCGTTCGGAGCCGGACACCCCATGGTACTGGCACTCCTCGCCCTCATGGGATGCGACTTCTTCGACTCCGCTTCCTACGCCAAGTTCGCAAGGGATGACAGGATGATGTTCGTCGATGGAACGTTCAGGCTGCAGGATATGGAATCCCTGGACTGCAACTGTCCCGCTTGCCGCGGACACACCCTCGACTCCCTCAGGAGGATGGAGAAGAAGGCCAAGACCAAGCTGATCGCGGAGCACAACCTCTACCAGATCACGCAGGAGCTCGCCCTGGTCAGGAGGTACATCAAGGAAGGACGCCTCTGGGAACTCGCCGAGATGAGGTGCAGGGCCCACCCTGCGCTCCTGGATGCCCTCAGGAGACTCAGGGAGTACCAGGACGTCATGGAGATGTACGACCCCATCAGCAGGGAAGGGGCCATGTTCTACACCGGTTCCGAGACCAGGAACCGCCCCGTGTTCAAGAGGTACCTAGACAGGATCGGGGAGAGGTACGTACCTCCGACGGACAAGGCCGTGATATTCGAGGACATCAAGGGCAAACCCTACAGCAGGCCCTATGCAGAGGAGTTCGACAAGGCCAGGAAAGCCGGGTACACACCCATTGTGATCAGCGCGTTCGGACCCGTGCCCGCGGAACTCGACGAGATGTATCCCCTCGCGCAGTCCCTGTTCCCCGAGAACCTGGACATGGAGACCGAGATGGAGGCAGAGAGGATCGCATTCCAGTTCCTCAGCATGATGGGCTTCAAGTCCGCCATATCCCCGGAGGAGATTCCCGAGGACGGTACCGAGGAATACGACGCTGACCTCCTCAGGGCCAAGGCCGTCTCCAGGTACCAGTTCGGTATCGAGGCAACCGAGGCACTGTTCAGGGGGAAGATCGAATTGGTCACCAGCAGGAAGACCGGCAAGATCAGGAACGTCATATCCGATGGGGAGCACGTCCTCTCCATGCGTGCAGGTGACGGACTCTACACCCTCAGAATGGAAGGTGCCAAGAGGATCGTCGAGGCCTGTCCCGCACCCTTCATGAGGGTGAAGGTCATGGATGATGCGGTCCCGTTCGTTTCCGAGGGACGCAACGCATTCGCACAGTTCGTCCTGGACTGCGACCCCGACATACGCCTCATGGAGGAGGTCATCGTCACCGACAAGGATGACAACCCCATCGCCACTGGACGCGCTTTCCTCATCCCCTTCGAGATCAAGCAGATGAAGAAGGGAATGGCTGTCAAGGTCCGTTCCGGATCCAGCGACGAATGATCCCCGACCCCTCCCGGTACATCCGGGAGGGTGAAACCTCATCTTCTATGCGAGAGCCTGGATAACAGCTCCGAATCCACATTCCACCCACCGGAACGGAGAGTCTCGTCCCTACTCAGTACACCACGATTCTTCGCATTGCGGATCATCTTTGAGATGTACACCTTGGAACAACCCATGCGTTCG
>JAGBGN010000108.1 GCA_017935945.1 Candidatus Methanomethylophilaceae archaeon | reverse complement strand
TGATGTACGAGAACGGGCTGTCCGCGAAGCGGGATCTGGAAGAGGCGGTTTCATGCTACAGGAAGGCTGCCATGCTCGGATACCCGCCGGCATTCTACCATCTGGGGGTTCTCGCGGGCGAGGGAAGCATACCCGTCGAGGACATCGACCCTGTCGGTTTACTCAAGACAGCAGGTGCAGATGGCAACATCGATGCCCTGTACAAACTCGGTGTGATGTACTACGATGGAAACGGCGTGGACCCAGACCTCGAGATGTCGGCCCAGTACTTCCGTGCCGGCAGCGAGTTCGAGAATCCGGAGTGCATGTACAACCTGGGCATCATGATAATCCGTGGCGAGGCGAATGAGGAGTACGAGGATGAAGCCTTGGATCTGATCATCGCGGCCGCAGATGCCGGTTACGGACCTGCCAGGGAACTTCTGGAGAAGAGCGAGGAACAGTGAGATGTTCATCCCAACCACCCCAGCCGAGGTCAGGCGCCTTGGCTGGGATTCCCTGGATGTTATCCTCGTCAGCGGTGACACCTACACCGACAACTCGTATAACGGGAGTGCGGTCATAGGGCACTGGCTCATCGATCACGGGTTTAGGGTTGGGATGATAGCGCAACCGCGCTTGGACAGCGATGAGGACATCCTCCGCCTCGGACATCCCGAGTTGTTCTGGTCCGTATCGGCAGGTTGCGTGGACTCCATGGTGGCCAATTACACCCCCACCAACAGACGCAGGAAGGATGATGATTTCACTCCGGGCGGTGTCAACGACCGTCGTCCCGACAGGGCATGCATCGCATACACAAACCTCATCAAGAAACACTCCAAGGGCCGTCTCGTCGTCCTAGGGGGCATAGAGGCGAGTCTCAGGAGGGTGGCGCATTACGATGCCTGGTCTGACTCCGTCCGCAGGTCCGTGTTGCCCGATTCGAAAGCGGACGTGCTTGTGTACGGCATGGGCGAGCTCGCCAACCTGCAGTTGGCAACATGCATCCGCGATGGCCGTGATTGGAGGGAGGTCAGGGGGATTTGCTACATGTCCTCGGAGGTTCCAGAAGGAAGCATCGAACTCCCCTCCTACGAGGAGTGTTCAACTGATCGCGATGCATTCCGCAGGATGTTTGTAACATTCCAGGAGAACAGCGACCTCATTACCGCATGCACGATGGTCCAGGCCCATGGGAACAGGTACCTGGTTCACAACATCCCTCAGAGGAACCTCACCAGTGATGAGCTGGACTCGGTATACGAATCGGAGTACGAGAACTCAGTCCACCCCTACTACGCAAGACAGGGCGAGGTCAGGGCAATGAGCACGGTCAGGAATTCCATAACGACCCATCGCGGATGCTATGGTGGATGCTCCTTCTGCGCCATCGCCGTGCACCAGGGTAGGACCGTGGTTTCCAGTTCTGAGGAATCGATCCTCAGGGAGGTTCGGATACTTGCCTCATCCGCTGGATTCAACGGTACGATCCAGGACGTCGGCGGACCTACCGCCAACATGTACGGCATAGAATGCGAACGCAAACTCAGGGAAGGCTGCTGCCCTGACCGCAGATGCCTCGGTGATGAACCCTGCAACGGATTGAAGATCGACCATTCCGGTCAGATACGTCTTTTGAGAAAAATCCGTTCGGTCCCCGGTGTGAAACATGTTTTCGTCAATTCCGGGATACGTTACGATATGATACTGTCCGATCGCGAGAACGGTTCCAGATACTGCGATGAGGTTGTTGCCCACCACGTGTCCGGACAGATGAAGATCGCACCGGAACACTCCTCCACGAAGGTCCTGAGGATTATGGGGAAGCCATCATCCGACAAGCTCCTTCAGTTCAAGTCCATGTTCGAGGACTCCAATGCCAGGTGTGGGAAGAGACAGTTCCTGACATACTACTTCATTGCCGCCCATCCGGGTTGCACCGATGATGACATGAGGGACCTCTCCCGTTTCTGCCATGTCAACCTGAGGACCAATCCGGAGCAAGTACAGGTCTTCACTCCGACTCCGTCTACGGTATCCACGATGATGTACCACACTGGCATGGATGTCCGGGGTTCTCCCGTATTCTCAGAACACTCGATTCAGGCCAAGCAGAGGCAGAAGGACATCCTGGTACCACGTGTCGAACACCCGCAATGTGGGGCCAGGCCCTCCGGTAAACGCAATGGGAAGATGGGATATGCGAACCGTAGACGTGACGGAAAGGGTCGTTGACCATTGTTCCATCCCCACTGCCGGTTTGACAGTGCGGATGGGGTCCATGAAGGAGTTCTTCTATTCCTGGCGCAGGAACGGTGGTTCCATGGAGATCGTACTGTCCGATTACCTGCGGGATTCCCCTGACTACATCCTCGGTCTGATGGTGGATTTCGTATTCCGCAGGTCCTCGAACAGACGTGCTGAAATGGACAACCGGATATTGGATCATCTGGACTCCGACGGTTTCATCCTACACAACCGTCCATTGTACATCCAAAGGAGCCGTAACCTGATCGGTAGCGAGGTCGGAGTCCATTTCGATCTGATGGAATCCGTGGACAGACTTCTCGACAACGGCCTCCTGCACCCCGAGGATATAACCAACTCGTACATGTCCTGGACCTGCCATGACAATCGTCGCAGGGTCGGCTTCTGCAGCACCATGATGCGTGTCGTAGGGATATCGTCGGCCCTGGATTCCGAGTCCATCCCCGATTTCGTCAGGGACTATGTCGTCTACCATGAGTGCCTTCACCTCAGGCAGAGGTACCGCCCGGATACGAGATCCCATGACCATCAGTTCCACCAATGGGAATCGCTCCACCCCCGCAGGGATGAAGCCGAACGCATCCTTCGCAAACTATGATTACTATCCACTCGATTGACCACCCATGACAGAAGAGAGGGGTTTCGTGTTCCACACTCCGGATGGCGAGGTCGAACTCGACATAGACCAGGTCAGATCACTGGCCGATGAAGGGGATGCAGATGGCCTGTACGCCATGGCCATGGCATATCTTTTCGGATGGGATGTGGCAATGGACGAGGCTGTCGGTTACGACTACCTCGAACGCGCGGTCGATGCTGGACAGACGGAGGCAATGACCCTCATGGTCAGATTGTTCTTCCAAGGGGAGTACACGGGTATAGACAGTAACGGTGCCGCGAAATATGCGATGATCGCCGCAGAGGATGGTATCCCGGACGCACAGATGTACGCCGGACTGGCCTACATGGACGGGGTATCGGTCCAGCAGGACTACCGTGAGGCTGCAAGGTACTTCAGGTTGGCAGCCAACCAGGGGAATTCAGAGGCACGTACCAATCTGGCATACCTCTACCAGGAGGGTCTGGGTGTCGAACGGGATGAGGGGAAGGCCTTCAAGCTCTACCGTACGGCTGCAAAGGCGGGCAACGTCAACGCAATGTTCCATCTGGGCGTTTTCTATGAGTTCGGGATCGGCACGGCACAGGACCAGACCAAGGCTGCAGAATGCTATTCGTCGGGTGCTGAGAAGGGGGATGCGTTCGCTATGGAGCGTCTCGGATACCTGTATTCCGAGGGTATAGATGGAGCTGAACCTGATGTCGCCCAATCCTTCGAATGGTTCATGAGATCTGCTCTAGAGGGTGTTCCCACCGCCATGATGATGACAGGATACTTCCTGTTGAACGGCATAGGGACTGATGCCGATGATACCGAGGCGAGGAAGTGGCTGACAATGGCTTCCGACAACGGAGTCACCGAGGCGACCGACATCCTGGGTGAATTGGAACGTAGGTGATGCGGCACCGTCCGACACAATGATTTATCACCTAGATGTTGCAGGTCTGATATCAATGGTTTCCGACAATCTCATCCAGGCCGCCGAGTCCGGCGAAGCCGAATCCCAGTACCAGCTGGGACTCCAGTACCTCTATGGTACGGACATCCCAAAAGATCCCAAACTTGCCGCCGAATGGTTCACCAAGTCATCTGAACAGGGATACCTGCCAGCTACCAGGGAGCTGGGGATCATGTATGCATCCGGTGAAGGAGTCGATTGCGACCTTGAGACAGCTGTCCGCTACCTTGGATTGGCTGCAGACAACCTCGACCCCCGTGCCCTCTACCATCTCGGTCTGATGTACGAGATCGGTATGGGTGTCCCCAAGGATCTCCAGAAGTGTGTCAGGATGTATGCATACGCTGCCGAGATGGGTTACCCCGGTGCCGAGATGGATGCGGAGAGGATAGACAAGATCCTCACCGACGAGAGGAACAAGAAGCTCAGGGCCAGACCGATCCTCAAGCTCCAGATCTCGGATGTGGATGTGGAGGCCGCCTGCTGCAAGAAGATGCTCGACGACCTTCTCGAGCAGAACATCGTGTTCATCGATTCGTACAAGGGTCCCGCCCTTCTGGGAGAGGACAAGGATGGGATGGATGCTGTCCTGGACTCATGCCCCTACTGCGGTGCGAAGATCCAGCTGATCCCTCACGACACCAAATTCTGAACATTTTCCAGGAGTTCGGTGGCATCCTTGTTACCGAGCTCCGCGGACAACTTCAAAAGGCCGATACCGCGACGGGAATCGGCTTTCACCCCTTCACCGAGAAGGTACATGCGCCCCAGGTAGAATATCCCCACATCGCTCCAGTTCTGACTGGCCTTGGCGAAGTAGTTCGCGGCGGCGTAGAAGTCCTTCTGCACCCCCTCACCGTAGTAGAGCATGGTGCCATAGTTGCATTGTGCTTCCGTATAACCCTTGTCCGCAGCAGCCTTGAACAGTTTTGCCGCAAGATGGATGTCCTGATTCACACCGTTCCCGATGTAGTACCTCATCCCCATGGAGTACAATGAGACGGGATTGCCCATCTTCGCTGCTTTGTTGTAGTATTCCAGGGCGATGGCATCGTTGCGGGAAACACCCTCGCCCAATTCATACATACGGGCCAGGTTGAACATCGCATCGTTGTTTCCACGGTCTGCAGCTCTTGAGAAGAGGTTGGCGGCCTGTCTGCGGTCCAGCCTCACCCCCCACCCGTTGTAGTATAGGTTACCGAGGTTGCAGAGGGCCCCGGGATGTCCGGCATCGGCGGCAAGGTTGTACCATTTGGCAGCCTCCATCTTGTTGACCTCGATTCCTTCGCCGAAGTCGCACATATATCCTAATCCGTATTGTGCTTCGGTATACCCCTGATTAGCTGACTTCCTGTACCATTTGATGGCCTGGATCTTATCCGTTGGCACACCGATGCCATAGCAGCAGAAGTAGCCGTACGTGTATTCGGCCTCCTTCTGTCCTCCGTCAGCGGCCAATTTCATGAGTTCGACTGCCATGTCGATGTCCTTGTCGACCCCATCCCCTTCGTAGTACTTCTTCCCGAGAACGTACATCGCGAAAGTATCCCCTCTTTCAATCCTGGACTTTAGTTCGAGAATGGAACTTCCGTGGGAATCGCTCATAAAGTTTGGGATGAGTTAACCAACTATATATGTAACTACATCCAGACCATTCAGGGTATCCAGATCGGTCATCCCCGGATACAATGTCCGATACTTTGCATCCATGTCTTTTATACTCAGGATGCCATCCTGAACCGATAAGATGGATGACGACTACACCATGGAGGATGCGATTTCAGTCCTCAACTCCACCATCAGGAGGAAGGAGATCGAAATCGAGAACCTCAGGAAGAAGCTCAAACGTCTGACCAAGCAGGAGAGCATCAATGCTGTGGAGGAGCTCATCAGGTACCTTCAGGCGGACCGCACAGCATACATCGCCGTTGTTGCCGACATGACAGATGACGATTCCCTGTTAGAAGGTCTGAACACCGATGGCGAACCCGTCGACTGTCCGGTCAAGTACGATCAGTATCTGAACGGTCTCAATGCCGATGATCTTGAGAACGAACTCGATGCAGAGGAGATCCGTGCCGACTACTGCGATGAGGTGATGGAACTCATGTACTACGCGATCGGAGAGGAGGCCCTCAATTCCAAGAAGATGGTCAAGTTCCTTCTCGATGACCCTTATGCATTGAGCACACTCGGTGAGCTGATCTTCTACGACGATTACCTGTACGACAACTTCAGGGCCATCATCGATGCGAAGAAGGCGAAGAAGGAGAAGAAGAAAGCCAAGAAGGCCAAGAAGTCCGAGGTCGAGTGATTTGCCTGGAAGTAAATATGATAGGGAACTCAGATTCATAGAGACTGAGACCGTCAGACTCACAGCCGAGCTCGAAAGGCTCAGGGAATTAATTCCCGACACTCCACTCGATGCCGAGAAGAAGGCCATGGAGATCGGCATCATCGAGGAGAAGATCGCCGAGTTCTACGCACGTAGGAAAGAGATCGTCGACTCCTTCATCGCGGCAGGGCTCGACCCACCGGATGTCGAGAGGAACCTGAATGCAACCGTGTACAGGAACGGTGCCGCTTTCGAATCCCACTCCATCGGGGACCAGCCCATACCTGAGGTCAAGGCTGCTTCCAGTTCCGAGGATCTCACAAAGGAGATCAAAGACATCACTGATGAGCTCATGGAACTCGAGATTAAGATGCTCCAGGCTGAATTGGCCGGCGATGATGCCGAGAAACAGAAGTTGATGATGGCATCCTCGGCCCTCCGTTCAAGGCGCGAACACCTCATTGTACAGGTCAAGGCCGCCGCCATGGCAAAATCCCGTTCTGAGGAGAAGGCGGAGCCTGTCGTCGACGATGAGTTCAAGAAGAAGCTCAAGTCCCTCGAGGATGACAACCGTGCCCTGAGATCCCAGATACAGGGTGTCAGGAGCGATGTATCCGATATCAAGGAACAGCTCAGGCAGATCCTTGAAGTACTCAGGATGAACGATTAAACGGGGGGACACCCCCCATCTTAAAACAATTCGACAAGTTCAGGAATAGAAGCTGGACCAGTTGTTCTCAGTGTCCTCATCAGATGTTACCGGACCCTTCGAGAACTCCTCCCAGTCGATTGGTTCTCTGGACAGCAGTACGAACGAGTTGTGCTTATCCTTGAATTTTATTGAATCGGTATCGACACTTATCTCGACGTCGAATATCATGTTGCAGTTGAAATCCCTGTAATCCCCTTCAGGATCCTCCACGGTACGGTCCATACGGATGCTGAGGAAACGGACCTTGCGGGAACCAAAGAGTCCACGGATCTTCTTGGTGACCCTGTCCAGGGTGTAACCGTTGCCGATATCGAGTGACCAGTAATCGATGGATTCTGATTCCTCGACGGTGACCTTCTCCCATCCGGTGAAATCCTCCTTCTTGGTACCGGCGAAAATCCTGTACTGGACCTCCTTGCTCAACATGAAGTTCCGGATGACGGTTGTCTATAAAGGTTCTCTGTGTGCTGCCCGACAGCAGACATCTTCAGTTTTTATATGGGATTCCAGATTACGCAGCATGTTCTCCGATGCGTTCCAGAAGGTCTCCAGCTACACCCGTCCCGTCGTCACATCCATCCGCATGCATGACGGTACCGTATTCTCGGATGTCGCCACCTTCATCGTGTTGAACGAAGACGGTTGGATCATGACCGCGGGTCATGTGTTCGACCATTACACGAAGTATCAGACCGATACCAACAAGATGAAGGAGATCGAGGAACTCAATGCATCGCGCGTTGCAGCAGGTGAACCGGACCACATCATCAAACCGGATGAGAAGTCGATAGTGAACCATTCGTTCTGGTGGGGTTGGGATGGCGTCCATCTCGTCCAAGCCTATGTGGACAGACAGTTGGACATAGCCGTAGGAAAACTCGAACCATTCAATCCCTCGTGGGTCCATGATTATCCCGTGATCATCGATCCCTCCAAGGCAAGGCCTGGAACATCCCTCTGCCGCCTCGGTTACCCGTTCGTGGATGTGTCCCCTTCCTGGGATTCCAACCTGAATTCATTCAGGATTTCCAAGATCCCAGCCAAGGAGGCCCTGTTCCCCAATGAGGGGATCCATACCCGTACCATCAAACATGGCAGATGCAAGAACGGTAACTATGACTGGGTGGAGGTCGAGACTTCAACACCTGGCATGCGTGGTCAGTCCGGTGGTCCTATTTTCGACAAGGAGGGTAGGCTCTATGCAATGCAGACGAAGACCCATCATATGCCACTGGGATTCCGTCCCGTGGTGGAATATCAGGGACAGAATGTTGTGGAGAATCAATTCCTGAATGTTGGAATCGGATTGCACGCTTCCACTATAATCCAACTCCTCGATGGAAGGGGGGTACGTTACACCCTCGAGGGCGATGAGACAGGTTACAGGATTGTCGGTTAACCGACAATAAATGTGACTACGTCGCGTATGGATCTCACATAGTCGATACCATTGTCCTCACAGATGGATGGGGAAAGGTTGGAACCATATGAGGCTGCAAGGAATGGGACCGATGCCTTGCGTGCGTTGAGGAGGTCATCGACACTGTCCCCGATCATCAGTGCATCCTCGGGTTCAACATTGATATCTTTCAGACACATCTGTATTAGATCAGACTTATCCATCATACCATTGGGGTCAGCACCATGTACAGTGTCGAAGTAATCTAAGAATCCCCAGTTTTCCAACTGCATAACTGCATAGTTGTGGATCTTCATGGTTGCCACTCCCAACAGATATCCTGCCTTCTTGAGTTCCCTGAAGACATCTTCGGCACCATCGAATGGTTTGCACATGGCCTCGCCCTCTGAGATGTAGTAATCACGGTATATCTCAAGTGCATCTGAGACACCCTTATCATCAGTATTCAGGAGCTTGCGGATGTGATCGTGCACGGATCCATGAAGGTAAGCACCCATCTCATCATCACCGGGATAATCGACGTTGTAATGTTCCAACATTCTCTTGAAACAATGAAGGATTCCGGAGAAACTATCTGAAACGGTACCATCGAGGTCGAAGATGATGAGTTTATATGATCCACCCATAAAGGTCCATCAACATAGGTGATATATCAATTACCATTCGACACACCATAATATTTAGTACTTTAAAGCGTCCTCATTATAATCCAAAGATGATTGGTTAATATTAATTTAGCTAGTTAAGCAAACACATTAATTAATGATGGTATTATGAACAAAAGGAATATAGATGGTGCCACTTTGGCGGAAATGTTCAGAAAAGGCATGGACAGGAAGATGATGGAAAGGGAGTTCTTCTCCCTACGTGCCTTGGAGAACCCTGAAAAATACGAGCAGTACATGGAATTAGCTGATTATGTCGATATGGATTACAGATACTATCGCATGGCATCTCTGTATTACGATGGACGTATCGATGAGTTGGACAATGGTATGGAGGAGGATCTGCTTCTCCTTACTGGCGTGAGTGAGGTGTCTCCCCGGATGTATGCCATCTACCTCAGGGAGGTCGAAGCTGATTCCAGAGAGGATGAGAAGATCACACACAAGGCTTTGGTCTCGTTGAAGGATTCGATACGTAGACAACTCGGGGTGAAGAAGTGATAATCAATCCCGCCGAGAAGGAGGTCCTAAAAAGGGTCATGTCTCGTAAGGGATGTGAACTAGCCATACTCTCTGTAGAGGACTCCATCGGTTTGGGAAAGAAGAACATTCTGACTGAGAAATTGATTCGTGACATAAACCGTTGCAACGCATTGCTCAGAATATACAACAATGAGCTGTACCGCATCCGTTTGGATCTAGAAACCCTGAAGGACGATCTTATGGATATTCCAGACGGAATCTATGATTTCTACATATCCATGTTCGGCGAAGATATTCGGTACGATGAGATATTGTTCAAGGAAGCATTCGATCACTTCAAGAGATACTATGATTGCATGGATGCAGCTACTGTTATTGCGGACAGCATCCTCGATGGAAACGATCCCGTCAATTACCATAGATCCATAGAGTATCAGAAGTTCAGATCCTACCTCAGCTCCAAGCGCTTCCACATAGAACTCACCAGTAAGGAGGAGAAGGAGGTTTTGGACCGTGCAATGGAGTATTGCGACCTCATGATGGATGAATGCGGAATGATACTCCGTGTTTATTCCGGAAGATCCATAGAACCGGAGGAAATCTCAAAACTGATCGCTGATCTGGAGTTGTTGGATTCCAAACCATTCCTAACAGTATTCATCCATCCTAAGCTAGACACGCCCGATTCCGAGATCAACGTTTTCCTCAAAGGTAGGTTCGAACGTATAGCTGTCATCATCGGCAGATTCATCTCGGATGTGGACAGGGGGATGTCCGAACACATCATGTATCTCTGATGATGAGGAATCTCTTATATCCCGTATTCAGATACTCCTGGCATGTGGGATGCTACTCTTCTGAACAGAATCAGAGACCGTAAGCTTAACGAGATAATCAAATACGCATTGTCAGCCAGACTGAATCCTGGTGCACCTTCTGATAATATCGTCCTGATAGGATCACTCTGCGATGATGTCCAGGCTTGCGATTCATTGATCAGGGACAGGGAGGCGAAGGTCGTCGCCAATTCCATAGATATGCCTGCTTATCTTGATTCATTAAGCGAATCCGATCGTTCAGATGAGGAGGAGTTCTCCAAGATGAAGATACCTTCCAAGGAAGACGTTCCCGATGTGGATGCAATCGTGGACATGATCAACAGGACCATAGATGAATGTAGAGTCGATGATTCCTCGTCCAAGGAAGCAATCGAATCGCTGAAATCCGAACTCAAGGTTTGTCGCGAGCGTATAGAGCAGCTTTCCGAGGAGTTGGATTTCGCACGTGGAGAGATACAGGTCATGGAGGAGATGAAAGCTCAACCTGTGAAGGTGGATCTCTCCTGGGTGGAGGCTGAGCTCACACCAATCCTCGTCAAAATGGATCAGCTCGCCGATTCCCAGTCCGATGACGAGGGATACTACATGGAGACAATGTCATCTGTGAAGTCCATCGTAGACGATATTGTATCCAGGGCGGAGGAAGCATCCAATGCAGTGGTTGATACCGAGATAATCAAGAAACTCTACTCTGTTCAGACGAGTATCGATATCTCTATCCAGCTTTTCGAGAGGGAAGACGTTTATTCTGAAGCCATGGTCCCAAAAGAGGAAGTCTCCGATTCTGTGCCGGACACATCCAAACCAGATGTCACATGCGATGATGCCGTGGTGGAATCTGAAACAGTGGAGGAAGAAGCACCTGTAGAAGTGGAGCCTGTGTCTGATTTCCGTGATGAGCTTTTGACGGTTGATGAGATCTCCATCCTTTCCCAGGTTCAGGACATGAAGTCCTCCAAGATCGATTACTTCATTGACATGTCCTTGAGTGGACGTTTCAATGAGGATGCGTGTGAGGATGTCATCGATTTCCTGAAGGTCGATGTAGACATCTGTAAGGTCATACTCTCGATGGATTATTCTGATAAGGCATCCATTGAGAATGGTTTCATCGGATTGCTCTCCATCCTTGAGGTCGCTGAGGAACCGAAGCATCAGAACATGTATGTCAACTCTCTCAATCCTGATGAGAGGATTCTGGAAGAGGGTTACAACAACATCGTTGCAAAGATTCAGGATGCATTCATCGAGAAGTACGCCTATCTCACGGAGGAATGATCATTACCACCAAGGGATCGGAGTTCAAGGATGTTTTACATGACATCCTCGACTCCGAGGATTGTATTTTCGAGATCCTCGATGTCAACGAAATCTCCGATCCCTTTGAAACTGATTTCAGGCTGATGAATCCTGATGAATGGGGTTTCAACCTGATCTGTCACTATTCTGAGAATTGTCTTGATGATGGACTCATAAGCATCTTCCCTTCCACATTCCATATGAGGAAATGGATAAGCGATGTTGATGAGGATCCAACGTTCATTGCTATCGGCGTCGGCGGTACTCCTGCATCACCAGAACATTTCTTCCTTACCAGATTCTACAATATCAATTCCCAATTCATGAGACTCAAGGATCTAGAGCAATATCGTCAGAGTTGTTTCCGCTTAGATTTCATAGAGCATGTAATCGACAGTGAATTGATTAGAATCTACAGTCCTTACTGATTTGTTTAATAATAATTAATTAAGCTAATAGCTTTACTAACTTTATTTATTTCAATCTTTATTTGCTCTATATCTTTATCATTATTTTATTGATATTATTTTAGCTAATATCTTTATCATCAATAATAATTATATTTTATTTAGTTATTATAATAAATTGAATATTATTGTAGATAATAGAAGATAAGTTTGAATTTTAATATAATATGATATAATTGATGATTATAGTTATTTCTTTAATTTTTTTTAAAAAATTTCGTATATTATGATAATAATGAATTAATTTACTTAATTTAGTATCCAGATAAAATAATTACGACATAATTATTATTGTGTAATTTTAGATGATTATGTTTAAATTATCGGTTGTAATTACCATAATTGAAATTTATTGAAATTATATGGTAGAATCCGATTTTTCATTCAAAAAATGATACATTCTTGTCCACGACGGTCTCCCGTATGTCAACTTAATTTGTCAATTTTGACTTATTTTACCCACCATTTTCAAACGATTTTTGGGAAATAATTACAATTCACAAAATATTTGAAATAACATTATTCTTTTCAAAAAATGATACAATATGAATAATAATTCAAAATTTTATATTTCAGATCTAAATTTGCAAATATCAAAGAAATTATATTATTGATATTCAAATTATTATGAAATTTTATTGATTTGAATTTATTAATTTGATATAGGTACCAGCTTTATAATTTATAGATATCTTAGATAATCAGTAATTCATAATAATCTAATAGAAAATGATATGCAATTAGGATAAAGGTAAATCTGCCAATAATTATCTAAAATATAGATTAAAAAGAATATTATATTCAATTAAGTTATCACATTTATTAATTAAATTTTATAAAAAAAAAGATGATATCAATGAAAAAAATGGTGATTGTAAGTTGTTTACATCTTATCTGAAAAAACAACAGATAAGAGGTTTATTTGGTGAATTCGATTGGATTTTACTCAAACCTTACTCCTAGTCTCGAATTGTAGCTCTTTCTCTGAAAGAGTGGTGAGATGCTTCAGGTAATCCATATCCAGGTTGAAAGCATTGATCAAACGCTCTCCGTAATCGGGATCGGCCTTGTAGCAATGTACTGCATGACGATACTTCAGATTGTCAGTAGTACCTTGCATATTACGTACTGTGTTCTCTATCAGAAGGGCCCTCTTATCTTCAGTCATCAGACGATATAGATTTCCAGGCTGTTTGAAAACATCATCTTCACGGTCCTCATATGGATTGTAGCGGTCCACATCACCTTGTATCCTCAATGGCGGTTCCTTTACTCCATTATCCTCCCATTCCCCATAGCTGTTGGGGACATAGTGCTTCCTTGAACCATAGTTGTCGTCGGTACGCATCAGACCATCACGATGATAGGAGTTTACAGGACAAATGGGAGCGTTAACAGGAATGAGATTATGATTCACACCAAGGCGATACCTCTGTGCATCACCATATGAGAAGATCCTCCCTTGGAGGAGTTTATCCGGAGACAGTCCTAATCCAGGAACAAGGTTTGTAGGATTGAAAGCGGCTTGTTCAATCTGTGCGAAGTAATTGTCAGGATTACGATTGAGTTCGAGTACCCCTACTTCGATAAGGGGGAACTCCCCATGAGGCCATACCTTTGTTATATCGAAGGGGTTCTCATGGTAACCATCAGCCTGTTCCTCAGTCATGACCTGGATGTACATGGTCCATCTGGGGAATTCACCCCTTTCAATTGATTCGAACAGATCTCTCTGATTACTCTCCCTGTCCCTTCCAACAATCTCCTCAGCCTGTTCATCAGTTATGTTCTCTATGCCCTGTTGTGTACGTAGATGGTACTTGACCCATGTTCTCTTACCTTCAGAGTTTATCATACTGAATGTATGGCTACCGAAGCCATGCATATGCCTGTACGATTTGGGAATACCGCGGTCTGACATCACTATTGTGACTTGATGCAGGGCTTCAGGTATCATCGTCCAGAAATCCCAATTGTTCTGAGCGGACCTCATGTTCGTCTTCGGATCTCTTTTCACTGCATGGTTCAGATCAGGGAATCTGAGTGGGTCGCGTATGAAGAACACCGGAGTGTTGTTTCCAACAAGATCCCAGTTCCCCTCGTCTGTATAGAATTTGATGGCGAAACCGCGTATGTCCCTTTCAGCATCAGCTGCTCCCCTCTCCCCAGCAACAGTTGAAAATCTGACCAATACTGGAGTTTCTTTCCCTATCTTTGAGAACAATGATGCCGATGTGAATCTTGTTATATCGCCTGTCACGGTGAATTTACCGAAAGCGCCAGATCCCTTGGCATGCATGCGTCTCTCCGGAATGACCTCCCTATCGAAATGCGACATCTTCTCCAGGAACCAAGCATCTTGGAGAACCATTGGCCCACGTGGCCCCGCAGTCATGGAGTTCTGAGAATCTGGCACCGGAGCTCCGTTCTTACTTGTCAGTTTGGAAGAATCCATGCCGATACATACGTATCTGCTTGGTTAAAAAGCTTCCAGGAAGTTGTTTTAATCAGATGGAATCAGCGTTTGAGGGAACCGTTCCAAACCCTTATTGCCAGGCCACGGAAATGGTTGGAAAGTGCAATCTGGATCCTGGTATACAATCCACAGGTGCTACGTTTGCCGCCCTTATCGGCCACCCTCATGGCATCACATACGACATCCTCTCTGGACACTGTATGGTTGAACACCTTCTTCGGGACATCCTTGTCATTGACGCAGATGTCTATGAAATCAGTGCGTATCCATCCTGGGGAAACTTCTGTAACGGTGATGCCGGTATCCTTCAACTCCTCTCTGAGTGCATCGCAGTAGTGTCTTACGAAGGCTTTCGTGGATGAATATACTGCAAGATCCTTCAATGGGACATAGGCTGATTCAGAACATATCTCGATTATCTTGGATCCTGAAGACATATGGGGTATGCAGGCTGAAGTAATCGAGACCAATGCCGTGACATTCAGGGATATCATTTCCTCGGTTTTCTGACGAGGGATTTTCCACGAACTACCGAACAATCCGAATCCTGCATTGTTTATGAGGTAGCGGATGGATGGGGATCCTTCATTCAGCTCATCGATGACCTTTCCCACACCTTCCTTTGTCGAGAGGTCGGCGATTATGATCTTGGTTGGTGTTTTCAATGAATCGGCAACCCTTTTGAGAGCCTCAGCTCTCCTGGCCACCATCCATATACAATCCAGACCCTTTGCATCCAACGAATGACAGAACTCCTCACCCAAACCGGATGAGGCCCCCGTTACCAATGCAATGTTCATATGAATGCACTTGCGGCGACAGTGACGACGACAAGGATCATGAGGGCAACCATGAAGTAGGCTCCCAATTTCTTCTTAGTATCGGTTTTCATTTGAACCGAATCTCGGATTGGATTCATTATTTTATACTTATCGACTTAAAACATCGAATCGATGTTCTGATGACTTTTTCATGGGGTGTATAATAAAAGAAAGATCTGGGCAGAGCCCAGGAAAATGTTTCCGACTTCCTCTATATCAGAAGCAAGGAAGCTTCTCATCTGCAAGAGCGAATGCAAGATAGAGGTTGAACGCGAAGTTCAAGATCGCAGCCAATCCAAGGAACAGCCAGGACCAGTCAGCTCCGTACTCGACAACACATCCGTTTGCGAAGAACACCAGTGCGGTGGTCAGCAGGATGATTGTCAGGGTCTTCAGTGTGTGTGCACGTACAGACCAGATCAGACAGATCAGGTAGATGATTCCAAGTGTGAGGCTGATGTAGAGGTCTCCTCCGTCGTATCCTGCATAGAACACTCCGAGAGCGACGAGACCGAATACGATGAATCCGAAGTTGCTTCCGGCCTTGTAAGCGAAATATGAGGCCAGGAAAATAAAGAATCCTCCGAGCAGCAGGAGCTTTCCAACGTGAGCCATGATCTCGTTCTCGATTCCCATACCGTTCATGAATCCGGCAAGGGCGAGGGGGAGAGATACAAGGGCCACAAAGAACAATCCGAACGCTGTCGGGTCCAATGGTTTGCATTCCTCAGTCAATTTATTTCCTCCTTTTGGTCTAAGACCATACAATCTGTTGTTTTATAACTATTTAAAACATATACGTTTCACAATGGTTTATTATGGATGGATGGATATTTTCATTCATCCTATTCCGGAGGTGGAGGCCAGCAATTTCTTAGGTAAGATATTTGATAGAATATTTTAAATATAACTGGACAAAGCGATTTTTCTCATTCATCCAATGTTGATAAAAGGATTGGATTTCTTTTCCTAGGATCCCGAACCTTGGAGGCCATTTTCAATTGGATATCGTTATATTCCTCTGGTGTAAGGACGATCTTTGCATCGTGTTTGATGAGCAGTTCCTCCCAACGCATATATCCCGCATACACAGGATTATGGAGGATGTTCCTGAGGTTGTACTTGTTCCATGGATTCCCACGACGTGTCAATGTCGCATCGCGGTTCAACTGGTAACATATCTGGTCGATGGTCATACCGGAAGAGTACATGGAGAAGATGGAGCATGCAACAGGGAACTCCGCATCATCAATAGTGAGTGCACCGTTCTCCAACCTGTAACCGAAAGGTGGGTTGAATCCCATTGTCTTCTTGGTCGCATTGGATGTTTCGAGCGTTTCAGCTTTCTCCCTCATGCCGATGTACGTCCTCTCCCCGATCTGTTCGCTCTCGAGCTGGGCAAGACGTTGTATCATATCGACCACGAACCTTCCGAGAGCATTGGTCGTATCCAGGGCTTCGGATGAGGATACGAACATCTTCTTGTTCGATTCGAGGGCCTCCATCATGTTCATGAAGTTCCTACTGTTCCTATGGATACGATCCATCTTGATGACGACGATCACGTCCCACAGGTCCATCTCGGACATCATCTTGCGGTAGGCCGGTCTTTTGATGTTTCTACCGGAATATCCATCATCTTCGTACACTGCAGATATGTCCCAACCTTCGGCTATGCAGTAGCTCTCCAACAGGTCCTTCTGTGCTTCCAGGGAGTATCCTTCGACAGCCTGTTCATCCGTCGATACCCTTGCGTATATGGCTGCACGAAGGGTCATGAGAGTTCTATTGGGCCGTTGATCGATTCATAGACCGAAACGTCTATGATGGCTTCCTGTTGACCCTCACGGACGATCCCATCCCATTCACTGAAACCGGCATACAATGGGTTGTGGAGGATGTTGCTGATGGACTGCTTATTCCACTGGCCTCCCTTCTTTGCGGGGATGTTTGCCTTGTTCAGGAAACCGGCTATATCATCCATGGTGGAACCACGGATGTACATGTTGTAGATGGCACGAACCGTGTGTGCCTCATCGATGACCACCTCGAGCTTTCCGCGGTTGTAAACGTAACCGTATGGATGTCCGGAGCCAAGATGGCCGGGGCCGTTTCTGGCCTTGTATTCCATTCCGATTCTGACCCTCTCGCCTATCTGTTCGCTCTCGAGCTGGGCGATACGCTGCATGATGTCCATCACAAACCTGCCCATCGCCGTGGTGGTATCGAATTTGTCCTGCATCGAGTTGAACTCCTTTCCCTGGTTGCGGAGTTCGTCCATCATCAAGGCGAAGTTCACACTGTTCCTGTGTATACGGTCCATCTTCAGGACGAGGATGAGATCCCATCCTTCCATGTTCGACATCATGCGGTTGTATTCGGGGCGGTCCGTGTTACGTCCTGAATAACCTTCATCCACATACCTGTCAGCTATGTCCCAACCGCGTACCTTGCAGTATGCTTCCAATCTTTTGATCTGAGCATCGAGGGAGAAACCCTCCTTGGCCTGATCCTCGGTCGAGACCCTGGCGTAAAGTGCTGCTCGCATGCATCCATCCCATTTGTGAATACATTGCACCGTATAAAACAATGACAGTTAGGAAATAATCAGTAAAAAAGGGAAAAAGTTTCAGGGGCCGAAGCCCCTGGTTGAAATCACATCATTCCGCCCATGTCGGGCATTCCGCCTGCGGGGGGTGCGGGACCGGTCCTGCGGGCTGCGATGACATCATCGATCCTGAGGATCATGTTGGCAACCTCCTCAGCGGAGTTGATTGCCTGGACCTTGACCCTGAGGGGCTCGACGACGTTCTGTGCGAGCATGTCGATTGCCTCTCCGGAATCGAGGTCGAGTCCGAAGTACTTGCCGTTGGCGTTGGACTTGTCGTGTGCGTTCTTCAGCTTGATGATGCTGTCGATGGGGTCGATTCCTGCATTCTCTGCGAGGGTCCAGGGGATGATCTCCATTGCCTTGGCGAACTTCTCGATTGCGAGCTGCTCGCGACCTCCGACGGATGCTGCGAAGTCGTTGAGCCTGAGCTCGAGCTCGATCTCGGGTGCTCCGGCACCTGCAACGACCTTTCCATCCTCGATTGCGACTCCGACAACACGGATTGCGTCAACGAGTGCCCTCTCGACTTCCTCGAGGACGTGCTCGGTTCCACCGCGGGTGAAGATTGTGATGGCCTTGGGGTTCTGACATCCGGTGATGAATGCCATTCCATCCTCTCCGACCTGCTTCTCATCGATTGCTCCAGCGGTTCCAAGGTCAGCCTCGGTGAGTGCCATGGCGTCTCCGACGACGGTTCCGCCGGTTGCCATTGCGATTGCCTCGAGGTCGGACTGCTTGAGCCTCCTGTATCCGAGGATTCCGTTCTTGGCGAGGTAGTGCTGGACGAGCTCATCGACTCCCTTCTGACAGAAGACAACGTTTGCTCCGACGGATTTGATCTTGTCGACGAGTGCCTTCAGGGACTCCTCCTCCTGTGCGAGGAAAGAGGACATGGAGTTGGGGTCGGTGATCTGGATCTGTGCATCGAACTCGGTCTTCTTGACCTCGAGGGCACAGGAGAACAGTGCGATCTTGGCGTTCTCGACGTGGGTGGGCATCCTGGAGTGGACCTTCTCCTTGTCGATGATGAGACCCTGGATGAGGCTGGTGTCTCCGATGACTCCTCCGACCTTCTTCTGGATACGGATGTTCTTGGTGTTGACCTTGCCCTCATCTGCAACGGACTTGCATGCCTCGACGACGATCTTGGCCAGTGCCTGTTCCTGCTCTCCGACGGATTTTCCGGTGAGTGCGGTTGCGGCGACCTGGTTGAGGATCTTGTCATCGTTTGCATCGACTGCGATGTCGTTGAGGATCTCGACTGCCTTCTCGGCTGCCATCTTGAATCCGTTGGTGATGACTGTGGGGTGGACGTTGGAGTTGATCAGGTCCTCAGACTGCTTGAGGAGCTCTCCTGCGAGAACAACAGAAGAGGTTGTTCCATCTCCGCACTCGGTGTCCTGTGTCTTTGCGACCTCGACAACCATCTTGGCTGCGGGGTGCTGGACGTCGATCTCCTTGAGGATGGTCACACCGTCGTTGGTGATGACGACATCTCCGATAGTGTTGACGAGCATCTTGTCCATTCCCTTGGGTCCGAGTGTGGACCTGACTGCGTCGGCAACGGCCTTGGCTGCAGCGATGTTGTTGAACTGTGCTTCTTTGTCTTTGCTCCTCTCAGTGCCTTCCTTTAGCACTATGACAGGCTGATTTCCAGAACCATACATGTGGATTTCACCTTCAGTATATTGTTTGTACGAACTTTGTACTTCTATAAAAACTTACCTATCTTATCATCATTACCACACGCAAAAATGTAGGTTGCATCTTAACTAATGCTCCACGTCTGGGTCGTTCACAACTGCAATTTTTCAAGTATCATTTCCATGAATGGCTGATATGATCTTGTTGTTTCTTGATTTCGTAATTATTAAATGTAGTAGCTAAACTAGATTTAATAGATACAAATTATATTAACACTGTTATCTAGAATCCGATGTCATTCGGTACACTATGTGAACAGTATCAGTGTTTACGGCCCTGATTGCCGAAAACATCGATGACATCGATCCCCAACTCATGACCCCACCTCTTGAGTTCCTGTTCAGCTGGTGTCGATTGGGTGATCCCCATCCGCAGAATGCGTGTGGGATCGATGTAATGAAGATGCAACGAGTTGTAGTATATCGTGCGGACGCCTGCTTCATGCACAGCTTCTACCAACTCACGTTCCTTCCCCTCCAAGGTGGACATCACAGGTGCGACGAGGGCGTACACGTTGACACCAGCTGCTGCCAGTTCAGACAAGGCATGGAGCCTTTTAGAGGGTAGGGGTGCACCCGGTTCCGTCATTTTGGATACGCGGTCGTCAAGGGTGGTGATGGTCACTCCCGTGACACCGCTGATCTCCTGGAGCAGGTCGATGTCCCGGGTTACGAGATCAGACTTGGTGTGGAGGTGTATCCTGCGGTTCTTCGAACGGAGCACTTCGAGGCAGAAACGTGTCAGACGGAACCTCTTCTCGGCATATTGATATGGATCTGTGACCGTTCCGATCCCTATCGTCCCATCCACGGCCGGCAGCTCCCTGAGCAATCTGTCGGGAATGTTCCTCCGGACCCTGACGACCCTCCATGTGGATAGTTCGGAGTGGGTTGTGTTCGGTCCGTAGCAGTATATGCATCCATGCTCGCAACCTGAATACGGATTCAGGGCATAATCGATATCCGGCAATCCGGATGGCGAGAGGGCTTTCTTGCATTCGATGATCTCATAGACGCCGTCCCAATCACCTACAGGACCGTTGAAATCATCCAGGTTGGTGTCAATAGTAGTCATCAATCCTCCTCTGGATCATCCAGTCACGGAGGACGCCCGAATTCTTAATCCAGGTCTCCCTCTTGATGTCCATCATCTTCTCGATCTCCACCCAGGCCTGGTCAAGTGTATCGAAGTGCATGGGGCGGGTCTTGAGGCATGCTCTGACGTTCTCCCTCACGTTCCACACACCGACGGGCATGACATAGCCAGGATGGGCCTCCCTCATAATGACCGCACCGGCGGTACGTCCCTCGGCCATCAGGAGTTCGTTAACCGCCATACGGGATGCATAGTAGCATCCTCCGATGTGTGCATATTCCGTACGACCGTCGAAGAACTCGCAATCCGAGATTATGTCAACGGTCTTACCGGCAGGATTCCAGGTGGTGTTCGGATACCAGGCCTCGATGAGTTCGAACCTCCAGGTACAGGGCATCAACAGGATGCACCATCTGTTGTCCAACTGATTCCATTGGTACAATCTAAAATCATCGATGGTCTCGTTGAACTTCGTAGTCTTCAACAGATGCTTGCCGATGATGTCGTCGACGGCGGTGATGCTCCATCTGGTGGGTACGAACCTGCGGTTCTTGTCGATACCCATCGTCCCCACGGAGAATGCCTTCTGTATGTCAGAGATCATGGTACCGTTGAGGTAGGAGTTGACCACCGCCTCGGTCGCCCTGAGGTCTGTGTCGTAGTAGGACCTCTCAAGGTTCCTCTCGAAACGACCATTACCCTTGACCATGGATTCCATACGTGCTGACGGACCGAAAGGCTGGACCTCATCATCCATGATTATGCGACCCGTGGGTTTCTGACTGAAGGCTGCCTCGACCTCGATGGGTTTCTCCGTCAATGCAAGCTCCTGTACGTTGTCGACTATCCTTCCCGATTTCCGGAAATCCGTTGCATCGATCCTGTACTTCCCACGTACGAGTTTGAATCTGAAATCCACGATCTGGTCGATGGACATGCCCATCCACCTCTCGGGGGTATCCATTATGGATGTGTCACCGAATTCCGGGGGGATCAGTGGACCTATGTCTACCTTCGGGTAGCCGTGCCGTCCAACGAAGACCGCCGGGGGACTGCATCCTGCCAGGTCCTTGACATCGATCAATGGCAGGGTCTTCTGACGTGAGTAGAACTTGATCATCAGCGGGCAACGGTCCTTACCACACAACCTGTGTGCACCTTTGCATATTGAGCACAGTCCGCTACCTGTACCTTCGACCTCCAGGTCCCGGGTTCTCGAATAGTAGGTCCTTCCTGCCATGTGAACCTCAGTAGAACTCATCCAACCTGCGTTGGACCTTCCATTCATGCAGAACCGCGGAATTCTTCTTCCACGAATCACGTTTGATATCCATATGGCTCTCGATCCATGGCCACAGGGAATCCATGGAATCGGAAGAAATCGGCCTCTGTTTAAGGGCTGCACGTACGTTCTCCCTGATGTTCCAAACCCCGAGGGGTATGTCGTACCCGGGGTGGATCTCCCTGAAGATCACGACGCCCGCAGTCCTTCCCTCCTCTTCCAGAGCCTCTGCGACCGCCAACCGGGCGGCATAGTACGCCCCTCCGGATTGTGCGTACTCGGACCTGCCATCGAAACCCTCGTCATCCGCCGTCATGTCGACACGTATGGAACTGGGGTTCCAACTGGAACGTGGAAGCCAGGCCTCGATGAGTTCGAAACGCCATGTTGCAGGCAGCATGATTATACACCACCTGTTGTCCAACTGATCCCAACGGTACAGTCTGTAATCATCTATGGTCTCGTTGAACCTCGTCCTACGGACCAGGTCCTTTCCGATGATGTCATCGACGGCGGTGATGCTCCATCTGGTGGGTACGAACCTGCGGTTCTTGTCGATACCCATCGTCCCCACCGAGAATGCCTTCTGGATCTCCGATACGAGTGTCCCGTTACGGTATGAGTTGATCACGGCCTCAGTGGATCTCAGGTCCGTATCATAGAACGATTTCTCCAGGTTCCTCTCGAACCTGCCGTTTCCTACCGACAGACCTTCCATCCTGCCGGATGGACCGAATGGTTGTACGGCATCATCCAGGACCATCCTGCCTGTGGGTTTCTTATCGAACCTGGTCTCCACCTCTATCGGCTTCTCTGTCAAAGCCAGTTCCTGGACGCTGTCGACTATACGACCCGCTTTCCTGAAATCCCTAGCATCGATCCTGTGTTTGCCCCTTACCAGCCTGAACCTCATCTCGGCTATCTGGTCCATACCCATGCCGACCCATCTCTCAGGGGAATCGAGAAGCGAAGTGTCACCGAATTCGGAGGGGAGGAGCGGACCTATGTCGACTTTCGGGTACCCATTCCTTCCGACGAAGACGGCAGGTGGACTGCAACCCTCGACCTCTTTGCGGTCTATCTGCGGGAGGTACTTCTGATGGGAATAGAATTTCAGCATCAGAGGGCACCTGTCCCTTCCGCAGAGGGCTTTCGTCCCTTTGCATAGATTGCAGAGTCCGCTCTTGACAACCTTCCTCTCCCTGGTCGGGGAATCGTCAAACAGCGTCATCTGAACCATGTTCCAACCTAAGATGTAGGATGTACTAATAATCTGAGAAAGACTCCCTTCGGGCTTCTGGTCGTACCTCCATGACGGTTTCGACCCAATACATAGAGGATTGTTGTAATGGGATTCTACAACAGTATCCGGTCATTCGGCAATTGGTCGAACGTGAAAAGGGGAAAGCACGAGACAGTTGGGAACGAATCCCTGCAAGGGGGCTGTCTCATGCTAACGGACTACCGATTGTTTGCAAGTTTAAAAGAATTATGGAAAATGGGCCCTCAGATTGGCTACTTGGTAAAACCGATATTTAAATCAATTGTCCAAAAGATTTCATATGCACTTCGGATGGTGGTCGCAGATAGCTCGGATTCACCACGTGGAGTCGACATAGCCACACACGGGATCCAGGATCATTATTACGACGAACGTCGTATATAGATTCGGACGGAAAGGATTCAACGGCTTTGGACGTGGGTATCGTCCAACCGAATCAATGGACTTCCGGGGAAATTTCGACACCGAATAGTTTCCTGAAATCCCCGCGGAGCTTCTCTATACGCCAGATACCCATGCTCGGATCGTCAGAACTCGTAATCCTCATCCTCAGGCACATCCCATCCATGACCATCGATACATCGGTGACCGTGGAGTCCCTGTGCCTGTCGAGGACATCCGCCATCTTGAGCATCATGGAGCACATCCTCACACGCAATGAGTCATGTGGGGAAAGGCCGGAAAGCCTGGGATCCTTAGGTCCTGGGAACTTCTTGTGATGGAAACCGACTATCAGGGCGATGTCCCTGACCTCATCGACAGTGAATCCCTGCAGATCCGAGTATTCGATGATCTTCTGAGATATGAGGTGGTGGTTGGGGTAGTTAACCATCATCCCGATATCATGAAGAGTGGCCGCACTGGCTAGGATGTTCCTGTCGTCATCGTTCATGTTGTGGAGTGCCAGGGAACGCATCTGGTCGAAGATTGACAGTGCGTTCCTCCTAACAGATTCGGCATGGAAGCGGTCGTAGTTGCATCTTGAAGCAAGTGCCAGCACCGCGGAATCACGGGTGTCGAAGACGGTATGTCCACGCGAGATCATGTAGTCGATCTGCATACCCTGCTTCAGTCCGTTGGTGGACACATCCATCCTCTCAATACCCAGCAGATCCATCAGCTCCTCGGCGATGGCGCCTCCCGGGACTATGATATCCGTACGGCCACGGCCCAGACCGGGTATCGTCGCTCTCTCCTTCGAATCCTTGCTACGGACCTCCTTCATGAGGGGGCCCAGTTCCGAGCGAAGAATGTACGAGGTGTCTCCATCCTTCCTCCTGGCACCGCACATTTCAGCCAATGCCACGAGGGTGCCTGCGGATCCGACGACACGGTCGTATCCCATCGAACGGATTAGATCAACCGCATGATAGGACGATGACCTGACCTCCCTGCGCATCCTGGCGTATTGAGAATTGGTGACGACAGAGTTGCAGTCGATACCGAGAGAATAAGCAAACCTTACCGCACCTATCTCGAGGCTGTCCGAGAACAGGGTATCACGTCCATCCATGAGTGTCATCTCGGTGCTTCCACCACCGATATCGATGTTTAGGGACTTCTCTGACGGACCGTCGGGACCGAAGACCCCCAGCGATATCAACCTGGCCTCCTCCTTACCCGATATCACGCGGATGTCCACATCGCGGGAGGTGGCCCTGATGAACTGGGATGAGTTGAATGCTTCCCTGGCAGCACAGGTGGCCATTGCTATGATCTTCTCAGCACCCATCTCGCGCGATGTCCTGGCGAACCGGGTGACGGTTATCGATGCCTTGCTTATGGTGTCCTGGTCGAACCTACCGGTGGAATAGAGGCTGCGCCCCATCCTGACCGATTCCTTGTCCTGGAAGATGGGTGTGACCCCGTATTCCGGATCGAAACGGGATATGAGCAGGTGGATCGAGTTGGTTCCTATGTCTATGAAACCGACGACCTCGCCTTCAGGGTTCACCATGCCAAAGACCCCTGTTCTCGATGAACCATTCCTGTGAACGGATTCTTGGTTCCCCTTCGGCAACTGTCACCTTCGTGTACGAACCATCGGGGTTCAACAACCACGATTTGGTGTTGTCGGATAGATGCATCCTGAGGATTCTGTCACGGATGTTGCTCATGATCCTGGGATCCCTAACAGGGAACAGCACCTCGACCCTGGCCAGGAGGTTCCTCGGCATCATATCGGATGAACCCATGTACATCTCGGGGTTCCCGTTGTTCTCGAAGTAGTATATCCTGGAGTGCTCAAGGAAGCGGTCCACTATGCTGGTGACACGGATGTTCTCGGAGACGCCGGGGATGCCGGGTTTCAAACAGCACAGTCCACGGATGTTCAGGTCGATACGGACACCTGCGATGGATGCACGGTACAGGGCCGATATTATATCGGAATCTATCAGACCGTTGGCCTTCATCGCGATGTATCCGTTGCCGTTCTTCTTGTGGTTCTCAGCCTCACGGTCTATCTTTGCGATCAGCGTTTTCTTGAGTGTGAGCGGTGCGACCAGGAGGTGGTTGTAAATCCTCGGTCCGAAGAACCCTGTCAGGGCGTTGAACAACTCCCCCACATCCTCCCCGATCTCCTGATCGGCAGTCAGGAACGATATGTCCCCGTACTGCTTGGCTGTGGATGTGTTGTAGTTACCGGAACTCATGTGGGTGTATCTTACGAGCTTCTCACCCTCCAGACGCACGATCTGCAGGAGTTTGGAATGTACCTTGAGGTCCAAGGGTCCGTAGACCACATGGACTCCGATGGATTCGAGCTGTCTTGCCCACTTGATGTTGTTGGTCTCATCGAACTTGGCACGCAACTCCATCAGGACGGATACGGTCTTCCCGTTCTCACGGGCCCTGATCAGCGATCTGATGAGCGAGGGGTCGTTACCGATGCGGTAGAGGCATATCTTGATGCTCATGACGTTCGGATCGTCGGCGGCATCGGAGACGAGACGGACTATGGTGGAGAACGACTCATACGGGTGGAACAGGAACCAGTCCCTGGATTTGATCGCCTCGAACAGGTCCATGCCCTCCGACAGTTCCGGAGGGGTGTAGGGGTCGAACTTCTTGTACTTCAGTTTGGGACGGTTGAGGTTGTACAGCTCCCACAGGTCGACGAGACGTATCGCATCGGTGCTGTGGATCTGAATGGGATCCAGTTTCAGGTTCTTGCCGAAGAGACGGATCATGTCGCGGGGCATGGTATCCTCGACGACCATCCTCACGGGGAAACCCACGTCCCTGTCCTCAATGGACTCCTCCACGGCAGACATGAAGTCGCAAGCCTCATCGATGGTCACCTTGACATCTGCATTACGGGTGACACGGAACACATGAGCATCTAGGATGTCCAATCCGGGGAAAAGGGAGGAGATGTTGTTCTCCAGTATATCCTCCAGGAGGACGAAGGTGTCGCCGACGGCCGACGGAACCTTGACGAAGCGCGAGAGGATCCTGAGGGGGACCTTCACCCTGGCATACATTATGTCGCCGTCCTTGTCACGAAGTTTGACGGCCACGTTCAAAGCGTTGTTCGATATGAAAGGGAACGGGTGCGACACATCCAGTGCCAATGGGGTGAGGAGGGGGTGGACCCTCTCCTTGTAGAAGCGTTTGACCCATGCACCCTGGTCTGGGTTCAACTGGTCGACCTTCAGGATGTATATCCCGTTCTGGGCCAATTCGCCCTTGAGCTGGGACCAGCATTCGCCGTACTCGTCCACGAGTTCCTGGACGGTCCCTGATATGCAACCCATCAGTTCATCGAACGGTATGCTGTAGTCCGGACCCGGGATGGGTGTACGGGACAGCATCCCCGGGACACGGATCATGAAGAACTCGTCCATGTTGCCGTAGCATATGGCCAGGAACTTTACCCTCTCCAGTAAAGGATTGGTCGGGTCCTCGGCCTCGGCCAGGCAACGGCGGTTGAATTCCAGCCACGATAGCTCCCTGTTCAAGTAGTACTTCTCGTTCAGGAGTCCCTTGGAATCACTGTTCTTCGTCATCGGTGCCCCTGACCCTCACGGATTCGCAATGAGCGTGCAGGCCCTCGGCAGTGGCCAGTGACTGTATGGTGTGGCCGATGGATGCGAGGCCCTCCTTTGTGAGGTACTGAACTGTGGACGTCTTCATAAAGTGGGCGACATTGAGGCCAGAGCATGTGGCTGCATGGCCGGCGGTGGGGAGCACGTGGTTGGTACCGGATGCGTAATCCCCTGCTGCAACAGGAGTGTACGGACCGACGAATATCGATCCACCGTTCCTGACCTTGCTGAGGACGTCGAGAGGATCGCTGACCTGGAGCGAAAGGTGTTCAGGAGCGATTCCGTTCATGATCTCGATCGCCAGGTCCATATCCGTGGCGATGATGTATCCGGAGTTGACCAAGGCCTTCTCGATGATCTCCTTCCTGGGTGCCTTCTCGATCATGCGTTCCATGTGTTCCCAGACTACGTCGGGGAGATCGGGATCGGTGGTCACGAGGAGGCATGCGGATGAGGGGTCGTGCTCTGCCTGGGCGATGAGGTCGGATGCGAGGAATTCGGGAACTGCTGTGGAATCGGCGAGAACTCCGATCTCACTGGGTCCGGCGGGGAAGTCGATCTCCACCCTGTTCCTGAGCATCATCTTCGCAGACGTGACGAACACGTTTCCAGGTCCCACGATCTTCTGGACAGGTTCGATGCTCTCCGTTCCGAGCGCCATCGCCGCTATGGCCTGGGCACCACCGGTGAGATAGATCTCGTCTGCTCCAGCGATATCGGCAGCCACCAGTGTCAAGGGATTTGGCGGTGCAGGAGTGCAGCATATGACCTCGTCCACACCGGCGACCCTCGCGGGGATGACTGTCATGAGGATAGTGCTGGGATACGATGCACGTCCTCCGGGGATGTAGCATCCGACCCTCTCGAGGGGGGTGCTCTTGACTCCGAGTGTCACACCGGGCTCCACCTCGGTCAACCACATTCCGGCGGGCTTCTGCATCTCATGGAAGCGCTGGATGTTGTAGGCTGCGTTCTCCAGTTCCTCTACGAGTTCGGGAGACACCTTCTCATAGGCCTCCTCGATCTCCTCGCGCGTAACGGCTACCCTCTCCAGGTCCACCTTGTCGAACTTCTTGGCCAGTTCTATGAGGGCCTGATCCCCCTTCTCACGGACCATCTCGATGATGTCGGACACGATCTCATTGACCTGATCGACCTTGGATTCACGGTTTTCTTTCCAGAAATCCTCGTTTACCTGCTTCCACATGGTCGACTCTTAGGTAAGGCTACGATTTATATGTTGCCAGAAGGTGAGCGGGAATTCCGCGAACTTCGAAGTCGAACCACCTGTCCAGACCAGACAAGGTTTAAATCGGATGCGAGTGGTGATAGCACCGAAATGAAGGTAATTATCATCGGAGCAGGCGACGTTGGGTTCGTTGCAGCCGAGACAATCTCCAGCGTCCATGATGTTCTCATCATCGAGAAGGACTTCGAGGTTGCAGAGCAGGTTAAATCCCGTCTCAATGTATCGGTACTGCATGGTGATGGTACCAATCCACGCATCCTCGAATATGCCATCGAGGACCATGGTGCCGACATCGTTATCGCCTGCCTCCGTAAGGATGATTCCAACCTTTTCGCATGCATGTTGAGCAAGAAGCTCAAACCGGAAATCAAGACGGTCTCCACCATAACCAATCCCGACTACATGACGGATAGTGCCACCGATGGGGTTGATTTCGTCATCTCGCCTGAGATACTCACCGCCGAGAAGATGTACAAACTGGCGATCCTCGAGAATGCAATTGATTACGAGATCGCCAACGGTGCCGATGCCCATGTCGCCATATTTGCCGTTGAATCGGATCAGGAGATCGTGGGGAAGATCGTCATGAACCTTGATGTTGGCGACGAGGCAACTGTTTTCGGCGTATACCGCAACGACCAGCTCCTGGTCAACATCGACACCATGGAGATACACGTCGGTGACCGCCTCTGTGTTTTCGGAAGTGAGAACGGACTCATGCATTTCAACGAGATCATGGGTGTCGATTCCAAGGCCAGGGAATTCATCATCCTGGGCGGTAGCATCGTGGGGATGAACCTCGCACGCCTCCTGTCCACTGATTCCAGAAGGAGGTTCGTCAAGATCATCGACCGCAATCCTCAGAGGTGCAGGGAGCTTGCGAAGAACCTTTCCGGAGTCGTCGTCATCAACGCGGACTTCTCAGAACCGGAGACCCAGAACTCCGAGAACATATTCAAGGCGGACTGTACGATTTCGACATCCCGTCAGGACGATACCAACCTGCTCATGTGCATGTCGGCACAGAAGTTCCATGCGAGGAAGATCGTCAGCAGATACGTCAAGAAAGAGTATGAGGACATATTCAAGTTCACAGGCTTGGACACCATCGTCGGTTTCCATCACGTCGTCTCCAACGAGATAACGAAGTGCACTTTACCCGACGAGGTCATGATGATGCGTCTTCGTGCGAACAACGAGATTTTCTTCACCCACAAGGTCGACAAGGACTCGAAGCTGAACGACAGCTACCTTGGAGACCTGAACATCCCTGAAGGGATCAGGGTCGTCGCTGTGGAGAGGGAGGACAAGCTCATCTACCCACGTCTAGACTTCAAATTCAAAGTCGATGACAGCGTCATCGTCTTCACATACCTCGATGACGACGATGAACTCGTGAAGGTGTTCGGAAAAGACGTGGTACCGGAGTTGTGACGATGGCACACTACCTGGGAAGACTGAAGAACCTGCACAGCACCACCTTCAAGGTGCTTGGGATGGTTGAACTGATGTTCGCCTTCCTCCTAGTCCTCATATCGGTGATTGCACTCGTCGAGGATGAGCCGGTCGAACCTTTCATCCTGCCAGTCATACCCTTGGTCGTACTGGGTCTGATCCAGTATTTCCTGTTTAAGGAATCTCGCAACTTCCGCAACGTCAACGGCCTCATGCTGGTGGGACTCGCCTGGGCACTCATCTTCATAATCGGAACGTTCCCGTACCTGCTGTCCGGTATCAGTCCGTTGGATTCGCTGTTCGAATCCGTGAGCGGTTTCACCACCACCGGTGCCACGGTCATCCGCGACATCGAGTCCATGCCCATCAGCCTCCAGGTTTGGAGGTCGCTGACCGCATGGATCGGAGGTCTTGTCGTCATTCTGATCTTCATGTACCTGCTCCCCATGTTCGGGATGGGTCGTTCGTTCTTCCGCAATGAACTCGAGGGTTCGGGTTCATCGGACTACTCCGTGCGCATAAACAAGGCCGCTAAGTCCTTCGTATCCGTATACGCCATCCTCACCGCCATCAACATGATACTGCTTATCCTCTGCAACATGGGGTTCTACGAAGCCCTGTGCCTGGGTCTTAACACGATATCCACCGGCGGACTGATAGGTAGGAATGACAGTCTGATGGGATACTCCGTGTATGTCCAAGTCATCACACTGGTGTTCATGTTCATGGGAGGAGTCAATTTCTATCTGCATTACAGGGCCCTCTATCTACGCAACAAGGCCGTCTATCGCAGCAACTCCGAATTCAGGTCCCTCTCATTGTGGTTCGCACTGATTTCGATCACGATATTCGCCATGATGTTGTTGAACATGGACAATAGGGCCGGAATGAGTTTCGAAGACTATGTCCTGCTTTTCAAAGACGTCCTCTTCACAACCGTCTCCCTTGGAACCAGCTCGGGTTTCGCTGTTGTCGACTATGTCACGTTCCCCTCCCAATGTGTCATCCTACTGATGGTCGTGGCGTTCATCGGAGCATCCGCAGGTTCCACCAGCGGAGGTGTGAAGTTCGGTAGGCTTTGGATAATATTCGCATTCGTCAAGAATGCCATGTCAAAGACACTCTACCCCAACGCCGTCACAACCGTCAAGGTGGATGGCAAACCGATAGACGACAACGCTCTGCTGTCCGCCCTTTCGATCTTCATCATGTACTTCATAACATTGATCGTCGGATCCATCATCATCATGATACTGGGTCACGACCTGGTCGATGCCCTGGGTCTTTCCATAAGTGCGGTTTCCAACCTCGGATTGGGATTCGGTAACTACGGTCCTTCCGGTACGATGGCCGACCTGGACCCCATGGTGAAGATTGTGATGATGGCACTCATGTGGATAGGTCGTCTGGAGATCATGCTCGCACTGGTGTTCATCACACCCGAGTTCTGGCGTGAGGTCTGGTCGAACTACCGTTCCACGTTCAGGGGGATCCGCAGGGGTCGTTGATTAAACGACCGGATGCCTATTGGATTTTGAAAAAAAGAGAAATGGTCCGGTGACAAGCTCCCGGACCGGTTTGCATCTCAGTCCCTGTCACAGTACGAGAGGACGTTGAGGGCGGCCTTGTCGCCAGGGGACTTCTCATTGATCGCCCCAGCTACGATACGGGCCTTATCGATCTCACCTTTCTCGGCGAGGCATATCCCGAGTGTCTCCATGGCACCGACATGACCATTGTCGATCTGGATGGCACGTGTGGCGTATCCGGCAGCGGCCTTGATGTTTCCAGTGATCCTCATGACATAGGCTGCGATCGCATTGGAATCGGCACTCTTGTCTTTGAGACATGAACGGACGAACTTGACTGCTTCCTTGTCCCTTCCTGCGAGGATGAGTGCGGTCACATAGCACCTCATGACCACATACTCCTTGGGGAATTCGCCGATAAGGGATTCCGCGATCTTGTTGGCTGCGGAATGCTCCCCGAGCGAACTGTAGATGTCGACCATCAGCACCCTGTCACCGACCGTCTGCTCCTTGATCCCGGTGACGCATGACAGTGCCATCTCGTACTCCTCCATTTCCGCCAGACATATGGATTTGATACGGACGAGAGGGTCCTCGCCCTCCATTCCCTTGAGGATCTCGTATGCCTTGTGGGGGTACTCGAGTCCCCTAAGGGCACCGGCGATCTCGACACGGGGGTTGTACTCCTCAGGGACCTTCGTCATCAGGATATCGATGAGTTTCGAAATGGTCTCCTTGTCGTTGGCGACCTTCAGCAATGAAATGCATTTGACTATGGTGAATGGATCATCCGTTTCCTCAGCCAACGCGATCGATTTGGAACTGACTTCATCGGTACGTCCGGCCGAGAGGTCGGCAACGATCTCGTTGAAGGAATCATCGTTACTCATACGGGACCGATTGTAAACATTTAAGATAAAAGTTCTCCAGAAGGTACTATCGGACAGGAGGTCAAAATGGACAGATGTTCGGAATGCATACCATGTCGCAATCGAAGGTTCCGTGGTCCCCTCCCTACTTTGATAAATAGAATCAAACCGATTACATACTCCGCCCATGAAGATCAAATCAGCATACATCGACCAGTTGTTCAATGAGTTCGATTATGACATCGAACTCTTCGACACACTCACATTCCTCCACTCCCCCAACGGGTTTGGAAAGAGCACCCTCATGCATCTCATTTCCAGTTCCCTCAAAGGGGATCTCAAATACATCTCCGATACCATGTTCCAGAGGATGGACATCGGTTTCGATGAGGGTACAGTGCTCATCGTCGAGAACAACGGTGGAGATCTTCTCGTCCAGATGCAGAGGAATGAGCTCGAGACCAAGATCGATGAAGAGGAGATGGCTTCGCTGTGCGATGTGATCTACATCCCTCCGGAGAGACTTGTCCTCAAGAAGCGTGACGGCCATCTCGCCTCCGCACTAGATGCCTATGCTCAGGAGCTTTACGAGAGCATAAGGTATGCCAAGGAACTCGGTGAACTCAGACCACCGTCCAGGGATATTGCAGAAGGTAAGAGCGATGCTGAACTGGAATTCCTGGCCAAGGATCTCAAAGCGAAACTTGATTTCATAAAGGATGGAGGACTGGAACCCAATCTCCCACCCAGACTGAGGTTCCCACCATCCAGGTACGAGCTCACCTCGAACCGCGATGAATACGTCCAGCTCATCGGATCCATAGCGGATTACGTGGACCGTAATTACAACCTGGCGGAGTCCATCATCGTCTTCAAGGACATCGTGAACGAGATATTCATCAACAAGAGCGTCGTCGTATCCGAATCCGGAAAGTTGGGCATCCAGATGGACAACGGCACCGCACTCCAGCTCTCACGTCTGTCATCTGGTGAAAAGCAGATTCTGATCATGTTCTACATCCTGCTTTTCCATGCCACTCCCGGCTCACTGGTTATCGTCGATGAACCCGAAATCTCACTGCATGTGTCTTGGCAACAGAAACTGGCCGACCTGTTCCTGAACATCTGTCGCGTTAGGAACCTCCAGATGATTGTCGCCACCCATTCACCCCAGGTCATCCATGACAAATGGGACCTGACGGTGGAACTGAGGCCGGGAAATGCGTGAATACCTGACGGCAGATGACATCTGCAATCAGATGTCCATGATGCGTACGGTCCATGATGGGACGTTCCTGATCGTGGAGGGGATCACCGATAAGAGGCTCTACGGTAAGTTCACCGATGATTCCCAAGTGAAGATCATTATCGCTCATTCGAAGGAAAACGTTCGTAACTCGACCAACATCATGTTCAACCGTAGAGGAGATGGTGGGGTCCTGGGCATCATGGATGCGGACCTGGACCGTCTCAGACGTAAAACACCATCTGAACCACTATTCCATTCGGATTACAGGGACATGGAGATGATGGTCATACACAGCGGAGCACTGGATGACCTGTTGGTCGAATATGGGGATGATGAACGTCTGCAGACGTTCGTCGAGAGAATCGGTCCGGTGAGGGATGCGATAGTGAATTCCAGTTACCCGATCGGCCTGTTGATGTACATCTCCCAAAGGGATGGATTGAACCTGAAGTTCAGGGACCTGGATTTCAACACCTTCATCAACCCCCGGACACTGGGTCTGGATGCCAGGAAAATGGTGTCCGAGGTCATCTCCAATTCCGAGAACTCAAGGGCCTCAGAAAAGGATCTGCTGGTCCGGCTGAACGAGGAGGCGAGAGACCTGGACGATGTATGGAAGGCCGCTCGTGGACATGACACGGTTAAGATCCTGCTTATAGGCCTCAAACGTATTTTTGGATCCTTCAACAGCAAGGGATTGAACGAGGGGTCCCTCGGAGGGGCACTCAGGTTGGCATTCACTGATTCCGATTTCCAGAAGACGGATGTTTTCGCCCGTACTGCCGGATGGGCAGAGGCCCATGGTCTGAAACTGTGGTCCGACCTCAGTTGACGTCGAAATCCTCTTCCACAACGGTTCCAGAGGTCTCCATAATCGCCTTTATCCTGCGTTCACTTTCATCGAGAACCCTGCGACAGCGGTTCCTGAGTATCACTGCCTTCTCATAGACCTCTATGCTGCGGTCCAGATCTATCCCACCGGCTTCCAACTCGGAAACGAGTTCCTCCAGTGCTTTCATACTCTGTTCGAAAGTCATCGATTCAACTTCTGCTGCGAAATCTCCGTTCATTTGTTCAACTCCTTCCTGATTACCTCGGCCTCAGCCGATCCATCCCTCATCCTAATTGTTATGTTGCTCCCAGTGTCGATGGAACCTATGGATGTCACGATGGATCCATCCGAATCGGTGACCATGCTGTACCCACGACTGAGGACGTTCATGGGGTTCAAGGACTCGAGGCGTTTGGACAGTCCGTTCAGATCGGCGGCGGCCATTGGCCCGATCATCCTGACCATGGCATCGGTCCTGTCCGACACCTGTGACAGGTGCATCTCCGACACCGCACGGTTGGACTCCACTTTCAAACGGACACTCTCAACGAGACCTTCGACCCGGTTACGTAGTGATTCGATCCTGTTCAGGGCACGTTCCATGGACATCCTCGAACCCAGGTCCGAAAGACGGGACCTGGCATCGGACATGCTGTCACCGCAAATGACCTGGACACGATGCATCAGGTCATCCACCTCCATGCGCCTCATGGCAACCGATTCCAATCCACGTTCGGGAGACAGACGTGCATCGATGACGTCCAACCTGTTGTGTCTTTCACGTTGTGCCGAACCGAATGAACGCTGAATCCTGACCAGTTGTGTATCCAGCTCCGAGGAGAGTTCATCCATGCCACGGAGAACTATTGCTGCTGCACCCGTGGGGGTGGGAGCACGTACATCCGATACGAAATCAGCTATGGTGAAATCGGTCTCGTGACCGACTGCGGATACGACAGGAGCCTTTGAAGAAACTATGGCACGGGCCACCACTTCTTCGTTGAACGCCCACAGGTCTTCGATTGAACCACCGCCCCTGCCGACTATTATGACATCCACACCGATCCTGTTGAGGAGACTGATCCCCTTGGAGATGGATTCCGCCGCCCCCTCACCCTGTACCTGGGCCGGAGCCAGGATTATGTCGGCTGGGAAACGGGTGGATGAGGTGGTGATTATGTCATGTATGACGGCACCGGATCTGGATGTCACCACGCCGACCCTCGTTGGATATCTTGGAAGGGGACGCTTACGGGACTGGTCGAAGAGGCCCTCGGCCTCAAGTTTCGATTTAAGGGCCTCGAATCTCATGTACAGGTCCCCGACTCCCGATTTACGCATCGTCCCCACAACGAACTGGTATGAGCCCCGGGCGACGTACATATCCACACGGCCGAAAGCCAGTACCTTCATGTTCTCCATGGGTTCGAAATCCATGCGGGAACGAGAACCCGCGAACAGGACCGCGCGTACCTCACTCCCCTCGTCCTTCAATGTAAAATAATAATGTCCGGAAGAATACCTCTTGAGATTGGATATCTCGCCGCTGACCCATATGTCGTTGACGGCCGGACTTCCCGCGAGTATGTTCTTGACACGGTTGTTCAGCTGGGTTACGGTCACTGTTTCCGACATCTGACATCCGCATCGACGAATCGATATCTATAACCTTGCGAAAGCGGGATATCTCCACTACCGCCACTGGTTCCGGATGGATGATCGTCACCTACCATTTCTTAAATACCATTTGAAAAATCACAAAGCATGGATATCGAAACCTTGAGGTCCAGGATGTCTCCGGATACCGTGGAATTCGCGGACCGTGTGATGGACATGTACAACGCCCCTTATGCCAGAGATGCGGGCATCGAGATCTCCCGCATCTCCAGGGATGAGGTCGTCTGTACCATGGAACTCAAACCGCATCAGATGAACAGCCATGGCCGTGCACATGGTGCCGCCATATACGTCCTGTTGGACCATACCTTCGCAATCGCGACAAATCTCACCAAGGACTGCACTGGTCAGAACACCAACGTGTCCTTCCACAGACCTGGTTTCGGGAAACTCACAGCGGTTGCGACCCCCATCAACAGGTCACGTTCCCTAGAGATCTACGATGTCAGGGTCATGAACGAGGACGGGAAACTCGTGGCTTCATCTGTATGCACCGCATTCGTTTTGAAGAAGGAGGAGTAAGATGGCATCCCGTTTCTGTCCTTTCTGTGGAGAGGCGATCACCAGCAGTGCTGACGTCTGTCCTAAATGCTACAGGAAGATTCCCAACATGGACGAATCAGTTCCGACACCCAAGGAATCTCGCAAGGAGGGTAGAACCCAATTCGAACCACAGACACCCAAGACTGCTCCCGATGGCAAGATCGCGTTGTTCCTAGCCCTGATCCCGGGACTGGTAGGTCTCCTCGGACTCGGTCAGATATACAGGAATCCACGCAACATAGGGGGATACATTATTCTCCTGATCGGTTTGGGATTCTTCATCGGAATAATCAGCCTCACTTTCGGTATCGGACCCGGTTTCCTGATCACATTCTTCATGAAGATCTCCATACTGCCCTTGTCGATCATCTACGGGTTGATGTACATCGGGGCCGCACTCGATGTGATCCTGAAATCACTGATTGTGAAGGTAAGATTCTGACATCAGTAGAATCCGGATTCCCTCAGAACCATCACTATCGAAGCGGTCATGGATGCCATGTCCAAGGCCCTGAAACCCTTTCCCACCCCGGCAGGATCGCCGGGACATAGCTTCTCGTAAACATTGCACAGCACTGGACGTCCATCTTCGGTGGGCTCCCTCAAGGACCTGTCGACCCTCGATACTATCGGGGGCAGGAGCGTCAGGTTGCGAGTGGAATCCCATGGTTCGAATGACAGATACTTCCCGAACGTGTGGTTTACATCGAACGATGTGCAATCCTTTCCGAAAACCAGATTCTGGTAGTCACGCACCACCAGTGCCTGATCCTCACCCATGTACAGGTCGGAGGTCGTTATACCGTGATGCGAATCCAGATGATCCAGGGAATCCTTTCCCAGATCCATGGGATCGAGGTTGATCGTCGATGATAGGATGCTGTCGAAATCCGATCCATCCGACAGGACCCTGCATACAGCGATCTCGGCGACAGTGTCCTTGGGGAATCCGGAATCACCTGTCGACACAACCTCAACGACATAGATGTCATCCATGATGGTTCCAATGTGTCCACGAACATAACCGTTTTCTCAGAACGCCTTCGCCGTCCGATTCAGCTGGAGCTCTAAATAAAGGAACATTCTATTAATTCGGTCCAGATTCCATTGTTATGAAGCGTGCGAAGACCGTCGACGAAATTTACGAGGAGGTCCGTGACCACAGCCTCGTCATCACCAACGATGCCGCTCTTGCCACTGCCCTGAACGCAAGAGTTGACCGTCCCGTAGTCGGATTCTTCGCAGTGACACCGCGCATGCTGGCCAAACTACTCGCCACCGAGACCCTCGGTGTCCCACTGAAGAACGACCTTGAACTGATTTCGATAATTTGCAAGGATGTCGACTCGTCATTCAGGTTCGTACATGCAGAGGTCGAGAACATCAGGGAGATCAGCAGATACACATCCGACGTTAGGAAGCATCTGCATTCCAGGTTCTCACGCCTCGTTTATGACTCGTATTCGAGGATACCGACTCTTGAGATGGTGATGGAGCGCTTCGACCCCGATAAGAGCAGATTCTACTCCGAACAGGAATCCATCGCGATCGTCGGTGTAGACCTTTTCGACAACCTGGACAAGAAGTTCACCCCCTATGGTGACTTCACCGAAGTCGATCTCTTCACATCCGAACCGTTCGAGTTCGATACAGCCTATGAGATCGGCAACGACAGGCAACTCGCTGAGAACGCTGTAGCACTCATAGATGCATCCAGACCCTCAGATTACGCCATAGTCGTGAATGTCTCCTCACCGTTGACCGATGCCGTCAGGGCATCCCTGTACAGACGTAGACTTCCCTTCATCAACAGCCTCAACGTCAGGGACCTGGCCCAGATAAGGGACTACATAAACTTCCTGAGATTGGGCCTGAACTACGACACGATTAGGGTCAGGCATGTCAAGGAGATCTTCTCCAACTACAACGGTTTCTTCAGGAAAGGGAGGGAGAAGTACCTCCTTTCGAAACAGACGGAGGAGGATATGCGCGAACGTGCCTCCGAACTCCAGGACATCATGCGCAACATCAGGAACCTCACTTTCGGCGAGGTCAGGGACAGGCTCTGTGACAGACGTGCTAGGATCCAGGTGGGGATCGTGATCGACAGTCTGGCTATAACGGACGAGAAGGTGACATCCCATCTGATGGAGGAACTGACCTATGCTGTGGACAACGTGTCTGACCTTCGTCACAATGAGGAGATACCCATAGAGGAGAAGGTCGGAGTCCTGGTTGCCGACTGTCGCAACTCCGCTTTCATCGACCGCCCCGTCGTGATCTATCTGGGAATGGAGCAGGACTGGAACCACAAGGTGCTCGGTAAGAGGTATCTGGATGTCGAAGATGAGATGGACAGGAACGTGACACGTACCTCGGTGCTCCTTCAACAGGGCTCCCGCAGGTTCTACCTCGTCAACAGGACAAAGAACGGTGAGATGGCAAAACCATCGATGTCGTTCGAACTCATGCTGAACAGCGGAAGACCGTACAACGACGATCACTCTCCGGTATCGGTGAAGGGTTTCCGCGATGTATTCCGCGAAGTCGTGACCGGTAGATGGGTCCACGAGTCGGAAGCCGTCATCCCCAACCGTGGAGAGGACACTATCGACGACGAGAAGGAATTCAAGGACAAGTTCACCAAATCCACATACAACATGTACGTGTCCTGCCCCTTGTCCTATCTTTTCAGACAATGCCTTCCAGGTTCGGATGAGAAGAGCACCGAGTTCGGCAACCTCATCCACGAATTCTCCGAACTGTACCTCTGCCACCCCGAAGTCGTCAGGGACATGGGGGTCGAGACATTCGTCGACATGATATCCGATAGGTACTCCGGACTCTCCTCACCTTCGATGGAGGTACTGGACCACAAACGCATAGGCAGGGCGATGAACAACGTGATGATGTACATCGACCGCGTGAAGAAGGGGCCCGTACCCTTGGACATCAGGAACGACTCGCGTAGTCACCCCAACCGTTTCATGCTCTCACTGGGCATCGAGTTCTGCAGCTCAGTCTGCGAGATGGGATACAACTCCACATCGCACCCGCTATACGGTCAGATAGACCTGATCCTCGATGGGGTCATCACCGACTACAAGACCGGCGGTGCGAAGGATGGAGGTACGATCGTCAAGGCCATGGATCTGGATTCCGGTGCAAGGTACTTCGAGTTCCAACCCATGCTGTACCTGCAACTTGCCATGGAACATGACAAGAGGAGTGAATGCGAGTTCAGGATGTTCCATGTCATGGACAGGGATGTCGAATCGGCGAAACCCGGTTTCGACATCATGGGCAACGTACGCACAGTGAAGGTTCTAGACAAGAGTACCCGGGATATACTGGCAGAGTCCCCCTTGTACGGAATCGAACTCAAACTCAGCAAAGATTACCAACCGTTCCAGAAGGACATCCTTATTGCGATAGCGGAAAATGCCATCGGTGATCCAGATGACTGGAGGGAGGATTCCGCATTGGTGAACACCATCCTCGGCATCGTCGGCAAGAAGGCTTCCGATACCAATATCAAGAACGCCAAGGCGGCCATAGGCAAGGTTTCCAAACTTGTCCATAACGGAATCGTCCACGACAAATACAACGTCCTGATCCCCCGCAACGTTCTGGACTCCTTCATGGAGACCCTGGACGAGCAACATGCCGAGATGCGTGCCAGCTCGCTATCCGGCTTCGAGGCCAGACCACGCATCAACTGTGCGGATTGCAGTTACAGGTCCGCCTGCACGTTGTCGGTCATCGGCGAGGAGGAGGTGGATTCGGATGAGTGAGAGGCAAGACAGGTTGAACGAATCCCAAGGACGTTTGGCGGACACCCTCGAGGGGATGGTCGTCGTCGATGCTGGTCCGGGAACAGGGAAGACGCATACCATTGTCAGACGCTATGAGAACATAATCAGCAGGCCCGATGTCTCTCCCGGAGAGGTCATCCTACTCACGTTCACCAACAACGCGGCCGCGGAGATGGAAGAGAGGATCAAATCCCTGCTGAACTCCAAAAACAGGTTGAAGGAATCCAAACAGGTCCAGGCCACCACGTTCGATTCGTTCTGCCTGTCGATTGTCCTGGATTCCCCAGACCAGGTCGGTGACTTCTTCGGTATGAAGGAGAGACTGACCCCCAACGCCAGGATAACCACCAACAAAACCCAGAAGAACATGTACTTCTGCGATTTCATCGATGGTTTCCTGAAGATGAACGAAGGCGCCTACGGACCATGGGAACCCATAGCCAGCGAGAAACCACTGGAGGTCATGTTCCTCGTAGAGAAGTTGATGTCCAAGGGCATAGTGGCCATCAGGGGAGGCTGGTTCGGACTCGATGTGGAGAGAACCCTATATGGGGACAGGGACGGACTCCTCCGGATCCTGAAGGACCAGGATGTCCCCGGGGATGGGAAGAGAAGCAAGTTGGCGGATACACTGTCCAAACTCGATGTGAACAAATTCGGTGACGTCCCCCTGACGTTCGAACAGCAACTCGGGGATGCCATACTCGGGGAGGTCGTTGATGATACGGACCGCGAACTGATGGTCCAGTTCATACACGATGTCTATTACGAATATGTCAGGAAATCCATAACGGACAACCGCCTGACGTTCCAACTCAACTCGATGCTCGCATTCACCGTCCTGTACAGCAACAGGTCCGTGAGGGAGAGGAACAGATTCCGCTATGTGATGATCGACGAGTTCCAGGACACCAACTCCAATCAGTTGATGATCGCACTGATGCTGCTCTCGGAACCAAATCTTTGCGTTGTCGGAGACTGGAAGCAGGGGATATACGGATTCAGGTATGTTTCCATCGAGAACATCACGGATTTCAGGAACCAATGCGTTAGATTGAGGAGATTCCTGAACGAGGACCTGGAGAGGGTACCGTTCACCATACCTGAAGTCACCCTGCTGTCCTTGGACACGAACTACCGCTCACATCAGTTCATCATCGACCGTGCCTTCGACTGCCTGTTCCTCAAAGGATCCAAGGAGGATGTGGTCCCCGAGGACAGCATCAACGAATCCCTGGTCAGGATCTCCCAGGGAAGGGACGACCTCGAGGATACCGACTCATCCATCAGGTACGTTCAGGCCAAGGATGTCCAGGATGAGGTCAAGATGACGGTAGATGCCATCTTGGACTATGTTTCCCCAGGCAGGTACGAGTGCGTGGACAAGGGACAACGCAGGCCGATGGGATACGGCGACATTGCCGTCTTCTGCCGCAACATCAAGCATTGCAGATTGGTCCTGAAGGCCTGTTTGGACCATGGGATACCCGCTTTCATGAGTGGCGATGAATGCATCATGTCCACACGCGAGGGCAAGTTGGCACTGGCATGGCTGAGGTACGTAAACAATGAGATGGACCCCTGGGGCCTGGTACCGGTCATGGCGGACATGGGTTACAACCTGGTCGACATCAACGATGCCCTGTCCGGACCGGGACATGTACCTGAAATCATCAGGGAGCAGAGGCGGAACCTGTACAATAAGAGACGCAGGATCACCGACCTCATGACCTCGCTTTACGGATTCTACAATCTGGACAACGATGTCACCCAGGCCATCATCTCGACCGTTTCCGATCTCCACAGGAACTCCCTGATGACCATATCCGACATCATAACGATAATCGAGAACGACATCGAGGAGGAAACCTCCTACCCCATGGAGAATTCGATCAGTGGCAATGCGGTCTCCATCATGACCATGCACAAATCCAAGGGATTGGAGTACCCGGCGGTCATCATGCCATTCATCGACCAGATGGTTATGCCGAGCACGAAGTCGGACAGCAGCATATTCTCGGTGAACGACCTCACAGGCATCAGATGCAGGAACATGGTGTCCGGAACAGGCCAGTATGACAAGATATGCCAATCGTGGAAGACACACATAGCCATGAAGGCCGTGCCTCATGAATACGATGAGGAGAGGAGACTCATGTTCGTCTCCATGTCCAGGGCCAAGCAGTTCGAGACCCTGATTGCCTCGAAGCCCTCCCTCTTCATCGAGGGACTGAACCTTGTTCCCGAGGAGATCCCCGCTTCGGACTTCCTCGAGGGGCCCGCTTCCGATCAGATCATCCCGATGCCCGAGATCGGTGAGTACACCACCCGCAGGGTGAAGATGGCAGTGCATGACATAATGGACTTCGGAACGGAGGACGGCATGGGCGGGATGTCGGATGATTCCGACGAGGTATGCGGCAAGGGGAAGGAGTACGGATCCAGGATACACGAGCTCGCACATCTCATGAACATGGGTGCACGTGTGGATGAAACGGAGTTCCCCGAACTACCCGTCATCAGGAAGGTACTGGATGACCTGTCGGATGCAGACCTGCTCAGATCCGAGATCGAGTGTGCACTGCCCGTTGAGGGAACCGGTGTCACCCTCAGGGGCGTCATAGACCTCTTGGCCGTCTACGACGACCACATCGAGATCCACGACTGGAAAACCGACGTCTCGGACAGGTTCATCGGCGAATACATGATCCAGCTCTCCGTCTACGCCCATGCGGCCAGTGGATTCTACAGGAAACCCGCGAAGTGCTTCATCAGATTCGTTTCCATGGATATCGTCGAGGAGTTCCAACCCCTCGGCATGGAGGAGATTAAGGAGAGGGTCGACAGGAATCTGGCTGTACAAAACGCCTGACATCTTGTACCTTCGATGGAATGGTATATATACCGTTACTGAAGCATCTGGATATATGCAGGGCCTCACCTCAGAAGAAGTGAAACAGAGGAAAGAGCAGGGGCTAGTCAACAACGGGGATGTCCGCACCAGCAGGACATACACGGACATCTTCGTCAAGAACACGTTCACCCCCTTCAACATCGTTTTGTTCATAATAGGAGCCATGCTCCTCTTCTGCCACGAGGTGATAAGCGCACTCTCGGCGACTGGGATCATCATAGTGAACATCCTGATTGCCACCGTCCAGGAGATGCGTGCCAAACGCAGGTTGGACAAGATATCCTTGTTGACCCGCCCCAAGGTCACGGTCATACGCGACGGTATGGAGGTGGAGATCGATCAGAAGGAGATCGTGAAGGACGACTTGATCATCCTCCGTTCCGGAGAACAGGCCCTTGTCGACGGTGAGATCCTTGAATGCAGGTCCCTGGAGATGGATGAGTCCCTACTCACCGGTGAGTCCAGTACCGTCAGGAAGAATGTTGGCGAGTCCGTGTACTCTGGTTCGTTCTGTATCACCGGAGAGGGCGTTTACCGCGTTACCGCATTCGGCGATGATTCCTATGCATCCCAGATGCTCCTCAGCGCCAAGAAGTTCACATCCAAGAAGACCCCCCTTCAGATGGAGACCGGATCCATAACTAAGGTCCTCATGATCACATCCGCTGTCCTCATGGGTATAACCGCCGTGATGGTAATCCTCGGACACGGGGACCTATTCAGTGCAGAGACACTGGAGATCCTGGTATTGTGCCTGGATGTCGTCCCGATAGCACTCTTCCTGTTGATCACGCTCACCTACATGATCGCAGCAGTGCGCATGGCCGACTCAGGAGTATTGCTGCAGAGGTCCAACTCTGTGGAATCCATAAGTCATGTGGACACGGTCTGTATGGACAAGACGGGAACTATAACGACGAACAAGCTCGTCTTCCAGGATTCACACCACCTCATCGATCCCGGTGAGGCCGAACATCTGGCCTCCGTATTCGCCACCGCCACAGGCAGCAAGAACCGTACGATCGGAACGATAATCACCGAATACGGTGAATCGGACAGCGAATTGATCGATGAGATCCAGTTCTCATCCCAGAGAAAATTCAGCGCTGTAAAGGTGAGGGATGCAGGAAACGTTGTCACCATGTACACCGGAGCCTGGAGCATCCTGAGGGAACACTGCAAGGATGTCGAGAACATCGACGAGATTGTCAGGACTGAGTCCCTCAAAGGTTTCAGGACCGTTGTCATCTGCAAGGCCGGAGACGTCCCCCTGTACTCCGATGGCGAACCGACCATCCCTGAACTGGACCCCTTCACGGTGATATCCATCCGTGATGAGGTCAGACATGACTGCAGAGAGACCATCGAGGTCTTCCTCGAGAACGACATGGACCTCAAAGTCATCTCCGGAGACGACCCGGTAACCGTCGATGCGCTGTTCAGTATCGCCAACATCCCCGGTGAGAGGAAGATAATCTCCGGACCGGAACTCGATTCGATGGATCCGGAGATGCGTGAGAAGACCATCCTCGAAACCAACATCTTCGGCAGGATGAAACCTGAGAACAAGGAGGAGGTCATCGAGGTTCTGAAAAGGAACGACAGGTACGTGGCCATGATCGGAGATGGTGTCAACGATGTCAAGTCACTCAAATCCGCTCAGGTCGGAATCTCACTGGAAAGCGGTTCCAATGCAGCACGCGGTGTTTCCGACATGATACTGGTCAATGACAACTTCTCCGCCCTCCCCAAGGCACTAGTCGAAGGAAGGAAGACCGTATCCGGTATGAGGGATATCCTCAAACTGTACCTGACCCGCAACTTCGCCCTGGCCATAATGTTCCTGTTCACATTCGTCTTCGTCGGTTCCATTCCGATGATACCGATTCAGAACACATACTATGCCTTCGTATCCGTATCCATAATGGCGTTTTTCATGACGTTCTTCTCCAAACCCGAGAAGAACAAGGACCTGATACTTCCGGATGTTCTGCGTTTCTCCATCCCTTCAGCGATCATAATCGCCACATTCGGCCTCATAACATATGCCGCCACATGGCTCGCATATGAAAACGGAGTTCTGGTCATAGACTGGGAGTACCTGGCTGGACTGGTGCCCAGCATCGCATCCAATGGTGAGGAGCTGATCCATTACCTCTCCTGGTCCGATTCCGGAGCTGCAGAAGTCTGCGCCAGATCTGCCATGGTGTTCTTCGTCACCACTGCAGGAATCCTGCAGATCCTTCTGATATGCCCCAGGTTCAAGTTCCTGTCCCCCAACGGGAGGATTAACAAGAGTCCCCTGCCCATAGCATTGGTTCTGTTCCTGTTCCTCGTGATCTACACGATGTACACGTACTTCCCGATCATAGCGATAGGTCTCGTCGGCCTGGTCATATTCCCCAAGTCAGTGTTCGCTATCCTGTTGATCGTGGTCGCACTGTGGTTCGTGGTCGAACTGGCCCTTTTGAAGAAGGGAGCTTTCAAGAAAACGGTGGAGAAGATTGAGGAGGCTTACATGGAGAGCCTCCATGAGGAATACAACAAGGGAAGCGTCAGGGATGAGTGACCCCGAGGTCTGGTCGGGCACTCATTCCCATCTCTTGTACAGGTCGTGTTCCGCATCGACCTGATCCATGCATCTGCCGACGACGATATCCACTATGTCATCGACCGTCTTGGGGCGGGGGTAGAATCCGGGGTTGGCATCCACGATACGTACGCCGAGACGAGCCAGTTTCAATTCGTTCTCCAACATGATTGCGCTCTTCGGTGTCTCCCTGACGAGGAGGACGAGCCTCCTGCCTTCCTTTATGCAAACGGAGACAGAACGGGAGATGAGTGTATCGGCTATACCGTTGGCAAACTTGGCCACTGACGACTCACTGCAAGGGGCGACGAACATGGCGTCGTACCTAAAACTACCGGAGGCGATGGAGGCAAACATGTCTCCATCCCCGTAGACCTTATCGGCCATATCACAGACCTGGTCGACGGTGTAATCGGTCTCGGATTCGAGAATGGCCTTGGCAGAGTCCGACATTACGAGGATCTTCTCCCCTTTCAACTCCTGGAGGAGTCTGACACCATATATTGATCCGGATGCTCCTGAAATCGCCACGACATATCTCATGACACGAGGATATTATCCTCGTTTAAAACAACTATCACAGGATCCGAATATCAGATGCATCGATGTCATGTGAGTTGAATCAGTGTTTCAAGCACACCTTATAACGAGGTTGTTCGGGTTTAAACCGTCCCGGTATCGGAGATTACAACGCCGGGACGGATTGTGAGGGATTGTCAGATTCAGCTGTTGAAGCAATCTTTGTTCTTGTAGATGTTGTACGCCATGAATAAACCGACAATACAGAGGATGATCCCGATCACTACATCCATGATTATGGAAGTGAGTGCTGCGACAACGCAGAGTGCGATAGCCATCTTCCAGTTCTCACGTTTCTTGATGAAGATCGCAGAGACTATGGCTGTGATCGAACTGACAAGTAATATACCGCCGGTGATGAACATCAGATTCGACAACATGTTCAAATCATAATCATCATAGATTGCAGCTTCCTCAGGAGGAAGCATGGACATGAGCTCCTGCCAGACCTCGGGCGTCAGGACAAATCCTGCGAGGAGCATCATCAACGCCATGAGCAGGGCGATTATTCCATAGATCAGTATGAAAACATACAGATTGTCCATTGTGAGCATTCCAGCATTTGCCCTGTTAGGTTGATATTGTTGGGAATATGGATTGACATCGCCGTTGACGGATGCACCACATTCCGGACAAAACGAAGAACCCTGTGGCAGACTACGTCCGCACTTCACACAGAAGTTCCTTTCTCCATCAGACATACAGTACTATCCTACGGTATCGATTAAAAAACTATCTGAGGTTCCAACGTGCATGCAGTGGTTGATCGATCACATCGATGTCATATCATCTTTTCCATATCATAGGTTTTAAATACAATTGTTGCATCGTCCCAACCACGGAGATCAGGCACTCCTATGAGGAGTATTCTGCCGTGGAGGGTTTTTCTCCCTCAGGTCGTACGGGGGCAAATGGTGCCGAACGTGCGAAATTGGATTATCACTGCTAAAGTTAATAGCAATGCTTATATATCATATCTGTAATACCACTTCTCGTTAGTGCTCCTTAAAGGGGCATTGCGAGGTATTGAAATGGTAACCGTCTACGATGTTCCTGCAGAGCAGCTCATACTCAAGACGGCCCAGAAACTCAAGGAGAACCCCAACATCGTTCCCCCTGAGTGGGCCGAGTATGTCAAGACCGGCAGGCACACAGAGAAAGCTCCTTCCCAGGATGACTGGTGGTACACTAGGGCCGCCTCCATCATGAGGAAGCTGTACGTGAAAGGACCCATGGGATCCTCCAAGCTCGCAGCAGAGTACGGTGGATACGCAGACAAAGGATCCATGCCCAACAGGGCAGTCAAGGGAAGCCGCAACATCGCCAGGAAGTGCATGATGCAGCTCGAGGCAGCCGGATACCTTGTCTCCAAGGACAAGCAGGGTCGTGCAATCAGCCCCGCAGGACAGTCCCTCCTGGACAACACTGCGAAAGAGGTTTATGACGAGATGAAGGCCTGAAGGAGGAATCAGCATGGAAGATCCTGAATTGGCAGCACTCAGACAAAAAAGAATGGCCGAGATCCAGCAGCAGGCTCAGCAGCAAGCTGCACAGGAGGAGCAGGCCAAGCAGTTTGAGATGCAGAAGCAGTCCGTTCTCAGACAGATCCTGACTCCTGAAGCCAGGGACAGGCTGGGCAACATCAGGCTCGCAAACCCCCAGATGGCCGATTCCGTCGAGATGCAGCTCATACAGCTTGCACAGAGTGGAAGGCTCATGGGACCCATCGACGATGCCATGCTGAAGAACATCCTTGGGCAGATCACCCCCCAGAAGAGGGAGATCACCATACAGAGGAGATAATCATGTCAAGCACTAAGGCCCCGGCAATGAAAGCCAGGTTGAACAAGAAAGTCAAGCAGAACCGCCGTGTTCCCGCTTGGGTCATGATGAGGACCAACAGGCAGTTCCTCCGCCACCCCAAGAGAAGGTCATGGCGCATGAGCAAACTCAAGGAGTGATCCCTATGGCAGACGAAGTTGAGAGGATCATAGTCATACCCCTGAGGAAGACCAAGCAGGCACCCCGCACCAGGAGGGCCAACCGCGCAGTCAAGGAAGTCAGGGAGAACATTATGAGGCACATGAGGGTCGATGAGGACAACGTCTGGATCGACGCCAGTGTCAACCAGAAGATCTGGGAGAGGGGAATTCGCAACCCTCCGAACAAGATTACCGTCAAGGCCGTCAAATTCGATGACGGACTTGTGGAAGTCTCCCTTGCCGAGTGAGTTGGTCAACGATGATGAGGCTCTCACGTTACGGTGGAAACCCCAACATAGGTGTGTTCGCAGTTGCAAACGAGAGCCTGGCATTCGTTGCCAGTGATGCCCCCGCAGACTTCGTGAAGAAGATCGAGGAGGCACTTGGCGTCAAAACCGTATTGACGACGATGGCCGGATCCTACGTGGTCGGGTCACTCGTCGTCATGAATTCCAACGGATCGATTGTATCAGGCCTTGCGGATGGAAGGGAAGTATCCATCATATCCGAGCACATCCCATGCATGCCATTGGATGACCAGCTGAATGCAGCAGGGAACAACATCCTCGCCAATGACAACGGCGCTCTGGTCAGTGACCTCTACGAAGCACCCGTCATCGAGGCTATCTCCGACATACTCGGTGTGGAATGCGTTCCCGCAAGGATAGCGGGATGCAGCACCGTGGGATCCGTATGCAAAGCCACCAACAAGGGTTGCATATGTCACCCCGATGCATCCGACGAGGAAGTCGACCTGCTGAAAAGCGTACTCAAGGTCGATGTTCTCAGGACATCTGTCAACCACGGTTCCCGTGCCGTCGGGGCAGGCGTGGTTGCCAACTCCAAGGGTGCCGTCGTCGGCGATGACACCACACCCATCGAGATGGGAAAAATCGAGGATGGACTCGGCCTCTACTGAGTAGGGGCTCCCCAAACAACTTATCTTCTCTTCAAGAACCCACGATTCATCTGTCGAAGACCCAGCATTCCTTGTTCTCTGTGAGATCCTCGGGTGTGATGTCGATTACGTTCCCGATGTAATCTATTGCCTCCTCTGGGATCATGTTGAGGAAGTCATCGAGAGGACTTATGGGAATCGAGAGACCACCCACACGATAGTGCATTGGAACCACGATAGTCGGATTGACGAGTTCGATGAACCTCTTCACATCGGACATGACCATGGTGAAGACCTCACCGGTAGGCACCATGAGGATGTCTATGTCGCGTAGGCGGGAAAGAACATCCTCATCAGGAATGCATCCGAGGTCACCGCAATGACATATGCGAATACCATCCATCTCGAAGAGATACATGGTATTGCAACCCCTGCACTGACCCTGCGAAGTATCATGGAATGTGGGTAATCCCTCGAAATCCATGCCCTTCACATTGAACAATCCGTTTCTGGACAATATCGGTTCGAATCCACCCTTGATGACACGGGAAGCATTGTGATCGTAATGGTTATGTGAAATCAGGACAACATCGGCATTTGCAACCGGGGGTTTGATACCTATCGAACGCCCATCATGGGGATCTATAACAACCGTGAGTTCACCATCGCTGAACTCAAAACATGAATGTCCGTGCCATCTGATCTGCATCGACCCAACAACGACAACACCGATAAAAAACATTAGATGGACTGAGGCCCTGTTTTCACAAATAATAACATATTATCCTGCCGAATGGAGGTTTTTTGAAAATACCTAACGATTCATCCAAGACGTAGGCCCTGTATCGAAACATGTTAACTGTTCGTGGAAATGGAATCATTATATCCAACAATGAAGATTCAGAGACATGAAGAAGACTCTGGTTCTCGTCGTTGACAGGGATGATGATTTCGGTGTCAAAGGGAAGGTTAACACCCCAGTCATCGGCGTCAGCGACTGTCTCGATGCCGCCACGGCATTCGGCATCGCCGATCCAGAGGATTCGGACCTCAATGCACTATACGCTGCTGTGAGTGTCTGCCTCGAACTTCAGGAGGATGGACATGATGCGGATGTCGCATTGATATGCGGTGATGAGAAGGTCGGCCACAGATCCGATCTAGCCCTCGTATCACAACTGGAGCAGGTTCTGAATGAAGTGGAACCTGAAAGCGTTGTCCTTGTGGGAGATGGTGCCGAGGATGAGTACATCTACCCCATCATCTCATCACGTGCACATGTGGATTCTGTGAAGAAGGTGTACGTCAAACAAGCCCCCGGTATCGAAGGTTCGCTCTACATCTTCACACGTATGATGTCGGATCCGGGAAAGAGGAAAAGGTTCTTGGCTCCACTCGGTCTGACGATAATGCTGATCGCCAGCGTTTTCCTCATACCAGGGCTGGTATTGTACAGTGATACGAAGGACTTCAACACCATCGCAGACATGTCCGGAAGCATTACCGCCTTCCTGATCGGACTGGTGATTCTGATCTATGCGTACGATTTCTACAGCAAGATACAATCGACCAAATCGCTACTCAAGAAGAACCTGTTCAACCACAGCACGAAATTCATCTTCCTGTGTCTCGGACTGTCTGTCGTCATGATCAGTCTCCTCTGGTCATTCTACAATTTCGAAGATCTGTACATCGAGTCCACTTTGGGGAAGATAGTCTACGGTACCTATGTGATGATCTGGCCCACTGTGATGGGAATAATCATAGGCATCCTGGGTGAGGTCATCGAGGATTACCAGATTAACCGCATTGTGAGATCGAGGATGTTCACCGACAGCATAAGTCTGGTAAGCATAGGTCTTGTTGCAACCGGTATCCTGGATATCCTGCAGAATTATATCAACGCACACTACGCCAACGACTTCGGCATTGTCGAGATCGTGTTGGGAATCATACTCTCCCTTGTACTCAACTTCTACAAGTCGAGATACCTCAGCAAGGATGTTTCCGAGGAGGAATCTGTAGTTGAGGTTTGACCGGTGGGAGCCCATCTATGAGGAGATTCTGAGTGATCTCGGATTCGATAGGTTCGAAGACGAGATGTGCGTCAGATTGCTCAAGGCCGTCACCTTGAATTCCGACCTCATATCAGATGATGAACTCGGTGAAAGGATATCGAAGACGGTAACCGTCATCGGCAATGCACCCTGCTTGGAATCAGACATCTCGCATGACCCCCCGGAAGGGACCGTGATAGCATCCGGTTCATCTGTTGGAAGGTTGAGATCCCTGGGAATCCGCCCGGACATCGTTGTCACGGACCTCGATGGTGAGATCCAACCCCAGCTGGAATGCAGTGCTGAAGGTGCGACAACCGTCATACACGCCCATGGAGACAATAGTGAACTTGTATCCACCTATGCAGGATCATTCGAGGGTCCTGTTGTCCTCAGTACCCAATCCGTTCCTGAAAACACTGTGTACAACTTCGGGGGATTCACCGACGGTGACCGTGCAGTATGCATCGCCAATCATTTCGGGGCGGTACGCATCCTTCTGCTGGGGTTCGATTTCACCGATCCCATGCCCAAGGAGGGTTCATCACCTGAGATCAAACTGAGGAAACTGTCCTGGGCGAAGAGGATAATAGAGTCATTGGATGATGATGCGATCGTTCATCCGGACCGCAGATGACTGTCACCTCATTTTATATTAGAAGAGCATCGGTCTCCAGGGGAGAACATGAATTCCGCATACCTGGTACTCCTAGTGCTTCTGATAATATACATCCCGATATACGTCTGGGTCTGGAAGAATCCGGAGAAGGCCAAGGGATTCCATCTTGTGAAGTACGGCCCATGCCTCATGATCTCCACCAGGATCGGCATCGGTCTGATGGACCGGCTATCCAAATACACACGTTTCTGGAGATTCTTCGGTTTCATATCCAAACTCATCTCGGCCATACTGCTGTTCTTGATGCTGTACATGATGGTCGTGGCGATACTGGCCATACCGAGCAGGATCGGTTCCGAATCCATCGGAATTGAGTATGCTCTGGCGATTCCCGGTTTCAACCCGATTCTTCCCCTGAGTTACGGTATCGTGGCCCTCCTGATTGCCATGGCGGTACATGAATTCGGACACGGGGTCCAGACCAGAGCCAATGATGCTGATGTCAAATCCACGGGTCTCCTTTACGGTGTGGTTCCCCTGGGTGCGTATGTGGAACCGGATGATGAGCAGATGAGGACCAAGTCCCGTCGTGTACAGATGGACATGTATACCGCCGGAATATCTGTCAACACATTCCTGGCAATATTCTGCATGATACTGCTTGTGTTCTCCTGCGGCCAGATATCCACCGATGACCCTGATGCTGCCGGTGTGAGTTCGGTCGATATGAACTCGCCGGCATACCTGGCCGAGATACCGGCATCCGCCCTCATCATGTCTGCAGCCGTCATCATGGACGATGGTACGGTCTCCGAATTCCATGAACTCACGACCGTTGAATTCGATGACATATTCTCATTGGACTTCGTGGATCCGACTCTGGATTTCGATCCCCGTGAGAAGTACATACTAGAGTATAGGATGGAAGATGGCATCCACAGGACCTCCGATGAGGGGATACAGATCGGTGCCTTCATCAAGACCGTCACAGTCGGCAGCGCAGCGGATAAGGCTGGAATCGAATACGGAACATTCCTTCAGTCCATGACCATCGATGGAACCGTCTACGAGTTCGGCGGATGCCATGAATTCAAGGAGGTCATGGAAACCACATACCCCGGTCAGGAGATCAAGGTCACAACCATATCCATGGATACCGGAGAGGGCTACGAACTGAAAGACTACTATGTCACACTGACATCGAAGGGCGGTGTTGGATTCCTGGGCCTGTCCGTCAACACTTCCGGCATGTCCCTCATCACACCCGAAGCATACCTCGACCGTGCGACCGACCCGTTCTACAACGTCACGGAGGAACCATTCTCCTACGTGCAGTCCCTTCTCAGCTACATGTCGGGACCCTTCAACGGCATGACTCCCGTCCATGAGGATGTCAGATGGTGGTACGATGCACCTGCCGGGGAGATCTTCTGGATAATCATGTCTCTTCTGTATTGGATATTCTGGTTGGACCTCCTCCTTGCCATATCCAACGCCCTTCCGGCATATCCGTTTGACGGAGGATTCATATTTGCCGGCGGTATCAACTGGTTGCTGGAGAGACTCGGTGTCAAAGACGAGGCCAAACGCCAGACGATGTCCGACAATGTTTCCAACGCGGTCTCCAATGTGACGATGTTCGCATTCGTCATGGTGATACTGTCTTTCCTGCTGTGAGGTGACCGACGATGGCTATCGATATCTATGAGATGAGAGACGGGAGACCATGCCTCACCGATGAGATACATGATGATGTCTGGATAAACATGGTCAATCCCACACCCGATGAGATCGAGTTCGTGCACACATCCCTCAACATCGAGAGGGAAGCACTCACAGCTGCATTGGATGACGAGGAAGGTTCCAGGGCCGAAGTATCATCCAAGTACACCCTCATCCTGGTCGATGCCCCTACCAGGGAATGGAGGAACGGAAGGGAGGAGTTCACAACCTACCCCATCTCCATCACGGTAACCGACAACGCCATCGTCACTGTCTGTCTACAGGAGCTTTTCGCAGTCAGCACTATCATCTCCAGTCGCAACAAGAACATCAACACGGTCAATATCGCCAACAGACCCCGTTTCGTTCTGCAGTTGCTCTTCAGAATCGCCGTGAATTACCAGGCTGACCTGAAGTACATCGAAGTCAAGCGCATGGCGATCGAGGAGTCGATACGTAAGGCCACCCGCAGGGACGACCTCTTCGAACTCCACGAACTCGAATCGAACCTGGTTTACTTCAAGACATCCCTTTCTGTTAACGCATCCATAGTGGACAGGATCAGCAAACAATCCCGTTTCATCTCATCCCTCGAAGACAGGGAACTCATGGATGATGTCATAATCGAGACGAACCAGGCACTCGAGATGACCACCACTTACAGTCAGATCATCAAAGGTACCAGGCAATTGGTGGAGGCAGACCTGAACAACTCCCTATCCAACGTCATGAAGTTCCTGACGTCCATCACCCTGATCATCTCCATCCCCACGATGATCGCCAGTTTCTACGGAATGAACGTATCCCTTCCCGGGTCTGGTTATGCCTACACCCCGTACATCCTGATGGTCATCATGGTGACCCTTTGTGCCGTCTCCATACGTATCCTACGTAAGCGTGGCCTATGGCGTTGAGGTGTATGTACCATGTCCGTCCATGAGATAGCAGATGCAATACGCGGTTTCAGCGGAGTAACACGTAAGAACAGCATACGCGAGGTCGTCGACCTCCTACCTACCAGGGACTTCCCACATGTGTTCGTTGCCGAGGGAGAGGATGCCGCTGCGCTGGATGTCGGCGACAAGTATGTTCTATTCGCTGCCGATGGCATCATGGAATCCCTTCTGGAGTCCAGCCCCTATCATGCAGGATACTTCGCCGTGTTGGTCAATGTGAACGACATAGTCGCCATGGGCGGTCGTGCCCTGGGAATGGTTGATGTACTGTCCACCATGGATGGTAACGTCCCCATGGAGGTCATACGCGGACTCAAGGATGGCATATCCACTTTCGGGGTACCGATCGTCGGAGGTCACACACATCCCGACTGCAAGTACAATGCGATCGACATATCCATCGTCGGAACGGTGTCAAAGGATGCCCTTCTTCGTAGCGACACCGCGATGCCCGGAGATGACATCGTGTTCATCATCGATACAGACGGTTATTATCCCGAGGAGGTGCCATATGCTTTCGTCACCACCATGGGAAAACCAGGCGAACTCGTCCGTGCACAGATGGAAGCCGTTGCTATAGCCGCTGAAAAGCACCTGATACACGCCTGCAAGGATATGAGCAACCCCGGCGACATCGGTACTCTTGGGATGATGCTCGAATCCTCGGGAAAAGGTGCCACCGTGGATGTCAACCTGATACCGCGCCCCCACGATGTGGATGAGATCCGTTGGCACTTGTCCTACCAGGGTTGTGGGTTCGTCTTCTCTTGCGACCCGTCCCACTCCGCTGAGGTCATAGAGATTTTCAAGGAAGTCGGATGCGATGGAGCTGTAGTGGGGAAGGTCGATGACAGCCGCATCCTCAGATTGACCGATGGTGTAGATACAGCCGTACTGTTCGATTTCTCAAACGATATCATTACAGGCATTGTTTCCGATAGGAACTCCTGATTCACTGTAATCGGTGGCAAAAAGCGCCTGGCCACAGGGGTTGACACCCCCTCCCGATTCAAGTTTACCATTTCGCGTCTCAACCCTGCTACCCCGTAAACGTCAGTAGTTCGAAGTAAGGCTGCTCCCGTCAGGACCTGACCCGGTTCCCCCGATTAATGTGTGAACAACGACCCTCCGGCCGTCTTCGTCACAAACACCAACTCTATAGGACAAGGTTTCATAGTTGCTAGATGGGCTTGAATGTTCAGAGGAGCCGTCCCCTGCTGTCACCCCCGCGTATTGACGATTTCGGGTATAGGGCACGCCAAGCACCCCGGTCAAGCCAGACAAACCCCCATATACGAATTATATTAAATGATTTCTGATTGCTTTTCCATGTTTTGCATACTGTTGATTTCGGATATACATCCCTGAATCCACATACGCCATCGCTTTCAAACAGGATTCGTATTGTCGACTGTTTAAGATTTGAATAGTCTGAAACAAGCATGAAGAAAGATTTTGACGATGTCTCCACCGTTTTTTCCTTAAAACATCAATAGAATGGTTTTCCATCGGTCCGATTCCTCCAATGATATTATATATCGAAAGGGCATCCTCCAAATATCCGTGCTAAATGTTAGCACGCAACAAGGTGAAAAGATGAGTATACTTGGAATTCCAGACTTTTGGATCTGGTCAGCCTACCTGGGATGCTTCCTAACAGTTGCTTTCTGTGTGGCTTACGGAGTCATGAAAGGTGCTGGAAGAGATACGGAGGATGAAGAGGATGAGTGCTGAAGGTGTCAATCTGACAATGTTCGGCGCCATGGCGGTTGTGTTCATAGTCGTCACACTCCTACTCGGATACTATGGATACAAACACACTCGCAACAACGATGATTTCCTTCTCGGAAGGAACAAGACCAGTCCGATCATCATCGCCCTTTCATATGGAGCCACCTTCCTCAGTGCATCCGCCGTTATCGGATTCGGTGGACAATCGGCCGTACATGGAATGTCACTGATGTGGCTGTGTTTCCTGAATCTGTTCGTCGGTCTTGTTGTGGCATTCCTCGTCTTTGGAGGAAGGACCAGGAAGATCGGAAGGAAACTCGGTGCATCCACATTTGCAGATCTCCTTGGAAAAGTGTACAAATCAAAGGGAATCAGAGCTTTCACAGCGATTCTCATCATCATTATGATGCCCATCTACGCTGCAGCTGTCCTCAAGGGAGGAGTCAATTCGATTGCAGTTATGACCGGCCTCACTGAATACTACAACTACATCCTTATCCTGTTGTCCCTCATCGTGGCGATATACGTCGTATACGGTGGAATCATCGCGGTCATGTACAACGATGCCTTGCAGGCCGCAATCATGTTCATCGGTATGGCAGTCATCCTGGTTGTCACCTATGCGGTCCTCGGAGGTGTCGGAGATGCTACAAGCTCTCTGACTGGTCTCTGGGACCAGAAGATCGGTGAGACCAACCTCGGCGTCCTGGAGGGATTCAACGGATGGACATCCATGTCCGACTTCGGTTCCAAGGAATGGATGACGGTCGTGACAACATTCGTCATGGGTGTTGGAATCGGTGCACTCACTCAGCCCCAGCTCGTGGTCAGGTACATGTCCGCCAAGTCCGACAAGGACCTCAACAAGTCCCTAATATACGGTTCGGTCTTCATGCTCGTGATCGTCGGTTCCGCATACACCGTCGGAGCCCTCAGCAACGTCTACTTCAACAACGAGTATGGAATGACAGCATTCCAGTACATCACAAGCATCGGCCTCGGTACAGACTTCATCATTCCCCAGTACATCGTTGAGGTGTTCCACGGAATGACATTCGGTGACCTGTTCATCTCGCTCTTCCTGCTGTCCCTGATCTGTGCAGCAATCTCCACTATCAGTGCTCTGATGCACACGATCGGAGCTGCCGGAGGATACGACCTGTACACCCTCATCAAGAACAAGAAGGGAATGGAAGGGGACTCCAAGTCCGTCAATGTCAACAGGATCGTCATCGTGATCATGTTGGTTCTCGTCGTCGTGTACTGCTACCTCATGCCCAAGGACATCATCGCCAAGGCGACATCCGTCTTCATGGGAATGACTGCAGCCGCGCTTCTGCCAGCATACTTCCATGCCCTCTATGCGAAGAAGAACCCCTGCAAGTCTGCAGCCATAGCCAGTATCGTCGCCGGTACCGGTTCATACCTGTTCAGCGCACTCTTCCTCAACACCGGAATGAGTATCTTCCTCCCCATATGCAAGCTGATCACCGGCGAGGCAGTCCTCTTCCCCGATTCGATCATCTCCTCCGTGGACCCGCTGATAATCAGTCTACCCCTGTCCATCATCACGATGGCTCTGGCATTGGTCTACTTCAGGAGAAAGGAAATATCTGGCACAACCGCTTAAACCCGTTTCCTTGCAGGGGCCACCCCCTGCTTTTTTATATACTTCCGTTAATCTCCAGCCCAAGCCGGATGATACGATGAAGAAGGAATCCAGAATACCTTACGCTTCTAAGTTTGAGGAAAAGCACCTCATCAACATCATGCTCTACCTCATAACCAATGGACCCAGTAGGAAGATAGACATCTACCAGGGCGTGTCATCCAACCCCAGGATGCCCGACAAGATCAACAGTCTGGAATCAATGGGGCTCGTCAACCAGGACATGGATGACAGTTCTAGATCCACCATCGTCTCACTCACCAAGCTCGGAATGGATGTGGCAAAGTTGCTGGAGGAGATGGACAAACTCCTGAGGATACCCTCCGAGAAAAAGGAACTTGCCGATTACTGATCTGACCGATCACATATGACGGATGATCCGAAATCATTCGGTTTAAAATTAAGTATTACCTGTATCTGGGTGCGAACATGGAAAAAGCTCTGGAGCTGAGGAACGTATCTGTCGTGAGGGATGGGGACCATATTCTCAGGTCTGTAGATCTGGACATATTCAAGGGCGAGAATGTCGCTGTCATCGGCCCCAATGGTTCTGGTAAGACGACCTTGATAAAGCTCTTGAGAGGCGACATCAGGCCATACTATGATGAGGAATCCCCCTCCACCATGCGCATATTCGGAGAGGACAGATGGAACCTCTTCGAGATCCGTGGACGTATGGGGGTCGTCTCCATGGACCTGCAATCGATGTTCAGGAGCGATACCATCGTCAGTGAGGTGATATGCTCCGGCTTCTTCAACAGCTTGGATGTGTTCAGGAACCACACCGTCACTCCCGATATGATAAGATCCGTCCTCAATGCAGCTAAGGAGATGGGCATAGAGGATATACTGGAACATGAGATCAGGAACATATCGCTTGGTGAGATGAGGCGCGCACTCATCGCCAGAGCACTTGTCACTGACCCGAGTCTCTTGGTTCTCGATGAGCCGATGACAGGTTTGGACATCGTAATGAAATCAAAGTTCCGTTCTATGTTCGATCTGATGATCTCCTCCGGCATATCGATAGTCATGGTCACCCACGATCTCACCGACATCCCCGTATCAGTCAAACGCATCGTGATGATCCGGGACGGAGAGGTATTCGCCGATGGCCTCAAAGAGGAGCTGCTTACCGACGAGGTCGTGTCGGAGCTCTACGGCGAACCTATAAAGGTCGAATGTTTAGGGGGTATCTACAGCATGCATCTGTCCGGAGATGTTACCCAATGATCTACATATGTTCAGAATGCGGGTGTCAGATACCCGATGATTCAGATTTCTGTCACCGTTGCGGGTGCATGAAATCCAAAGCCCTCCGTATGGACGGGGACAACCTTGTTACCGATGGCAGATGCCATTCATGCGGCTCACCTGTGGGCCCCTCTGATGATTTCTGCGACAGTTGCGGAGCAGCACTGGCCAGACAGATGCCCATAATCAGGATGAGGAAGAACGGCATAATCGCCCTCATGCTGGCACTAATCCCCAGCTTCTTCAACGTCTTCGGAATTGGACACCTCGTACTGAAACAATGGTCCCGTGGAGCAATGTTCCTCTGCATGACCTTCATCCTCTGGTACATAACCCCCATGTTGTCCGAAAGCTACATGCTGTTGCTGTTCATCAAACTGGGTCTGTTTATGTATCATGCATCGGACATCTTCAGAGCCGTATACAGCCCGGAGGCCAGTTGATGGACTGGACGGAGAAATATCGTCCACAATCACTCGATTCAGTAGTAGGGAATCCCACCGCAGTGAATACCATGAGGGCGTGGGCCAAGAGCTGGACCACAGGCATACCAGAGAAAAGGGCCCTGGTCCTGATGGGTAGTCCCGGTGTGGGCAAGACCACCTCTGCAGAAGCCCTGGCCCGGGAGATGGGCTGGGATACTGTGGAGATGAACTCCTCCGATCAACGTACGGGCTCCGCTATCGAGAACGTAGCCATTCGCGGTTCCATGTTCAATACCTTCGGAGACGATGGCAGTTACATGGATGCTGCCACAGGGGCAAGGAAACTGATAATATTGGACGAAGCGGACAGCCTCTTCGGTAACGCAGACCGTGGAGCGATGCCCGTCATAAACCGTCTGATCAAGGAGACATCCCAGCCTGTAATCCTCATTGTCAACGATTTTTACGAGTTGAAACGCAAGAGCTCCGTCGTCGCAAACAACACCCTTCAGATCACATTCAAGAAACCCACTGCCACGACCGTCACCAAGACCCTGTACAGGATCGCAGAAGCAGAGGGAGTGGAAGTCGAACCCGCTGCCATGGAGCTGTTGGTATCCAATGCCAACGGAGACCTCCGTGCTGCAGTCCGCAATCTTGAATCCCTGTCGCTGGGTGTCGACGAGGTCACGTTAGAGATGGCAGAAGGACTCTCATCCAGAGAATCCCGCAGCGACATGTATGAGCTGATGACCGCTGTCTTCAGAAAAGACGATGTACCCTCTGCCAGACGCATTTACAGTCAGTCGGACACAGACCCCCAGACCACCATGCTCTGGATGGATGAGAACATGCCTTACGAGTTCCCAGACCGCGGAGATCTGGTGCGTGGATACGAGATGCTGTCCCGTGCCGACATCTTTCTGGGCCGTGTCCACAAACGTCAATACTATGGGTTCTGGTCGTATGCCGGGGACCTCATGACCGCTGGGGTGATCTCATCCCGTTGGACGGACCGTTACTCCCGTGAACGTATACGCTTCCCGATGTACCTATCCAAGATGTCCCGTAGCAAAAGTGTTCGTGCACTGAAGGGATCCACGGTGATGAAACTTGCAGTGTATCTGCATACATCCACACGCAGGGTCTCCATGGACATCCTGCATCCGTTGAAAACGATGATGTCTAACGATAGGGAACTGTGTGTCGCCATCACCCGTGGCGCAGAACTTGAACCAGAAGAACTGGGATTCCTTTTGGACAAGAAGCCCGATTCCAAAGACGTGAAAGCCATATTCTCGGAACTGGAAACCAAACCTGTCACCGAGAAGATTGAGACCGATGTTCCCAAATCCAAACCTAAGAACGTCACCAGCGTGGAACCCCCCGCTCCCGCACCCACCCCGGCTGCTTCCAAACCGAAGGGTCAGCGCAGCCTATTCGATTTCTGAGGCATCAAAATGGATCAAGCGTACAAGGACCTACTGATAAAACAGCAATACAGACTCCACAATGACCATGCCGCAGTGAAACTATGTCACTGGATGAAGGAGAGCATGTTGCATGAGAGACACTGTTACAAACAGGACTTCTACGGTATCAGCAGCCACAGGTGTCTTCAGATGACCCCCGCGATTAACGAATGCAGCCACATGTGCACATTCTGTTGGAGGGTCCAGGAGAACGACTTCGAGGTAAAGGACTGGTCGGAACCCAAGGAGATGCTCGACGCCCTCATTGCCCACCAGAGGAAATTGATCACCGGTTTCAAAGGCGATCCGCGCTGTTCCCCCGAGATGTTCGAGGAAGCATGCAACCCCAATCAGGTTGCCATATCTCTGGCGGGCGAACCCATCACCTACCCATACCTCTCCGAGTTCATCGAAGAATGCCACCGCAGGGGCATGACCACATTCATGGTGACCAATGGAACATATCCTGAGAGATTGGAGTCACTGGACACGTTGCCGATGCAACTTTACGTCACGGTCGCTGCCCCGAACGAGGATGTGTACCGTTCCGTATGTCGTCCCAAGGTGTCTGACGGGTGGGAGAAGATAATGAAGACCTTGGAGATGATGCCCTCCCTCGAGACACGCACCGTCATAAGGCACACCCTCGTCAAGGATGTGAATCTGGGCTGGATCGATGATTATGCACGTCTCGATCGCATAGCCGATCCGGATCTTGTAGAACCCAAGGGGTACGTCTTCGTCGGTGGTTCCAGGAAACGCCTGTCCATGGCATGCATGCCCTCGTTCGAGGAGATCAAGGACTTCTCCAGACAACTTGGTGACAGGATCGGCATGGAATTGATCAAGGAGAGGGCAGACAGCCGCGTTGTTCTACTCGGCCACCCCGGCGAGGAGACCGACGTGAGGAAGATATACGGCATCTGACGCGATGCCGTGCATCCGTCATGATCTGGAACGGATGCACTCCTCCACCTTCAACCTCGATTCTTCAATGGTCCCGGTATTATCGATGATCTCCCAATCGGCGAGTATGGTCCTGAGTTTACTGCGGGTGGATTCCAACCTCTCCACCGTCTCGAAGACCTCTACATCATCACCGCGTGACCTTATACGTCTCATAGCGGTTTCTGCATCCACATCGACGAATAATCTGACATCGGGCTTGGGCAGTATGCTTGAGATCGTACGGTAAGCAATGGGACAGATGCTTTCCGGGAGGTAGGCCACAGCACCCGTATAACGCACGAAAACAACATCATCGTAGATCCTCTGCAACCTTTTGAGCTTGGAAAGGGAACTTAGTACATCGGCGATGTACAATCCGATGGTGACGATCAAGGCCGGCTTGCCCTCTATCGTCAATGCCTTCCGTTCCAACCTTCCGATGAACGTATCTGTGTTCGGATGGGTCAGTACGATGACCTTGCGACCATTGGAACTGAGACAGGAGCACAATGTATCGGCTATGGAACTCTTTCCGGATCCATCCATCCCGTCTACAACGTACCAAGTCATGTTACAACCCCAGTAGTACCATAACCAGAGCCACCGACATGGGGATGGCTATGTTATCATACGCTCCATGGCACACGGCCTCGACGATTGTTGCAACCAATCCGGCGATGATGCATGCGACGAATCCAGGAACGATTGCGGTACAGTCTGCCGAGAATCCCAGCACCATTTCAGAGGAAAGGAACGAGTACAGGGCGAGTACGACCATGCATACGACTGTCGTAAAGATGAATACGGCCAGGGAACCTTCCAAGGTCTTCCCGTTGAACCCTGGATGTTTTCCGAACCTCTTGCCTATGACACATCCGAAACCGTCACCATAGGTCATGGCTACGATACCGAATGTTGCAGCAACCCAATGATCAGAGAACAGCAGGATCATCAAGCTAATACTGACCGCATAGAGGAACAGACCCGTCTTGTGACCCTTCTTGTTGATCCTTCCCAGATCTGATTCGGATATGATGTTGTCCTTCAACATGGCGATGAAAAGCAGGATTGCAAAGGGAATGGTGAAGAAAGTCAACATCACCCACCCTTCGGTGAACATCCACCAGATGAAAATGAAATTGCCCACACCGATATGGATTATCTTGCGTACATCGAGGGCGCTCCCCCTACGATCCAGATACAGTCCGATGGCTAGTGAGATTGCAATCAGGCCATATACCAGGATCAAACCAATGTAATCCTGAACAAGCATCATGTCACTTATGGATTGATGATTTTTTACTAGAAGATAAAACTAATGCAATCCTGAATCCAAAAAAGGAAGGATGCGGGGATTACCCCGCTGTTTCAGAACAATGCACCGTAGCCCAGGTAGACTATGATGATCACATGGATCACCAGGAAGATGTACACCAGCTTGAACTTCAGTTTCTGGGTCTTATGCCTTGCCAGCTTCATACCCGCGGTCGCACCGAAAGGACCGAGTAATGCAGACAGGATAAGCGTGGACTCGGGAGTCCTCCACTGATCGTTCTTTGCCTTGTGCTTGTCCCATACGAACATCCCGAATGACAGTAAGTTCAACAGGACATAGACTCCCAATACTATCAGGGTCACATTCATTGAATCACAATCTCGCGATGAAGTCGTCGACTGCGACGGGGAATCCGTCCTCGTTCATCTCCTCAGCCTTCTTGTTGAAGTAAACTGCATCGGGGATACCGAGATCGGTTGCGATCTTCTCACACTGGTTGTCTCCCTTCTCATCGTTGTACATGCAACTGATGAACAAGTACAACTTCTTTCCATTAAGGGCATCCCTGTTGTTCTCTATGAACTCGGTGACCTGTTTGTAGGGCTTACCTGCATGTACGCCGGTTCCGAAGATGACGGTGTCATAGGAACTGAGATCCAGTTTGGAGAGTTCCTTCAGGTTGAATATGTCGGTACCCGCTTTCTTAGAGATATACTGAGCGAGATTCTTCGTATTCTTCGTTAAACCAGTAGCATAGACTATCGCTTTTCCCATCCGTTCACATCCTATGTTCTTAGTTTGCCTTAGAGCTTGGATGCCATCTCCGCTGCCTCAGCCATGACCTGCTCGTTGTCCTTGGCAGGTCCGTTCTGGAGTTCGGAGTAGACGATTTCCCCAACGGATTCGAATTTGAAAAAGTTAGTCATGACCCCGGTGATGTTCTTGCTGATCTGCACTGCTCCATCGACTCCGGAAGCACATGTGACGACGACTGCGACCTTCTTTCCAGCCTCGATGAAGGGGACGAAGTTGGGACCGATGAAGCTGTACATCCTGTCCTCGAGGAGCCTGTACTGTGCACAGGGCTGTCCGAAGTAATCGGGAGTGGAGAGGATGACGCTGTCTGCCTGGAAGATCGCATCGATGATGGGTGCGATATCATCCTTCCTGACACACTTTCCAGACTTCTTACATGCCATGCAAGCCTGGCAACCCATGAACTTCTCAAGGTCGTTCATGGAGAACCTCTGGACCTCGTTTCCGTTGGCCTTTGCAACTTCAATCATCTTATCGACGATGTCGGCTGAATTGCTCTGTTTTCTAGGACTACTTACAATTGCTACTATCTTCGACATAGTGTTGGTTCATCTTCTAGATACTATATATAAATTTGTTGTTACAAAAAGTAATTAAATAACATTTTGTTACTAACATTATGGAGAACAAAAACATCAGGTACGACTGTGCAGTCGACGCAGCGATGTCCGTCATAGAAGGACGTTGGAAGGTTACGATACTATGTCTCCTAATCCACAGCGGACCCATGAGGTTCTCAGAACTCCAGAAGGTCATTGGGAAAATATCATCGAGGATACTGACCAAACAGTTGAAAGAACTGGAGGCGGACCACATGATCACCCGCAATGTAGACTCCGAGAAGGGCGTGAAGGTGTGTTACGAACTCACTTCCAAGGGAATGTCCATTATGCCGATACTGAAGGATCTGGCGATGTGGGGGCTCAACAACCAGTTCATAACACCGATAGTACCGTCCGACCCAGTATCCACCGAGTCCTGAGTCAGGAGATTCTATAAGCTTCATCCCCCATGCACATTTGGGGAAAGATTTGGCTTACAAGGTAACTATCATTGATGATGAAAGGTCCGTAGAACTTAGAAAGCGCTGTGAGGCGTTCAAGTACCACTCATCCAAGGCAGACATCAACGGCATCTGTGTGGAACTATTCACAGAGAATAGGGATTACATGGATATGTGGACGGACAATTTCTACCATATGTCCGACCATGTTCGCCCACATGCCAGGATATACTGCATCAACGATGATTCGTGCGACCTTCATGCGGAATACGACGTGTCGTCTTACACGATGTTCCTCTTCAATTTCGACTACTACGGATGGATCAAGAGCATCGCTCTGGGAATATCCGGTAACATCCTCGAGAAAGCCCATGGGATCTTCTCCGTACATGGTGCGGCACTGGATATCGACGGCTCCGGGGTTACACTTATCGCCCCCTCCAAGACAGGGAAGACCACTCAATCCTGGGGCCTCCTCAGGATGATGAACACCCACCTCATCTCAGATGATTGGTACTTCGTCAACTTCGGTTCGGATCGCCCCACCGTCGCAGGTTCCGAGAAGAACTGCTACATCGATGCTGACATCGGTGATGTATGGGAGGAGTACAAACCACTCGTCACCGGCGTCAGATTCGACAACAAGGGTCGTGGAATAGGCAATGTCCGCTGGGTTGCCGGCAAGGGTTCGGTCATCGACCGCACATCCATGAAGTACATCTTCATGCTCAAACGCGACAAGTCCGATGACCGCATCGTAAGAGAAATGAAAACGGAGGAAGCCCTGGACTACCTGGTGGAGAATGATTTCTGCAACCCCCACCAACTCATCAAGGATGAACGTAGCATCAACTCCCGTACTGAATTCTTCAGGGAATACCTGTCACAATGCGATGTGTTCCTGGTGAACACGACACTGTCGGCTAAGGAAACCCAGGATCGCATACGCGAGATAATCAGAGGGCGGTGCGGTCTTTGAAGATACCGAACATCCCCCTTGCCAAAAACGGCAAGCAACTCGACTCGGAATACAAGAAGGGTCGTGCCTCCAACACGGAGTTCGGATACGAAATCTCCATGGTAATGAAATTGGTCTTGGTCGTCATCGTTTCCAGTGTGATCATGCTGGTGCCGGTGATAATCATGGATGGTCTATGGACGATCACGGATTATCTGAACAACCTCTTCTGCAACACCCTTGCCCTGATAGTGGTCGTCATGTTCATGGATACCCTGGTATCACACAACAAGGAGAGTAGGAAGAGACGTGACGAAGCCAGAGCGATCCTCAGACACAACAGGATCATCCAACCCGACATCGACATGTACATCGTCAGGAAGAACATGGTGATAACCCCCCACGGGAGAACCATGCGTAAATTCCAAGTCGATTCGGAATTCACCATCAACGACATGAGGGACATGTACGGCCCTTCCGAACTAGTGTCGGACGTGGGAATATCCAAGATCAAAAGATACGACTACTACCAACGCAAACTGTACCATGATTTCGAGAAACTTATCGAGGCCGTTGATTTCAACAACTATCCTGAGATATTCGACTGTGTTATGAAATACATCAATGCCACAGCCTATGGTGAAGCCGCATTGGAAGCGGTAATAGGTTATGAGGACGCTAAATCCGGTACCAGGTCGGTCAGAGTCATGATAGTGTCCATGATCAAGGATGAACCTGAAAACGGAAGGTTCATGGATGCAGATCCGATGATGAAGAACGTCTACCTCCTCCATCAGATGATTAACGATCAGGAGAAGGCGGTGTCGGATTACCTAAGACTCATCAGAACCCTTGAGAGTGAGGATCCGGACAGCATCCGCATCGACACCGATTATGAATGAATCCTCGATGCCGGGGACTTACCCGGCATCAGTTTACTCAAACCTGTAGGGTATCTCCCCGATTATCTCAAGACCGTCCTCTTCGACATGGCATTCCAGGACCTTGAGAACAACACCTCTGGAACATGCATCCTCGAGGACCTCTCCGAACTCCCTGTGTGTAGCATAATTCGGGATGAAATGATCCATCCCCTTCATCTGCACGATGAGACAGACCATGCTCTCGTAGCCTTCGTCGATCGCATGTGCCAAACCTCTCAGATGTTTCACCCCACGCTCTGTGGGGGCATCGGGGAACATGCAGATCCCATCGAACTCCAAGGTCACGCCCTTGACTTCTATCAGGACCTTACGTGTTCCGTCTTCCACATAGAAATCGAAACGGGAATCGCCATGGGTGTACTCCGGACGTACTACCGCTTCGTCGGAGAACATCCGGGACGATCTGAGGTATTCTCCAAAGACGACATTCGGAGCTTGGGAATCGATGTTGATCAACATGTCCCCCTTGTAGGCCGCTATGAGGTCGTAGCGTGTCTTCCTCGTCTCTGAATCGGAACCCTGAAGAACGACCTTGGTTCCTGGTACGAGTATCTCCCTGCAACGACCAGTGTTCTTAACATGACACTTCTCGATGATGCCATCCACTTCGACCATGGCTATGAACCTGTTCGGACGACTTACGAACCTACCTTCCCTTATGTTGCTGTATCTGATGATACCACCGACTCCGACTTATCCTACAGCCTATCGACTCATGAGAACTGTGGATCGACCATGGCCTTCCACCCGATACCGTTCCATGTTAATAACAACCCGTTGGTCCCATTGAAGCCAGATGTTACTAACTGAATAATTTGAATGGATTGAAATAGATAGTTTGACTTGTGAGGTACATGTCACCTTACTTCACATTGGATGATTTCCCTCCGGACGAGATCTATGTCATCGATACTGAGACAACGGGATTGGAGGGTGCACCCAAGGACCTCGTGGTCGATGTCGGAATCACGAAGGTCTCCCTGTCCAAGGGTACTGTGGAGGACGTTTTCGGTTCTGTATTGGGATATGACACCGATCAGTGGGATGATTACCACAGGGATGCATGGATCTTCCAGAACACCGACATGACCTTGGATATGGTATCCGAAGCGCCACCTGCGATGGAAGTCATCGAAAAGGTCAGGAAGATCCTGAAAGGCAAGGTCGTCACCGCATACAACATCGCCTACGATATGGACAAGTTCCTCTACCATGAGCCTTGGAACATGAGGGGACACTTCACCACTTGTTCAGACATAATGATCGCAGCCATGCATGTTTGCAAACTCCCGAGTCAATACTATGGAAGGCAGTACCGCTTCCCCAAACTTGACTATGCCTACAAGACGATCACCGAGGATGATCCGGCAGGGATAGGTGAGGAACAGGACCACAGAGCCCTTTCCGACGCCAGAATGGCTTCACACCTCATGATTCAGATGTATCGGGATAAGACCTACCATGTGTTATCGGCCAAGGATTGACTGCCTCGATGCCACCATTCGGTTTCCATGATGTGACGTGATGGCATCCTGGTCTCCGATACCAATGCGATGTCCACATTGTTGGATGAGAAATCACGACACAGACGTTCCATCTGGGGATCCACGGTAGATGATACCATCCTGTTCCAGACGAGAGCCTCCATCTCCAGGAGGTACCTTTGCGTAAGATCCACCTTGGATGTCACAGATATTATTCCGTCAGATCTCACGAACAATCGATTCCAATGGATGCCATCGGTGACTATCGCCATCCTTATCGCACTGTGAGTCAGTATATCGATGGCTTGTCCCATATCTGGACCGGAATTGAAACGTGATACCACCACCAACACCTTGTTCCCATTTCCGGAACCTATGTTGAAGGAGGATGTTTGATGGTACACGCCATCGAATCCCAATGCTTCCAGGACCGGATGTACCATGTTCCTCAATGTGAAAGCAACAGGTCCCCCTTCTGTAACCAATTCCTGCCGGGGAATAGGGCAACCATGGATGACCCTGTCCGCCACCATGGGGCCCAGAGCCTGTCTGAGTCTTAATGCCCCTCTGCGAATGACATCCGCTACCTGGACCATATCCGTCCGAGAGGTCCATCATTTATCAATGTTGACGGGAGATGGATGAAAGTGGCTCATTCTTATCAAGAATCTCCAGAACCTCATGGAATTCATCATCTTCCATGTTCAATGTGCCCAGTATGACATGCTCGCAGCAATCAAGCATCAATACGAACAACTCCCCCTTGGAAGTCAATTCATACATCGTCATACCGGAACGATAAGGATTCGGATAGGACTGGACGATACCCTCATCCATGAGGATGTTCAACGTCCTACGTGCTTTCACATTATGGGATATATCCTCTAGTGCCGTTATGTTGGTAGGTCCATTGACCTTCAACCTTGTAAGGATCTCATAAACGTTCTTGGCAGCGATAACCTTGGAAAGGACCTTGGTCATGCCAAACCTTAATCGCATTCTGAGTTTAGTTATTATCTCACAGAATGTTAGGTATAATTTAAGAAAGTAATACCTAATATTCAATTGAACTTGGGGCAGATGCCCCAATTCATTGTTTTCCGATTGCTATGATCGAATGCACCGTGAGATCCGTATCTAACCCCAACACATTGCGGACGACATCCTCGGCGGATCCATCAACGGATGAGCGGAGCCTTACCTGGATCCAACATGATCCGAGACCGAGATCCTCTGCTTCCAACTGCATCATTATGGATGCTATAGAACAGTCCTCGATCCAGACATCGGATACCATGGGATCTGCCGCGACCACGACTGCGAAGGTAGCCGTTTTCAATGCGGTGGTGCTGGAAGGTCTGCACCCGGCCAGGGCCCTGATGGCATCCGTGTCGGACACGGGGAACAATCTGACGGGGTGCAGGTTCCTGGAGGAGGGGGCCAGTTCCCCTGCCTCCAATATCAATCTCATCTCCTCGTCGGACAACGGGGACTCCCCGAACATCCTGCAACTGTGACGGGACCTGGCGATGTCGATGAACAATCCCATCACTCCAGATATATGGCGGGCCTACCGGGGACAGCCTGTTTGGCCTTGTTCTGGGGGTCGTATATGCCCTCAGCATCCGCCGAATAGACCTCCACGGGGAGTCCGGTCTCGTCGGACAGGAACCCTATCGCGGCTGACAGGAGTCCGGTCTCGTCGGTCTCAATTATGGGTGCCTTGGCCTCGGGGGTGGATCTGACGAACTCGACGGCGACCTTCTTCGCCAGTTCGGAAGCCGCCTTACCGTTCTTCTTGATCGACTCCTCGGACATACACCTCTTGGTCAGATCGGGAACGGTGAGCTTTCCTTCGCGAAGCATCTCCAGACCGAAGGACATCACATCCCTCTTCCACTGTGCCGAGGTGTAGAGCACCAACTTGGTAGGCTCGATACC
>JAGBGN010000107.1 GCA_017935945.1 Candidatus Methanomethylophilaceae archaeon | reverse complement strand
CACATCGTTCGGAGATCTTGGAGGCGAATTCTCTGGATATGGAGCAGGGAAAGGCCATGTTGGATGCAGGTGAGATATCCGGTTCGATGTACAAGAGATTGAAATTGGACGATTCCAAGATAGATGGTATGATTGCAGGTATCAGGGACGTTGTATCACTTCCGGATCCAGTGGGGGAGCAGATGTCAGCACTGGATCTCGATGACGGCCTCACATTGTATCAGATGCGCTGTCCGATCGGTCTTCTCGGTGTGATATTCGAATCCCGTCCGGACGTTGTGCCGCAGATAATGTCACTTTGTCTCAAATCCGGGAATGCAGTGGCGTTCAAGGGAGGTCGTGAGGCATCCAATTCCATCCGTGCATTGTTCGACATCCTCCGCTCTGCCGCAGGTTCCGTTGGAGTACCGGAGGGAGCCTTCGTACTGATGGAATCGCGTTCCGATATCGATGCGATACTGGGCCTGGGTGATTACATCGATCTTCTGATCCCCCGTGGTTCCAACGAGTTCGTTCAATACATCCAATCCCACACGTCGATCCCTGTCTTGGGACATGCCGCCGGAATATGCCACGTCTATGTGGATGACGAGGTCGATGAGGAGATGGCAGCTTCAGTGGTCCTCGACTCCAAGATCCAGTATCCTGCGGTATGCAACGCCACCGAGACGCTTCTCGTCAATTCGAAGGTAGCGTCCAGTTTCATACCTCGCATCTTGGGGATGTTCAGGGCAAACGGTGTCGAGGTCAGAGGGGATGACAGGGTGGTACAGTTGGATCCCACAGTCGTTCCGGCCACGGAAGATGATTGGAACACCGAATATGGGGACCTCATAATCTCAGTGAAAGTGATAGACACCCTTTCCGAGGCGATAGAGTTCATAAACACCCACGGGTCCCATCATACGGATGCCATCATGACCAGGAACATGCAGAAGGCATCCGTCTTCGCGAAGATGGTCGATTCGGCCGATGTGTTCGTCAATGCATCCACGAGGTTCGCCGATGGTTTCCGTTATGGTAAAGGTGCAGAAGTCGGAATCAGTACCAACAAGATCCATTCCCGTGGACCTGTCGGGATGGAGGGCCTGATGATCTACAAGTATGTTCTAGTAGGAGATGGCCAGGTCGTCAAGGACTATGTCGGAAAGGGTTGCAGGGAGTTCAAGCACACCCCGTCGACAAAGGAGTATCCGTTCGAGTGATCGCATGGACAGGGTCGAGTATCTTTCCAAAGCGGACCGTATCGTGGTGAAGATCGGTTCATCATCCATCATGCGCACAGGTTCCAGGATATCCCGTGATTTCATGGATTCTGTGGCAGAGCAGATCCGTCAGTTGAAGGACGGGGGCAAGGAGGTGCTCTTGGTTTCTTCCGGTGCTATAGCCATAGGTCTGAAGACCATGGGTGTGGTCCCGAAGCCCAATGAGATCCCCATACGCCAGGCAGCGGCTTCCGTCGGCCAGAGCATACTGATGCAGGAGTGGGGGGAGAGCTTCCGCAGATACGGCATGATCGTCGGTCAGGTCCTCATGACCATGGACACGTATTCGGATAGGGAGAGTGCAATCAACCTCAACAACACCATCGATTCTCTTCTGGAGCATGGTGTGGTCCCGATCTTCAACGAGAATGATGCTATCCGTACGCAGGAGATCAGGTTCGGAGATAACGACACACTCTCGGCCATCATCGCCAGCAGGACCGATGCGGATCTGTTGGTCATCCTTTCGGATGTGGCGGGACTGTATGATGACAATCCATCCAAGAACCCAAATGCCAAGTTGATACCGTTGGTTACCGATCTGGAGGCCGTCCGTCATATGGCTGGAGGTTCCGGATCATCCATGGGTACCGGTGGCATGAAGACGAAGATAAATGCCGCAGAGATATGTCGTGATGCAGGTTGCGATATGATAATCGCATTATCCGGTGAAGACCGTGTGATCTACCGCACGGTCACCGGAGAGGATGTGGGTACGCTATTCCTGTCCGGTTCCGAGATCTCCAAGAAGAGACGTTGGATCAAGGCCGCACATCCCTCTGGAAGGATAGTCGTGGACGATGGTGCCGAACAGGCGATCATCAATCACAAATCCCTTCTGCCCGTGGGCATAAGGGGTGTGGAAGGCGTTTTCGACAAAGGCGATGTAGTCGAGATAGTCTGCGAGGACATGGTTCTAGCTAAGGGCATCGTGGGCTATAGTTCACAGGACATTTCCAAAATCATGGGTAAGCACAGCGATGAGGTCCGTTCCATACTGGGTGCCCGTGCATCTGCGGTGGCGATCGTTTCCGAGAACATCGCCGTTCTCTGAGACCTTGTGGGCCCGATGCATATCGGGCCCTTCCAAGGTCGATTACTCCCATTCGGTTATACCGGTAGCATCATCGAGGGTATCGCGGTGGAATACCGGGTCTTCGATTCCTTCTGACTTCTGTTTCCTCCAATCCGCATATGCCTGGAACGCCAGACTACTGAGAAGGATGACGCATGAGATGTTGACGACGCCTGCGAACGCCATGATCGTGTCACTGATCAATATCGATGCATCTGCACCGATCAGGGAAGCGATGAATACCGTAACGACAACTGCTATGCGCATAACCATGATGGACATCTTCCTGTCGGAGATGAATCTGACATTTGTCTCACTGATTGCATAGTTACCGAGTAGACTGGTGAAAGCAAAGAACAGCAGGAACAATGACATGAGTATGGATCCGATGTGACCTATCGTATCGTTCAGGACATATTCCACAAGAGGTGAATTGGATAGTCCCGTGTCGAGTATGGCACCATAGTCATCGAACGCTGTTAGGATGACCATTGCGGTGAAGGTACAGACGACGAGTGTGTCCACGAGTGTTCCGAAGCATTGGATGAGCCCCTGCTTCACAGGGTGTTTCACATCGGCCGTACCTGCTATGTTGGCGATGGTACCGAGACCGGATTCGTTGGAGAATATTCCACGTTTCAATCCGGTCATGATGACCGCTCCCAGGAGACCTCCTGCGACCTGTTCGAATCCGAAGGCGTATGAGAAGATCATGACGAATGCGTTGATCAATCCATCGATGTTCATCACAATGGTGATGGTTCCCAGGGCCAGCCAAGCAACAGCCATGAGGGGAACGATCTTCGATGAGAATGTTGCGATTCTTTTCATTCCGCCGAAGATGATGAGTCCGGTAAGGATGGTGATGACGAGTCCGAACACCAGTGTGTTGTTGTCGAAGACGAATGTGGATGTAAGGGCTTCTACGGAACTGGATGCCTGTGCCGCACAGAACCCGATACCGGTCATCATGGCGATGAGGAAAGCCATCAGTATGGCCACTTTCCTGGTACCAAGTCCTTTCTGGATGTAATAGGCGGGACCTCCATGGTACTGTCCATCCTCTTTCTTCTCCTTGAACAGCTGTGATAGTGTGGATTCAACGAAACTGCTTGCGGATCCTATGATTGCGAAGACCCACATCCAGAACACTGCTCCAGGACCACCAGCGACGATGGCCATGGCGACTCCTGCGATGTTTCCCACACCGACACGTGTTCCCACACCTATGCAGAATGCTTCGAAGGATGAGACCGCCTCGGTCTTGTCACCTTCACCGATTCCGGACAGGGCTAGTTTGGCAGTTTCCCTGATTTTCAAAATCTGCAGACCACGTAGTTTGTATGTGAAGTATAGGCCTGCACCTATGAGTAGGATGAATGCTACATACCATACGTATGTGTTAACAACACCCAATGCATCGTTGAAAGTGTCGATTATCGTCATAGTATCACGATAAGCGGTTCCCTTATCGTGATCGTAAGAGGTTCACTGTATTGAGAATCGCATCATGTTCTGAGGTTTGAAGGAAAGGGTTTGCCGGGGCTGGCCCCGGCTTTTGATTGGATCACTCCCACTCGGTGACTCCGGACGGGTCGTCCAGAGCATCACGGTGGAAGACAGGCTCTTCGACACCTGCATCCTTCTGGGCCTTCCAGTCCTTGAGTGCCTGGAAAGCGTGCTTGCTGAGAAGGAACACGCAGAGCATGTTGACTGCACCCATGGCTGCCATGAATGTGTCACAGATGAGCTCCATGAGGTCTGCACCAGCGATTGCTGCAAGGAATGCGACAACGATGACGAGGATACGGACGATGAACACGAAGGTCCTGTTGTCGGATACGAACCTGATGTTGGACTCACTCATGGTGTAGTATCCGATGAGACTGGTGAAAGCGAAGACGACCATGAACAGGGATACGAGTATGGGTCCGACATCTCCGATGGTCATGCTCATTGCTTCCTGGACAAGGGGTGCCTTTGTGATTCCGGTTCCGAGGACTGCCTCGTAGCTACCGAATGCGGTCAGGATGACGAGTGCGGTGAAGGTACAGACGACAAGGGTGTCGACGAGGGTTCCGAAGGACTGGATCATACCCTGCTTGACGGGGTGCTTGGTGTCTGCAGTACCTGCGATGTTTGCGATGGAACCGAGACCTGCCTCGTTGGAGAAGACTCCACGCTTGAGACCGTTCATGATGACTGCTCCGAGAAGACCTCCTGCAGCGGACTCCCACTGGAATGCGTAGGTGAAGATCATGGAGATTGCATCGATGATGTGGTCGTAGTTCATGGCGATGACGACTGCACCGAGGAGGAGCCAGAGGACTGCCATGGGGGGAACGACCTTCGCGGAGAAGGATGCGATCCTCTTGACACCGCCGAAGATGATGATGGCGGCTGCGAATGCGATGATGGTTGCGAAGACGTATGTGCTGTTCTCGAAGGAGAATGCGTTAGCGAGTGCACTCACGGAGTTTGCAGCCTGGACACCGACGAATCCGATACCGAAGGTGATGACGATGAGGATTGCCAGGACGATTGCCAGGGGGCGGCTCTTGAGTCCCTTCTGCACATAGTATGCAGGTCCACTGTGGAACTGACCGTCAGATTTCTTCTCTTTGAAGATCTGGGCGAGGGTGGATTCCATGAAACTGCTTGCGGATCCGATGATTGCGAAGATCCACATCCAGAACACGGCACCAGGTCCTCCGAGGACGATTGCACTTGCAACTCCTGCGATGTTACCTACACCGACACGAGCTCCAAGTCCGATACAGAATGCTTCGAAGGAAGAGACGGTTTTTCCGCTCTCCTCCATAGCACCACCAAGAGCAAGCTTTGAGGTTTCCCTGATTTTCAGAATCGGGAGACCTTTGAGCTTGATCATGAAGTAGATTCCCAATCCAACAAGGAATACGAAGGCAATGTACCAAACGTATGTGTTGAGGGGATTGAAAATATCAGTCAAAGTCTGCGTGATACTCATATAATCACATCCCGCGCAGATGCGACAAATAAGCATCTACACAATGAAATGACAAAAGATGGTGGGCCCGGCCGGATTTGAACCGGCGACCTCCGCCATGTCAAGGCGACGTCATAACCCCTAGACCACGGGCCCAACATGTCCTATGATATCCTTCTGATACTTATAGGTTTTGTATTAATGTGTGTTAATAATACGATTATTCCGAATTAAAATTCGAAGATGGATTTGTGGATAGGTGGGTTTATCATCTGATTATGCGATTATACGTTGATGATCACACTTGGGATAGAGGGTACCGCGCATACGCTCGGAGTAGGCATCGTGGATTCCGATGGGACGGTTCTGGCCAACGAGCTGGACATGTTCCGTCCGGCCGAAGGAGGTCTGCATCCCCGCGAGGCAGCGAACCATCATGCCGATGTGGTATCAGACATCATCCTGAAGGCGCTGGACTCGGCGGATCTGTCTGTTAAGGATCTGGACCTGGTATCGTTCTCCATGGGTCCCGGATTGGGGCCGTGCCTGCGCATCGCCGGCACAGCCGCACGTGCGATGTCGTGCGGACTCGGGATCCCGATAGTCGGTGTGAATCACTGTATCGCGCACATAGAGATCGGTCGTATACAGACCGGTTGCAGGGACCCTGTTCTCCTGTATGCATCCGGGGGCAATACCCAGGTGATCGCTTATTCCGAGGGGCGCTACCGTATATTCGGTGAGACGCAGGACATAGGCGTCGGTAACATGCTGGACAAACTGGGCAGGGAACTCGGTATGGGTTTCTACGCTGGCCCCACATTCGAGAAACTGGCGAAAGAAGGTAGCAAGCTCTACGAGCTACCATATTCCGTCAAGGGGATGGATATGGCGTTCTCCGGTCTCATGACCGCAGCCGTCGCACTCAGACGCAAGGGTGTGCCTCTGGAGGATATAGCGCTGTCAGTTCAGGAGACGGCGTTCTCAATGCTCACAGAGGTCACCGAGAGGGCCATGGCGCACATCGGTAAGACCGAGGTCCTGTTGGGCGGAGGTGTGGCCCAGAACATGCGTTTACGCGAGATGGTGGCCGAAATGGCAGAAGCCCGCGGAGGTTCCATGTATGTCCCCGACCGCAGGTTCTGCATGGACAACGGTGCCATGATCGCATGGCTCGGCAACGAGATGTACAATTCCGGAGTGAGGATGGATGTCCGCGACACTGCTGTGAGACAGAGATTCAGGACAGATGAAGTTGACATCACATGGAGGTGAGTTGTCTTTCGAATATTCCATCCAGGATATCGAGGAACTCCTCCACCTTGTCAGCAGGTACCGAACCGCCGGACGCTATCCTGTGTCCTCCGCCACTGCCGCCCACTGCTGCGCAAGCTTCCCTCATGGCGACCGACAGGTCTATTCCCTTCTCCAACTGACCCCACATGCCTCTGGATGAGATGTTCACGGGATCGTTGGATTGGTTGAGTCCGATTGTTGGTTTGTCCGAATCCCCTATGGACTGCATCGCAATACCGCACAGCATCCCTGTGAAACCGGAATCGGTGCTGTCGAACCACTGGAAGTACTTCCTCTGGTTCAGTCCTTTCTCGTCCAGGGCGACCATGTTCTCCACGACCAGTCTTGCGGATTCGCGGGTGAGTTCGGCACCGAGTTCCATCGCACGTTTGTCACCCATTCCCGCAGCGATTCCCATACCGCCTACGCCGGAGCGACCGCATCCGTTCAATATGGATGAGAGTACCTCCGCATCCATGTTCATGCCTTTGAGGAAGTACCTGTCACGGGCAACCTCGTTCATGGATGACAACTGGACTCCCTGCTCGGTTAGTTTGACAGCTATCAGTGAGGACAGCTTCCTCTTCTCCTCCTCGGTGAGGTCCATAAATGATTTCCCATGCTTTATGCCGGCATCTTCGAGAATCTTCGACACACCTTCGGCATTTCCGCTGATCCCCCTTATGTACGGGTCGGTGACGAGGAACAGCTCGGTCATGAGGTCACCTGCGGGGATCAGCGATCCCGGCACCTCTTCGATGAATCCCCTTTCCACACCCTGATCCAGCAGATATGTGTTCAGGCCGGACAGTCCGTTGATGTGCTGCCTGTCACCTGCGATACCGGCGAAGGCCAGCTGAACCAGGTCCCAATTGTCCTCATCGAGTGTTATCGCGAAGAGGAGGGACATCGTGGCTCCGCATCCGGATGTCATACCATCGATCCCGTAGAGGTGGGGGTTGGCATAGCATACCTTCTTAGCCTCCGATATCACGGTGTGGTGGTCCAGGACGACGATCTCGCTGTCGAGTTCATCGAGCTGGTCTATGTACGACGCTCCCAGGTCGGATATGATCATGCAATCCGCTTTCGTCCTGGAGATTATGCCCATGTTGAAATCGTTCAGCGTGGTGAAAAGGGTCACGCGGAACTCTTTGCCTGCACGGAGAAGGGCATTGGCTATGATGGCGGCAGACGAGACGCCGTCTGCATCGTAGTGTGAGAACACCTGTATGAAATCATGGCTGCGGACGATGTCCGCAGCTTGTGATAAAGTGGTAAGGAGTTTTGTAGGGACCGTGGTCTCCATAGTGCTCACTTAAGCATGAGCTCCGCTTTGCTGAGAGAATACTTCCAGTCTGCGGGAAGGATACCGTTCCTCTTGTAGTAGCGCTCGAGCCTCCTGATCTTTGCCTCGATCATGTTGAGACCCCTCTTGTTGGAGACATCTCCCTTGTTGTCCCTGAGGTGGACGTTCAGAGAGATTGCGCGCCTCATGAGGTTGGAAAGGTCCTCGGGAAGCGAGGGTGCGACACCTTTCTCGTCCATGATCTGGGTGACGGTCTTGCCAGTTGCGAGCTTAACGTTGGGGACACCGTACTGGTCCCTCAGGATGAGTCCGATCTTGGCGGAGATAACTCCGTCCTTCGCGAGTTTCACTACAATGTCCTCAATCTCGGTGGCGTTGAGAGGAACCCATGCAGGATTCTCGGAAATCATGGGGCGTTTTGAACAGGATATACCCTTTCTTCTTGTGTGCATTCTTGCCATAGTCTGATCCTCCGAATCATATCTAGGCGGCGAGGCTGGGGTCGCGATTATATAGGGAGTATAAAAACCTGACCTTGGAGTATTTATTATTGGGTGCTCGAACGGGCATCGATGACTCCCTTCGCCCAAGGGACCGTGTCCTCGTATTCAGAACGGTCGAAGGACAGTTTGTCGGGGATCTCGGAGAACATGCGCCAATCCATCTCCTGTCCATCTGATACCTTCTTGCCCAGTGTTGCGGCGCATACATGGCAGTATCCGATGTCTCTGGTCCCGAGGATCTCTATCTCGAATCCGGCTTCCTCCAGAAACTCCCTTTCCACGGCCTCCTCGATAGTCTCTCCGTCTTCGACATGTCCGCCGGGCATCTCCCAACCCATCCTGCGGGGGTGCCAGACCATCAGGAACCTGTCGCCATCGAAAGCAACGGCATACGCGGTCCTCATGACCTCTCCACCACGATCATGGCATGGGCCTTCTCATACGGGTCGAGGGGCATGGTGTCCACCACATCGAACCCGCGGTCGATGAACACCTTCTCTGCGTTCTTGAACACCGATTCGGGTGATGCGGTAACATCCTCCGATCTGGCCTTGATGGCAACCATGCCCTTGTCGGCCTCGAACGCATCCATGTTGTCGCAGAGTATCTCGGCCTGCCTCTTCTGAGCCACATCCTGGTACACGACGTCGACCCTGTCGACGAACACCTTGTACTCGTCCGGTTTAGTTGCATCCCCCAGGATGGGGACCATGTTGGGCCTGCCTTCGCAGTTGCCAACTAGTTCCCTGAACATGCGGGTGGCGAATTCGACGCAGTACACCATCCCTTCGGAGCATATGTCCGACACATGGGAGGGTGTGGTTCCGCTGGACGCACCCAGGTAGAGGACGCGGCTGTCGTTCTTCATCGGGAAGCATCTGCCTCCGACGGTCATGTACGCGGACATCTTGCTGCGGCGTGGTTCCCATTCGCGGTACTCCGTACCGGCAACATTGATGAGACGCTCCCCATAGACCCTCTTTCCACGTTCCATCGATACGGTGTACAGTCTGTTGCGTTCGGTGAACACGGTGTCGGAGGTGAAGGCAAGCGGTTCCATGCTACGGCCATGGTGTGGATGGTATATCCTATCATCGGGTCATCTGTAGCATAACCAAAATACAACCATGGTGATTGAGGGGGCATGATTACCATCGAGACACTCTCGGCCATCGCGGATGCAGTCCAGGATGCGATATGCAAGATACCCAATTCCAAGTGCAAGGGTGAGAAGGTGTGCATGGGTGCCGATGGTTCCCCGACCTCCCAGATAGACAAGGTGGCGGAGAATGCCGCACTCATGTACATCAACCGTGAGCAGATCCCGCTGAACATCCTCAGTGAGGAGGTCGGATTCATAGACAACGGTGCCGATGAGACGTTGGTGATGGATCCGATCGATGGAACCTCCAATGCCATCGCGGGGATCCCCTACCACACGGTATCCCTGGCAGTCGGTACATCCTCCCTTTCCGACATGAGGTTGGCATATCTGCGCAATCCCGTGACAGGGGACGTCATGTGGGCCGAATCCGGAAAGGGGGCGTTCAAGAACGGATGTCCGATACATGTGCGCGAGCCGAACATGGACGATCTGTTCGTCATGATCTACATGGGGAACAGTGCACATGCCGATGCGTTCGAGTTGGCCAAATCTGTCAAATCCTCACGTTCCCTGGGATGTGCTTCCCTGGAGATGGCGATCATCGCCGAGGGCGAGGCAGATGCGTTCTTTATGAAATCGGAGAATTACACCCGTTCGGTCAGGGTCGTGGACATAGCCGCAAGCACCCTCATCCTCAGGGAGGCCGGTGGGGAGGTCTACGATCTGCAGGGGGAGCCCCTCGACATGCCCTTCGATCTCAACCACCGTTCCAATTTCCTGGCATTCAACGATGTCCGTGTCTTCGATTTCATCGTCAGGCGCAAGTACACAAGGTCAGAACACAGGTACGGCATCTACACCAACACATCGATCTCCAAGGCGATCGAATACACGAGGCAGGTGATGGATGCATTGGGGGACCATACCTACTTCGTCGACAAGGCCATAGCGGATATGATGGGCATCCCCGGCACCCCCATAGAATCCATGGACGTGGACACGGTCATAGTCATAGGCGGAGACGGTACACTCCTCCGTGCACTGCAGCACACGGATGCCATGGTCATAGGTGTCAATGGTGGGAGTGTGGGATTCCTCGCGGAGATAGACCATGACGATATCCAGAGCGGTATCGAGCGTCTGCTGAGGGAGGACTACATAGTCGAGAACAGGTTCAAGCTGAGTTCGTGGTACGACAACGAGTATCTCCCGGATTCAGTCAATGAGGTTGTGGTGCACACGGATTCCGTGGCCAAGATACGCCATTACAAGGTCTATGTGGATGATGTCCTGGCATGCGAGCTCCGTGCCGACGGGATAATCGTATCCACCCCCACAGGTTCCACCTGTTATGCCATGAGCCTTGGTGCACCGTACATGGATCCGAATGTGGAGGCACTCATCGTGGTTCCCATGGCAGCGTACAAGTTCAGTTCCCGTCCGTTCATAGTCCCATCGACATCCAAGGTCACCGTGGAGAACGTGATGGACAAGGGATGCCTATTGGTCCTGGACGGTCAGGGTGAGTACGAGATCGCAGGAGGCACCAAGGTGGATTTCATGTTGTCTGAGAAGAAGGCACGTTTCATCCGCTTCAAGACCGATTTCTACTCCAGGGTCCGTGAGAAACTGGTGAACGACCTATGAACCGTATCGTGGGAGTGGACATCGATTTCATCGATGGGTTCAACGAGGCTGCACGTTCGACGTATCCCGACGAGTTCCTATGCATGACACGCGAGATCGATGGCATAGTGTCGGAGATGGTCCTGCTTCCAGGAACCGTGTACGGGGACAGTCACAGCTTCCTGAATCAGTGGATGGCACCGGTGGATTACAGTATCGCGGGAACCGCTCATTCCCATCCGGGTTATTCGAACGAACCTTCCGATGCGGATCTGGACTTCTTCAGCAACATGGGCGGTGTGCATTTCATAACCTGTCAGCCCTACGACCGTTCCAGTTGGAGGGCATATAACTCCCGTGGTGAGCAAATGGATCTCGAGATCATTTACTGACCCATGAGGCAGCTCTCGACGAGGTCGCTGGCGACCTCCATCAGTCCGATCAGGAATGCCCTGTCGGTGGACTCGGACACGATCTCGATCTCATCGTCTGAATCCTTGGCGAAGCGTATGAGCGTCCACCCCTCATCGAAATCGAACCTCCATCCATAGTCACGTGACACGTTATCGCATCTCAGGACGGGCAGGTTCTCCTCCATCATACGTGAGAACTGTTCAGGGGTGCACTGGTAGCGAAGCCTCTTCCTATCGGAATGGTAGGTGGGGATGCTGTCCAGCAACCTGTTGATGCTGTTGTTTCCGGATAGCTGTGCGAGTATGGCCGTGGCCTGTATCGCATCGGCCATGACGCTGATGTTGTTGAACATGTACCCGCCGTTGAAGTATCCCAAGTCTGCATTGTTCTCGGAGATGGCCTCACACACCATTCCCGCATCCGGTGCAACTTTTATGATGGAGGATTCAGAACCCTCCTCGCGTTGGAACGGAGTATCCATGCCCAGATCTATCCTACCATAGAACACATCGTCGATGAGGGACGTCACATCATTGGGGACGACAACATGTTGTGGTTTCAAGTAGGCGATGATAAGTGCCAGTACCTGCTCCGGTGTAATCACGCGTCCCTTCTCGTCAAGGACGGTCATGAGTGTTCCGATGAGGTTGATGGAAACACCGATGTATCCGTTCTCACCCTCCAAAAGGGTCTTGAGATCATGGAGGTCGCTGTCGGGGGATGGGGAGCGTGACCTGTAGTTGAGGTCCCTCTGTGCATTGATGGAGAGGACATCCGCACCTAGGGCATTCAGTATCTGCGGGGCGGATTCCGCTGAGGTTCCGCAGTTGCAATCAACGATTATGGGACTGGCTGTCCTCTCGACAAGTGTGGAGCGCAATTTCACATTGTACTCCTCCACCGCGGTGTTGATCTTACGGATCGATCCGATGTTCTTGCAGTCCGGCATCGGTTTGGAATCGGTGAAAACCTTGTCCAGATGTCTTATCTGATCCTTTCTGAACAATCCACCATCGGGATTCAGTAGCAGGTATCCGCTGATGAGGCCATATTCCCTGTATTCGGATATGTAGACGCAACAGTCCCCAAGACGTGCAGACATGCCTGCGACCGGTGCCGAGGTGCAACCGATGTCCACTACATCCACTCCGGAGGCGAGAAGACTCGAAACAAGGGCCTCCTTCATCATCGTGCTGCTCTTCATCATATCTGTAGCTATAACGACAGTATGATAGTCCATAGCCAATGCATGGCCGAGCAGCAGTCCCATTTCAGGGGAGGTGTCCTCTGTCGGTGATGACCTGAGCAGAAGCTTATCGGGTTGCGCCATCGGTGTTGAGTGTGTAGGCATGTTTATATTGGTTTCGGGGTAGATTGTTGACCAGAGTGATGATTTCGCCATATATCCTGTTGTATGACGGGGTCGGTAGATGGAAATGAAGAAATCTCCTGTAATGTGGCTCTAAAATGGATTATTACTCAAATTGTTGGATTTTTGAATATTTTTATCAAATATTTTATATACTATATAAATGGTTCAAAATTTAGCCTGGAGGACACATTATGGCAATGGAACGTATCGATCTGGCAAAGGCACGTGAGATCGCTAAGAACAAGGGACTCAAGCCTGGAAAGGTGAAGGGCACAGAGGGTGTTCAGTTTACCAAGGGGAAGAACAACAGGCTTGATGTAATCACTTGGGAGGAGTTCGAGGAGATTCTGGAGATCAGGAAGCTTGCGATCTACGAATCCGGCGGATGGATGAAGATCATGAAGGCCTGAGTGTCCCGGGTTTGGATCCCCGTCCTCGTCGGTTTTTTATACAAAGAGGTTATGGGGAGACACAGGCTCAATGCAAGGGTATCCGAGCCTGGCCAAAGGAGATAGGTTCAGGGCCTATTCTCGTAGGAGTTCGAGGGTTCAAATCCCTTCCCTTGCACCATTTTACTCTATTTCGTTGCATATTCTCATCATACTGCTGTCGTGGTTCTCCGTCATCCGATCCGCAGGTTGGATTCACCACGATAGGATGACACCGATAGAGATGATCGCGATGAGGATGATTGCCACCAAGGACCATTTTCTGTCTCCGGATGATATCAGTGCGACCGTGGTGACTATGATTCCCAGGAACGGGGATGCTATCAGAATCAGAACGCCTGCGAACAGGACGTCCTGACCCATGGACATGGCATCCAGGACAAGTCCGATGATCATTATGGCGATACCGAGGGTCATGCCGATCCTGAGTGTCAGAGCCGTCATCCTGTTCATGTTCATATCACACCACCTACCTGCAGAAGCACCATTCCAGCCATGAAGAACAGTACGATGGAGAAGTATTTTCTGAGATGTTTGGCACTGATCTTACGGGAAATGGCGATCCCGGCGAATGCACCGATGAACGATCCGATTGCTACGAATGCAGCGTAGTCCAACAGAACCTGACCTGCAAGCAGGTATGTTATGGCTCCCGAGAATGCGGTGATGCCGATCATGTAGCTGCTGGTGGCACTGACCGCTCTTATCGGTATGCGCATGTATATGTTCATCAAGGGGACCTTGATCGCCCCTCCTCCGATTCCGGTCATGGACGATGCCATTCCAGCCAGGGTGCACAGGGCCATTCCGCCCTTCACGTTCTGGACCTCGTACCTGACCGTACCGGAATCGCCGGGATATTCGAAGACCATCATCCCCTCTGCGTCATCTGAAGGTTCCACGATCCTCTCGGGATTGATGATCATGCGGATCGCACTGTATATGACTATGAGGGCCATCAGAAGCAGTAGCATCCAATCCTCCATGATTGTTGCAATCAATGCACCGATAATCGCTCCGGTTGCAGTGGTTATCTCCAACAGGAGTCCGAGACGGACGTTAGAAAGGCCCTTGTCCACATATACTGTGGATGCACCCACGGATCCAGCTATTATGCCGATAAGACTCACAGCGACGGCTTCAGCAGGTGCCAATCCGAAAACCAGTGTCAGGATCGGTACGAAGATTATCCCTCCTCCAAGTCCGAACAATGAGCCGATCACTCCAGCACCGCATCCAAGGAACATCAGTCCGCACATGGTCAAAGGGTCCATGCGTCGTCATATGGGGGGTCGATTATAGCGTTTCTGGTCTGCGGTGAGCGGGGTTTATGGGTGAATGATATAAAGTGACAAGCCAATCCAAGCACATGGATGTCGGCGGATCTTTGGACAGGTTCTTCCACATGACCGAGCGTGGAACCAATGTGCGTATTGAGTTCAAGGGTGCTTTGCTGACGTTCCTGGCCATGTCCTACATCATGGTCGTCAACCCGACAATGATGGTTGATGCAGGGATCGATTACTCCGTGGCATACACATCCACGATACTCATCTCCGCATTCGGTTGCATCATGATGGGCCTCTATGCCAATTATCCCGTGGCATTGGCTCCAGCAATGGGTGTGAACGCATTCTTCGTGTACACGGTCGTACTGGGGATGGGATACTCATGGATCGATGCACTGATGGCCATGTTCTTGGCAGGTATCATCTTCCTGGTGACATCCATATCAGGCCTCAGGGAGAAGATGCTCCATTCCATCCCGATGTCCATCAAGAGGGCCATAACCGTGGGTATCGGTTGTTTCATAACGTTCATCGGCCTTTCCAATGCAGGGTTGATAGTCTCGAGTCCCAGTACACTCATAACGCTGGGCGACGTATCGAACATAGGTGTGGCACTATCCCTGTTCAGTGTCCTGGTGACCCTCCTCTTCAGGTCCCGTGGAATCTCCGTGGCCGCTTTGATAGGGATGGTCCTCACAGCCATCCTCGGATTGGCTGTCGGTGTGATATCCCCTCCGGATGCCGTGTTCTCCATCCCCGCACTCCCCGAACTGGGGGCCATGTTCACATCACTGGATTCCATCTCGTTCGATGGCGGATTCCTGATGGTGACCGTCTCGGCATTCATGGTCCTTTTCTTCGATGGAAGTGGGACGTTGATCGCAACGGCCGGGCGTGCCGATCTGCCTAATGAGGGTGATGATTTCGCCCGTGCAATGGTGGCCGATGCCGCGACGGTCTCTGCGAGTGCAGTCATCGGGACGACACCTGCATCCGCATTCGCTGAATCCACTGTGGGTATAGAAGCCGGTTCACGCACGGGGTTGACCCCGATTATCATTGCTTTGTTCTTCATCGCCGCTCTGTTCATCGGACCCTTGTTCCAGATCTTCGATTACCATTGCACAGTCGGTGCGATGACACTTGTGGCAATCGCGATGATGTCCGAGGTGAAGGGGATAGATTGGGGGGATTGGCCTGTATCGGCTGCCGCCGTCATCACGATTCTGATGATGCTGCTCACATATTCCATAACAAACGGGATAATGTTCGGCATAATCGTTTACACCATCTGCATGCTCGGTGCAGGTCGTGTGCGTGAGTTGAACGTAGGGGTTGTAGGGCTGACACTCATATTCGCAGTGTATCTCTTTTCAATCGCTCTTTTTTTATAAGCCTCTGATGATGGGTGTCTGTGGCCATATTACTGCTTAGATACGCCGAGATCGGGTTGAAGAGTGCACCTGTTCGTAAGAAATTCGAGAATCAGCTCAAGGACAACATGCTGACGATGCTCATGGAAGATGGTGTGGAGGCACTGATCACCAAGAAGGGTGCCAGATATTATGTGGAGGCCACAGATCCGGATGCGGCTGTCAGGTCGTTGAGGAAGGTCTTCGGTGTCGCTTCAATCTCCGTTGCAGAGACATGTTCCTCCAAGATGGAGGATATATGCGCCACGGCCGCCGAATATTCTCTTTCCCGTCTGTCCGAGGGGCAGTCCTTCGCAGTCGATGCACGTAGGGAAGGTTCCCAGGGATACACGAGCATGGATGTGGGCAGGGAGGCAGGTTCAGCGATATTCATAGCCAATGAAGACAAGGGCGTCAAGGTGGATCTCACGAATCCCGAGGTCAAATTCTTCATAGAGGTCCGTGACAACCAGGCCTACATTTTCCAGGACTACATCCGTTGTCATGCAGGTCTACCCATAGGCAGTCAGGGCAGGGTGCTCGCATATGTGGATGACGACCGTGGCCTGGTATCTGCATGGATGATGATGAAGAGGGGATGCAGGGTAGTGGTCAAGGGCTCAGGTGATGTCGAGAGTCTTCGTCAGTACGATCCCTTGATGAAGGTCACCGAATCGGATTATCCCCGTAACATCCTTGGTTACGTCATGGGTCACGATCTTGACGATCTGGAAGGTTTCGATGCTTCTGCATACGAATTCCCCGTATTCTTCCCAACTGTGGGGATGACCGATGAGCAGGTCTCTGAATACGCTGAGATGATCCGTAACGGTCTTTGAAGAACATCGATGGCGATGGGAATCATTCCAACATCGGGCGATGGATTCTGTATGAGCCATCAAGAATTATGACATTCCACTGGAAATGGTGGGGTCCCGCCCGAAGGCGGTAAATGGTTTCACAAACAGGGGTCTCACTTGACCCTTCTACCGTTAGCCCTGACGGAAGGCCTGGCCTTCTCAGCACCCTTTCCGGTGTGCCTCATACCACGGCCCTTCTGACCGGCGGAGGTCTTTCCGCGGAAGACACGGTTGGTCTGTGTCTTGTCACAGATCCAGTTGATCTTCTTGTCGGATTTGATGACGGGGTGTGCGGGGTCCACAAGGATGACCTCATACCACTCGTGCTGTCCGTCTGCACCTACCCAGTAGGAGTTCAGAACCTCGAGGTTGGGGTATCTCTTTGCAGTCCTCTCCTCAGCCATCCTCTGGAGGCTCTTTCCGACGGTAATCTGGTTGATTCCCTTCCTCTTAGCCCTCCTTCCGGTGACAATGGCCCTCTTGCGGAAGCTTCCCTTCCTGACCCTTGCCCTGACGATGACATATCCCTGTTTTGCCTTGTACCCGAGGCTTCTGGCCCTGTCGAGACGGGTGGGCTTCTCCACGCGAGTGAAGTTCTCCTCCTTCCTCCACATGATCCTGCGCTCGTAGTTGAGCTCTTTCACATAGGATTTGCTGGGTACGTTCCATGCGTCAGCGATGTAGCTGTACATGCTCTTCCCGTTAACCGGGCGTGTTTCCTGAGTCTCGTCGCTCATGTGTATCACCTTTACGGATTCACCCATTGGGCACATTTCCGTTCGCATCCCTAAGCGGGATACAGTGCTTGTCATGAGGGGCTTATATAAAAGCATGTCTGCTTCGGTCAGAACAGCTTCAGAAGAAATCCTCCAAGGTCTTCATCTTCGGCTTCGGTTTCGGGGGTGTCGGGGTCGAATTAGGTTCTCCACTGTTCGGGGAAGGTGGTTTCCTCTCGAACGCAGAGCTGAAGAGCGTGGCCTGTTGGCTGCCCATCAGGAGGTCCTTCTCCTCCCATCCGAACACCTCTGTGATGCGTGCAGCCGTCTGGGAAAGGCGCTCGGCATAGTAGCGGTAGTCGGGGGTGCCGGTGAATTTCGTACCGCTGATGTATGGTTCCACAGTCTGTGGGGTGGATTTGCCATCGGTGACGATCCAGGAGACCTTCATCCCCGGGATGAAATCGTATCCCATGTCCATCATCTTCTTGGCAGCTTGGACGTTGGCCATCCTGTCCGGATTTTCATATGCATCCAATCCCTTGCACGTCTTGGATATGACGAGTTCGGAAGGGTCCACCTTTTTCGATTGAAGGTCCTGGAGGGTTGACTTGACCATGGCCAGGGCCTCGTCGTTGCGTTCATCAAGAATCATCTCGAAGAGTTTCGTCAGCATGTTGCTCTGAAGGTCGAATGAATCCGACCTGCGTATCTCGTATCCCCTCACCAGTAGTTCATCAGATTCCTTGGGCCAGATCACTCTGCCCACGTACCTCTTCTTCATTCCATGGGTGAACATGGGTTCGAGGATCTTCTCGAACTCCAATGTGCCCCCGTCGCGTGAGAAGCGCGTGGCCATGTCCTCACCGAACGACACCGTCTTCTCCAGATTGTCATGAGGTGATTGCATGAACACCGAGTCCGTATCCGAATAGATCACAGACACGCCCTCGGATTCGACGCTTTCTATTATCCCCTTGACGTTGGCTCTGGCGAACGATGTGATGGCAGCACCGATGCTTTTGTCGGTGAACCTGTAGAACGATGATGCGAACACGCCATAGAACGTGTTCATGAGGACCTTCACAGCACCCTGGAGACCATCGAGGTAGTGGTATTCCTGTTTGTCCGAGGTCTGCTTCATCCTCTTCTTGATGCTGTCCCTTTCATCCATCAGACCGGATAGGATGCGTGGAAGTAGGCCGAGGCGTCTTTCCTTCGACATAAACCTGGCTCCGGATGGACTCACGATCTCTCCATCATCCGACAGTGTGGTGAAGCAGATGTTCTTGGAGATTATCAGCGATGGGTACATGGATTTGAAATCCAGAACGCAAACCCAGTGGTACAACCCAGGAGTCATGGTGTGGACGTACCCCCCTTCGATCTGATCGCTTCCCGGGAACCTGCCCTTGGTCATCGGGATGGCTATCTTGTCACGATCCGCAGCACGTATCAGGAGCGAGTCCGCCAACTGCGATGATCCTGACGTCATCACATCCTCCACGGTGAGCTTCGACACAGCCGCAAGGTCCATGTCCTTCCTGAGGGTGCCCACCTCCAGGAGTATGCGCAGTGCCAGCTCGGCATCCTTTATGCAATACCTCAGTACCTTCTCCCTGTCATTGGCCCATTCGGAATCCATGTGTTTGGGGTCGACATCCATCTTATGTTCGCCCAGCAGCTGCATGGATACGGCATTCAGGGTTTCCTGTTTCGGTCTGAGTTCCTTCTTCACTGCCCACCATGCATCGCATATCAGACGTCCCTTGATGCGCCAGAACCTCTCACTGACTATGCGGGGTTGACCTCCATCACGTCCCCATGGCAGGGCATCCTGCATCTTGTTGGCCTTCGCCCTTTCCACGATTTTCCTGATATCGTAGTTGTCGATGTTGTATCCCGTGATGACGTCGGGATCCTCCTTGCGGATGAGTTCCGAGAATCCTGTGATGATCTCTTTCTCGGTTCCCACCAGCGGACTGCATTCCCTGATGGCGCCATCCTCTCCTATGACGGCACATATGGTGTAGATGAATTCATGCTCGATACTGTTCTCAATGTCGAATGACAGTATGCGTAGGCCCGGGTCGAACGAATCTATGTTCTCGAAGGAGGACATCTTAACGACGAGGTCCGTGTTGTAGCTTCCTTCGGTGACCTCTCCGACAACCCTGATGCATGAGCCCATATCCATATCGTAGAAGTACCTGTGATGGAAGGATATGTCCGCGGAGAGGACGTCGTATCCTGCATGTTTGAATTTGTTGCGGTATTCCGACACCTTCCATGGATTCTTCAGCGTGACCTTCAGGACATCGCGTTCGGCCGATTTGTACAGTAGGCGGTCATGTTCCTGGGATATCACTTCTGGATCCTTCGACAGGAACTCCTCCAGGTCCTGTCTGGGTTCCACTGCATAGAGGTATGGTCTGTATCCGTGGGCCAGGATCGTTATCGATTCCTTGTCACGGGTCTTTCCGAACAGCTCTATCACCGGTTCATCCTCGATCATTATCGAGGATGCACTGATCAATCTGACATCCCAGGTGCCCATGTGGATCACTTGTTGGCAACGATTCTGATTATGTCCCCGTCCTGGAGTTCGTAGTCGGCACCTATGGTGCGTTTGGTACGTGCGTTAACCGCACGGATGAACTTGTCTCCCAGATCGGTATGGATCCTGTAGGCAAGGTCCTTTGCTGTGGATCCGCGTGGGACTAGGAACGCATCGGGGAGAACCCTTCCGAAATGGTCGGTGAACTTGTTCTCATCCTCTACGGGGTAGACGGCGATGAGGTCGAGCATCTTGAATGCTGCATCCTCGATACACTTCTGGACGCCGGTTCCACCGTATTTCTCCATGTTGGCGGCCATGTAATCCAGTGCTTTGCGTTGGCCGTCGTTTATCGCAACACCATCGGCGATCTTGAATGTACTGTCTCCGGGGGTGTATTCGACAAGTCCTCCTGCAGCGGCTTTCTTCAATGCCAGTTCAGTCTCTGCCATGGTGGCTATGCACATCTCGTTGACTGATTGGACACGCTCGATATTGCCTTCCGGTGCGATATCGGCCTTGTTCATGGCGGCGATCATCGGTTTGGCTATGCGTCTGATCTCGGAGCACAGCGACAACAAGAGATCATCGTCCCATTTGGTCGGGTCCTCTGGCAGTGGGACCGTCTTCAGGGCTTCCTTGATCTGTGCTTCAGAGACATTCAATCCAGCAAGCCTCTCGTGGAGGATGATCTCGGGTTTGCTGCCCTGCATCCTGGCCGCACGGGCAATCTTGGAGAATCCGTTCTTGATGATCTCCCTCATCCAACAGTCGATCTCGGTCCTCAAGAAGAGTATGTCCTCTGCGGGATCATGGGATCCGGGTTCTCCGGGTACACCCTCTATGTCTGTCGATCCACTGACATCGACAACGTTTATGAGCGCATCAGCTTGTCTGAGGTCATCGAGGAACTTGTTTCCGAGACCTTTTCCCTGCCATGCGTCAGGAACGAGTCCTGCAACGTCCAGGAGTTCCACGGGGACCATCCTGGTTCCATCGATGCACAGGGAGTTGTGGGGTGTGCATGTGACGCCCATCTGTTTGCAGGGGCAGGGGGTGCGGACATACGCCACCCCTTTATTCGGTTCTATGGTTGTGAAGGGATAGTTGGCTATCTCCACAGGTGTCATTGTCGCGGCTCCGAAGAAAGTCGATTTGCCAACGTTCGGTTTCCCTACTATTCCTATCTGCATGTGATCATCCAGGTATCCATGTTCAAGGATTAAGGTGTTGCTTATGCTTCACGGGAACTGTTGGCTTGGAACACCGCATCCGCAATCTGGCCGATCTCGACCGGACGGAGGTTCTCGATCCTCTCATCCAAGAATGGGATGTCGTCGCCGGCTTGTATCATATGTGCGGATTTCAGGGATGTACCGATCTTCTTCCTGCGGTGGTTGAATGTGACTTCGGTGACCTTGAAGAACGTCTTCTCGTCCATGACGTCGAAGGGCGCTTTGCGGGGGGTGATCTTGACGAGTGCTGAATCCACCTTCGGACGTGGGTTGAACCTGGATGCGGGGACGGTCTCCATGATCTCGCAGTCTGCACGGTAGAACAGGTTGACTGTGAGGCGGGAGTATTCTGGGCTTCCGACGTCAGCCACCATGCGGTCCGCGAATTCCTTCTGGACCATGACCACCGCGGTCCTGAAGCTGTGGTTCAGAAGTTTGAATATGATGGGTGTGGAGACACTGTATGGGAGGTTGCTGACGAAGACGTCGAATTCAGGGAATTTGGCTTTGACAGCGTCCTGATGTATGAGTTTCAGGGAATCCCCATAGGTTCCACTGATGTATTCTGCAAGGATGTCATCGATCTCTATGCAGGTGACGTCATCGGAGCATGCGATCAGACGTTTCGTGAGTATGCCCAAGCCTGGTCCGACTTCCAGAACCCTGTCTGTCTTCTCGATGTTGGCATATCCGATGTGCCTGTCGGCTACACGGTCATCTATGAGAAAATTTTGCCCCTTGCTTTTCTTGGGGATTATGCCTGTATCGGCGATTAGCCTTCCAGTTTCGTTCATCTCGATACGAAGATGTAGCGTTTCATGTCAGGGTTCTCTATCTCCTGACAGATGCGTGCAACGATGAACTTCTCGGGGGCCTTCAGACCGGTTCTATCGGACAGGTCGTTGAAATCCTTGAATCCGCCCTTCTTCCTCTCCTCGAGTATGACATTCATGGACTTCTTTCCAAGTCCGGGAAGCTCCTCCAGGAGGTGCTTGCGCATGGTGATGGCTTCCGCTTCGTTGAAGAACTTGACGAACTTCTCCTGTTTGGAGAGCACTATGTCCGTGACAGCGTACTCGATCTCGGCAATGGCATTGTTCGTGAGGTCGGCGTAGCCGATGCGCCTCTTGACGTGGTCTATGACGTCGCGCTTGATTGTCGCGGTATCCTTGCCGATGAAGGTCCTCTCGCCGATGTTGACGATGGCACCGGCTTTGGGGACGAGTTCGAAGAGTTTGAACTCCTCGTCACCAAGGGCATAACATATGGGCTCCTTCTTGTTGAATGAGCCTGTGGATGTGCCCTGGGGCAGATAATCTATGATATAGGCATATTCTTCCATGCTAACCCTCTGAGGTCAGATGTACTTGGCTACTATATCAGTAATCTGTTTGATCATGTCGTTGTCGAGAGCAATCCTCTCCTTGGAGAAGATGGCACGGACATCCTCCGGGTACTGGGGGAGGAGGTCCGCGATCTTCACGGCAACGGCATCTGAGACTTCCTCGAGCTGACTGACCTCGGCGATAAGCTCTTTGGTCGACTCGAGTGTCAGGGATGTGACTGTCTGAGCGTGGCTCATGGCATATTTCTGTGAGTCGAGAAGGTCTATTCCAATCTCCGACCTCTTCTTCTCTTCCTCGGCGAGGAGATCCCTCACCTCAGCCAATGTAACGTACTGCTCAGACATTGTCATTCACCCGTTCAGTTTGTGATCTTGGTCCTGACGAGGTGCTCAGGGCGTGCAACGACCATCTTGGTCTTGTTTCCGTCCTTGACACTGACTTCGTAGGCACATCCCCTGGCGCCGACGACGACTCCGGTGAGTCCGTGGAACCTGGAGAAGGGCATGCCCTTGTGTACGCTGGGGTCGATGATGATGTTGACCTTCTCGCCAGCCTCGAATGTCTGAAGTCCTTTTGTGATGGGTGAAAGACCGCGTGCCCTTGCCCTCTTCTTGAGCAGGTTGCGGGTCTTAGTCCTTGTTCCTCTGGATGCCTGCATTGCTTATCCCTTCATTGGTTCATGATAGTTGATCGCTAATACGTCCAGGGTCTCGACTTTGCATTGCACTCCCAATCTCTCGGAGAAGCTGGGTGTGCTCCTGCCATCGTCACCGGACACGAATTCCTTCACGTATGTTCCCGAATCGGTCTCCAGTTCGAGATCGAACGAGTCATCCGTTATCGCATCCGCCCTGATCCAGTGGACCTTTCTCTTCCTCACAAGGTCTGCACGGCGGTGCTCAACCCTGCGTGGTGTCCTCTGGTCTATATTAGCGTCCTTGAACGATAGGGCTGCGTTAACTACTGCTTCTTTATTAACCTTACTGTCAGCGCGCACATGTACGCGATAGACTTTGTCAGCTGCAGCCGATTTGTATCTTTCGACAGCTTCGCGCTGTACGAAGTGGAGACTGTTGTATCCGGCCATGTCGTTGTCGTTCGCCCTCTTCTCCAGCTCATCGAGATCGATCTCCCTGATCCTGGGGTTGCTTATCTCGAGTACGAACGGCCTGCCGTCGCCGAGCATGCAGGCGTCGATGTCCTCGCGACCCATGCCGTGGAAGAAGTGCTCCTGTCCTCCGCTCATCTCCAGTGCAATGTCGCCGATGATCTCCTGGACGGATGTGGGGTACATCTTACCCTCCCCCTTGCAGTGGTCGCATCCCTTCCCATGGCACACCCTGCATGGCCAGATGGTCTGTGGGATCTCCCTGCTGTACTTGGTGTAACGTCCGGCGATGAACACCGGCGCTATATCCAGGGTTACGTCCGCGAAACGGGTGTCGACGCATGCGACGACCTGGGGGTTCTTGAACTCCACAGGGCGGTGTATCATGGGCAGTGCGATTTTACCGATCTCGCGGTTGAGTTCGGCCTTGAGGTTCTCAGCGAACTCCAGATTGTACTGCTCCTTCAGTTCCTTCTCCCTCTGGGCAATCTCGGGCTCTATCCTGGTACCGATGAGGAAGTTTGAGGATTCGACGTCGTTGATCTTGTCTGCGGCCGCTTCTGCGAACCTGTGGAGGAGTTCGAAGACGTTTTCACAGAGGGGGCAGAAGTCGTCTGCAGGCGCTATGATCCCCTCGTCTTCGAGGGCTTCCCTGATGAGGCGTCCGCGCTCGTCGTTCGTCATCCCCTTTCCGAGCTTCCCGAACATGCGTCCGAGACAGTGGTCGCAGAGTCCGGACTCGGCGAGTTCCCTGGCCACGTCCATGTGGTCTTGTATCCATTCATCCATGTCGACACCTCAGAGATCGAATCCCATCTCGGCAATCCTGAGTCTGGGGCGCTGGCTTTCGAGATAGTGGTACACGGTGGCGTGCTCGCTTCCATTGAGGATGAGCTCCACGGCGTGCTTTGCCACGGGGAGGCTTATGGAGTTGCCCATGAGTGCGACGGTGTTCCCGTAGATCACCATGTCGCATCCAGTAAGGTCCTCGATTATCCTGCGGGTTTTGCCGTTCTTCCCGATCAGGCGTCCCCTCATGCGGGTGACCTGGCTGCTGCGGTCGCCGACGAACTCCTTCAGGTCGACGACCTCGAGGTACTCGTCGTCATCGAAGAGCCTCATGGCCTTGTCGGGGTTGAATCCCCTTCCGACCGCCTTCACGACGTCCAGGATCTTCAATGCCATCGTGGGGTCCTCAAGTTCCACATCATCATGGATGATGACCTCTCCTTCCTCCGTGTCGATCTCCAGCTTGATGCCAGATATGCTCTGGAGTGTCTTCTTGGTCTCCCCGTTCTTGCCGATGAGTGTACCGACTCTGTCTGCAGGTATTCTGATGGATCTCATTCCTCTTCCTCTCCGTCTTCCTCGTCCTTTCCGTTCAGTGTCTCTTCCAAAATTGTTGCGTCCTCTATGATGTCCGCACCGCGGTTCTTGAAGAACCTGTTGATGTTCCTGATGTCCCTCTCCAGGAGCTCCCTGGCATTGAAATGGTCGGATGTCATGGCCTGGCCCACGTCGATCATGATGGGCTGACCATCCTGCATCAGGATGTTGTATTCACTGAGGTCCCCGTGCACGAGATGTGCCTCCTGCCATCCATCTATTATGAATGACACGACCTCATCGTACGTCTCGGTAGGGTCGTCCAGGACGACCTCCCTGAGCTGGGGGCACGGGCCGTTCTCGTCGCCGATGAACTCCATCAGGAGGCAGTTCTTGTCGAACGTGATCGGTTCTGGGACAGGTATTCCGGCTTCGCTGTATCTGACCAGGTTCCTGAACTCCTTGTTGACCCATGCATAGATCATCTTCCACCTGTTTCCGGTGACCCCTCTGAATCTGGGGTCGCCCTCCACGTATTTGGCCACTCTCTTGAAGGTGGATGTCGAGGTCCTGAATATCTTGAGGGCCATCATCTCCCCCTCCTCATCGGTGGCGAAGAACACGTTACCCTCTTTTCCGGTGGATATTGGGTAATGAACGGCATCGACGTAGCCGCTCGTCATGAAATCATAAATTGTGAGGAGGGTCCTCTTGTCGAAGACCTCTCCATCAGTCTGGCGTTCATCGCCAGTACGGTTGGTTTTGAGGGCGTCCACATGCCTCTCAAGGTACGCGTACGCCTCCTCGTATGAGGCCATGTGGTTCACCCGTATCAGAAGATGTCCAGGTTCTTGGGGACCTTGTTCCTCTTGCTGAGGTTGACTGCCTGAGTCTTGGTGTACCTGAACCTGACGTCGCATTTATCGGGCTGGAAATCCCATACGGATATGATGAGGAGATCTCCCTCTCTTATCCACATCCTCTTCTTGATCTTTCCAGGGATGCGACCGACACGGGAAACTCCATCCTCACACATCACTTTGATCTTGGATGCTCCGAGCAGCTGGTCCGCTATCCCGAACATCTCTCCTTCCTTTATATTCGGAAGACGTACACGTGTTACGTCCTCATCCGGGCTCTCAAGCGGTTGATTGTCGCTCATGATATCCTCTCTGCAATAGGGGGCCATGAGCCGTTACCTTATATAAAAGTAATTGAAAATGCGGGACTTCACATGTCCTCGTGCGGGTACGTGGCCCTCCCAGACTCGTATCTGCATGTCGAGGCAACCAAAGAATTTTAAACTATACCGTAATGGGTGGCTAAGGCTCCAGTAGTGTAGCGGCCAATCATTCAGCCCTTTCGAGGCTGACACTCGGGTTCGAATCCCGACTGGAGCACTATCTTCTACCTTTCGCTTCGGATTCGTCTCTTGTCTCACAGTCCGAGCAGTTTGCGCCTGTACTTGTCGCTCTCTTCAGCAAGGGAATCTATGTTGTGCCTGTCCACGAGACGGACATCGGGCAATTTCCTGGGGTGGAGTGCAAGCATCTCATCCAGAAGGTATCTGTCGAACACGTCCGCTTCCTTCAGGTATTTGCGCTCCCAGTTGTTTGCCAGGTCCAGTACCGCCTGGATGCCCCTGTTGTAGAATTCTCCCGCGAGGACTGCGCCCACAGTCGAGTCCTTGGACATGACTGCGATGGTGGATCCCCTTACTGCGAATTCCGCACCGTTGAATGCGACGGACAGTCCTCCACTGTCCTGGACGAGGTCCATGGACTGGTAGTCCGTGGCATCGCCACCGATGTAGAAGACGCCGTCTAGATCTATGCCGGTCTGCCTTCTGATGTCCAGGAGCTGGTAGGCCTTCTTGTGGGATGTTACCGGGGATGTGGACTCCATGAGGTTCATCGCGGGAAGTTCGGCAAGTCTGCTCTGCAGGAGGAGGTCGATGTGCTTGATTATGCGCACATCATTCTCATGAACCTCCATGGGTACATTGAGTTTGTACTTGACCTTCGGAATCTTCATGGATGCCAGTTCCTGGGCCATCTCCCTGATCTTCCTGGAGTCCGCACGTCCGAAGTTGGCCGGATCCAGTTCCAGTTTGGAACAGAAAACCTCGCACAGCGGAGCATCCAATTCCTCCATGATGGGGAGTATACCATGCTCGTAGGTCGAGGTCGTGATGAATGTGGGCATTAGTTCGGACACGTATCTCATGGCCTTTCCAGCGCTGGGCATCATCTCCAGGCATTCCCTGCTGTACTGGTGCATGCTGTGGTCGGTGGCCCCGTATGCTTTGAGGAACGGGACGACCCATTTCAGGGTGCTACCGGCCGTGGCCTCCTCACGTCCAAGGACATATGCCGTCAGGTCATCGTACCTGTCTATGACATCATACACATGGTCGCCATTGCTGATGAAACGGCTGCACAGGTCGCGGATGTTGTTGTTCTTGGTGAGGAATCCCCTGCAATTGCAAACGAACAGCTTGTCGGGAAATAGTCCCAGTTCTGCCGCAGGGTCGAATTCGGCCGGCATCGGTCTCACTCCAGGGATCCATCGACCTGTTTGGATAGGTCGTACGGTCCATCAAGTGCCTTGTCCCCAGCATAGAGTTTCTTGTCGACGATCTTCACGCGACCCTCTGAAAACTCCCTGATTGTTGCAACGATGAGTGGAAGTTCCCTCCTGGCACCATCCTCCCTGATCTTCTTGAACAGGGGTTCATCCTGGCCCTCCTCGGCTTTGATCTCATCAAGGGACCTGTTAGCCAGTTTGGAGTCGAGATCAGCCCAGAGGCCATCGTATTCTTCTCCGCGGATGTCGAAACCGCAGTAGGTCAGGGCGGCACCCCTGTCCCATTCCTCGGTACAGATGTGCATCATTATCCCCTGTCTGTCGGCATTCTCGGATATGAGTTGCCAGATGACCTCCTGCCAGGTCCCTTTCGGACCATCGGGGAGTGCCGGATGCAGGTTCAGCATGTCGTACTGCCTACAAGTCTCATCATCCATCCACAGCATGTATCCGGCCAGTATGCCCAGGTCGAACTCATAGCGGGATGTGAGTTCCCTCAGGACCTTTCCGTACTCGTTCCTCCATGCGACCTGGTCCTCGGCCCAGAGGTCCGGTCTGAACTTCTTCCATGATGCTGTGACCAAAGGGATTCCGTAACCGTTGACCATGTCGAAGAACAACTGTCTCTGCTCCCTCTTGGGGTTGTCTTCCTCATCGTTGTCCCAGTTGCAGAACACGAAAGCGATCTCTACGTCGAGCTTTCCTTGTTCCTTCTGGTCCATGACCGTTTTCAAAAGATTGCGGGATCCGGGGCCCCTTCCTGTGGAGAACCAACCTAGTCTGAGCATCAACTGGTGATTGACATTCCCTTAGATAAACCTTAGATGGGTATGCAGAACGTCATCAGGCGTGGATTACCGTGACCTGTGATGTTCAAACATCGAATATTACAGTGACCGAAGGTTCATCGTAATCGATATCCATCATATGGTAGGTCACGGCCTTGACCTCGGACCTAATCCTGTGGCGATTACGGTCAAGCGTCTCGCCACGTGCGTGGCACACCACGTCCTCATCCTCGAACGATACTTCGAACTCCTTCAGGATGAGGTTGTCGCAGTCCTCTATGAACAGCATCTCTGCCAGGAACGAGTACAGCCTGTCCTCATCATCCATCCCCGTGACCCTGATGTCGATCTCCTCGTCCGTACCTATCCCGGAGAGATCCACGGTCTGGTCGAAGAGGGCGAATGCAGCGTTGGCGAAGCATTCCTCGAGGGTGTTGCCGTATGCCTTCACCATCATGTCTGCGGTGTGATCGACGAGAATGTACCTGTCCATGCCCCTGCATCTCCGAAGCGGTATAAGTCAACTCAATCCGAGTCATCGATGTCGATGATCCGTCTCTCCTTCGCGGTGTCTATGAGGTCCTGGAGCGTCGTGTTGTCTACTATCTCCAATATCGCATTGTTGAGTTTTTCCCATAGCGGGTATGTGAGACAGTCGGGATTGTGCTCGCACGATCCCCCCTGTTCGACACAGGGTGTGAGGTAGAACTGCCCCTCGGTCACACGCAGGATCGATCCCACGGTATGATCGGATGGTTTTCCGACGAGGTTGTATCCGCCCTGCGCTCCACGCACGCTCTTGAGGAGGCCAGCACGTGTGAGGGTGGAGCCGATCTGCTCCATGTACTTCACGGATATCCCCTCCCTCCCGGAAACATCTTTGAAGCTCACGGGACCGTCGTCGCCGTGGATGGCAACATCCAGCATCATGCGCAATGCATACCTCCCCCTCGTCGAGATTTTCATGCATTTGATATCATAGTAATACTATATGAATTGAGGTATTAACAAGGGCCCTTTTATCAGGGCATATATGATACTAAACGGGACACGGCGTGGTTTGGATGTTCGATGAGTCAGTTTTCCAGAGGGCGGTGGATTTCGCAGATGACCTGTTTGCAGGAGACTCGAGTGGTCATGACATCTACCATTCGATCAGGGTGCATGATCTGGCAAGGAGGATATGTGAACAGGAAGGTGGTGACATGGATGTCGTCAGGTTGTCGGCGTTGCTACATGATGTTGATGACAGGAAGCTGTTCGAAGGTGATGGGTATGCTAACGCACGTCGTTTCATGACCTCTGAGAACATACCAGAGCCCATCCAGGATCGGATATGCGGCATAATCGCCCAGATATCGTTCAAGGGTTCCGATAGTGTCGTACCCGATTCATTGGAAGGCAGGATCGTACAGGATGCTGACCGTATGGATGCTATAGGGGCCATAGGCATCGCCCGTGCGTTCGCATATGGTGGAAGCAGGGGCAGATCCATCCATGTGCCTGGCGAATTCCACAGGGATGGTATGTCCGAAGCGGAGTACTTCTCCAACAGGGGCACATCGATCAATCATTTCCACGAGAAGCTACTGCTGCTCAAGGACATGATGTCCACCAAGACCGCCAGAATCATGGCAGAGCATCGTCATGAATACATGCAGGGATTTTTGGCAGAGTTCATGGACGAGTGGGATGGGATCCGGTGAACCTCGATATTCGTAGAAATTATACGAATAACGTATCATGGATAGCTAAAAACAGAGTTTATCGAGGGATTATTACCAAAATGTTTAAGATAATCCCCCTATGTAACGTGATTCATGCGCATTACGATCGTAGGTTGTGGATCCATCGGATCCAAACTGGCCATGGCCGCCGATGAGATGGCGGACGTCAAGAGGATATACCTCACGGACATGGAGCTGAGTCTTGCTGAGAACCTTGCAGCGAAACTCAAGAAGGCCATCGTCGTCGAAGATGTCGAGGAGGAACTGTACCACTGCGACCTGGTGATAGAGGCCGCATCTCAGGACGCCGCACGTCAGATTCTGCCCACAGTTGTGTCCAGGGGTGTGGACATAATGATCATGTCCGTGGGCGCATTGGTGGATGATGGTTTCAGGGAGATGGTCCAGACCAAGGCGAAGGAATGCGAGGCTCGCATCTACATCCCCTCGGGTGCCGTTTGTGGAACCGATGGGCTCAGGTCCTCCGCCATCGGGGATCTGAAGGAAGTGGAACTGATCACCACCAAAGGTCCCAAGAGCCTTTCCGGAGTGCAGACACTCATAGAGCACGGAGTGGACGTCAATGCGATTGCAGAGCCCACCGTCATCTTCTCGGGGACAGCCAGGGATGCCGTCAAGCAGTTCCCCAAGAACATCAACGTGGCTGCAACGGTCAGTCTTCTGGGAGTAGGTTTCGACAGGACCAAGGTCTCAATAGTCGTGGATCCGAACAGCAAGAGCAACTCCCACGAGTTGAGGATAAAGGGCGAGTTCGGTGAGATGACCTGTCACACATACAATGTCCCGTCACCCGATAATCCCAAGACCTCATACCTTGCATCTATGTCCGCGATATCGGCGCTCAAGAGGATCGTGAGGAACGAGTGGATCGGCATATGATGTCAGAAGGGGGCCCAGGTATGGGAGGGCCTCCTACGAACCTTTTTTCATCGATTCATCGTATTTACCCGCATGTTGGGAACAAGGGCTGAAAGGCTCGCATCAAACGCTGAAGGGATGGATGCCATCGTCGTCATAAACGACGGGGATCCGTTTCTCGATTCTACTTTCTGGTATCTCACAGAACAATCATCCGGTTCGTTCGAAGGTTCCATGGCCATCGTACGTAGTGACGGTTCCATGGATGTGATCGTCAGCGTCCTGGAAGAGGAGACTGCGAACAGTGGTCTCGGAGACGTGCATGTGTACCATACACGCGAGGACCGCGAGGGTTTCCTGAAGGACGCCCTCAGAGGTTGCAACAAGGTCGGGTTCAACATGCACTCCGCAACATACGGGGCGGTGCAGTACATCATGCGCACGGTCGATGGTATAGAACCCGTGGATGCCGGTGCCGCAATAGCCAAGACCGTATCGGTGAAGGATGCCAAGGAGATCGAGGCGACCCGGAACGCCTGTCGCATCTCATCGCAGGTGGCCGGTGAGATCCCGGACATGCTGTCAGAAGGGGTCTCGGAGAAAGAGGTTGCCGCTCGCATGGACAACAGGATGCGTGAGCTGGGTGGAACCGGTAATGCCTTCGACACCATCGCCGCATTCGGAGCCTACTCTTCACAGCCACACCACATGCCCTGCGATTACCGTCTCAAGAAGGGTGACACCGCGCTGTTCGATTTCGGTACCAAATATGACCGCTACTGTTCCGACATGACCCGTACGGTGTTCCTGGGCAAACCGCCGGAGGTCCTCGAGAGGGCATACGAGGTCGTCAGGGAGGCGCAGTTGGCCGGAATAGCGGAATACCATGACGGTGCACCCGCCAATGCCGCTGATCTGGCGGCCAGAGAGGTCATAGACAAGACCGAGTTCAAGGGCAGATTCATACATTCATTCGGTCACGGTATCGGGATGGAGGTCCATCAGGACATATCCGTGTCCCCCAAGTCAACGCAGACGCTCCACACAGGCAACGTGGTGTCCGCGGAACCCGGTATATACATACCCGGGGTGGGAGGAATCAGGATAGAGGACACCTGTCTGATAACCGATGACGGATGCGAGATCCTGACCTCGTTTGATCATTCATTCACGGTGATATGATGACTGGAAGCTTTTCCGACATGGACAATGTCCGTGACATCCTCAAAACCGCTGTCGAAAGGATGTCGGATGCAGGCGCGGAGTTCGCGGATGCCAGGTCCCAATCCGTCCGTGTTATGGGTGCGAGTTCGGTCAACGGAAACCTCAGACAGCTCGTCGAGAAAGGTACGGGCGGTGTGTGCCTCAGGGCATGGTCCGGTGGAAGATGGGGGTACGGTACGGTCACGTCCTTCGACAAGGACTCGATAATGGCCGCGGCCGACATGGCTGTCAGGAACGCATCGGGGGATGGCAGGTCCGGATTCACATTGGAGCCCGTCACAGTGCGTGCCGATGTGCGTGCTGATGTACGCATACACCCGGATTCGGTGGATCCATCGGAGAAGGTGGCAGCCGTATTGGACATCGACAAATCACAATCGATAGATGACCGCATCATCAACAGCATGGGCTCCTACTCCGAGGAGATCAAGGACAATGCATTGGTCAATTCCGTAGGTTCGGACATCAGGTGGGAGGAGGTCCGTACGTTGTGCAGGGCTATGTCGGTTGCCGCAGACGGGGGACGTATCGAGAGGTACTATGATGGTCCAGACAGCACACTGGGCTTCGAGGTCGTCAAGGATCTTGATATCGAGGCTACTGGCAGGTCGACCGCCGTCGAAGCAATCAACACGCTGTCAGCGGAAAGGCCCCCATCCGGACATCTGACCGTGATCTCGGACCCGATGGTTTCCGGACTGCTCGCACATGAGGCGATGGGCCATGCTTCAGAGGGTGATGAGATTACCAAGGCTCGTTCCTTCCTCACCGGTGCCATCGGTCGCAAGGTGGCTTCCGAGGTCATAACGATGTATGACAACGGTACCGTTCCTGGGGCACATGGGTCCGTGCCCTTCGATGACGAGGGTACACCATCGTCATGCACGAAGATAATAGACGAGGGGGTGTACACGGGTTACATGCACAGTCTCGAGACCGCATCCCAACTGGGTTTCAAGCCCACTGGAAACGGGAGGGCCGAGAATTTCGGAAAGAGGGTGTGGGTCAGGATGACCAACACCTACTTCGGACCGGGCGAGTGGGATCGCGATGAGTTGATCGCCGATACCAAGGACGGCATACTCTGTGACAAGATGGTCAACGGCATGGAGGATCCCGTGGGAGGATGCTTCGAAGCCAAGTGCCTGAGGGGATTCCTTATCAAGAACGGCGAGGTCGTCAAGACCCTCCAGTCGTTCACATTGACAGGTAAGTCCGTGGACATCCTGTGTTCAGCTGATGCATTGACCAAGGAGGTCGTGTTGGATGGCGGTATGTGCGGCAAGGGTATCGAGGACTGGGTCCGCGTATCGTCGGGAGGTCCGTACATGCGTGCCAAGATGATCGTCGGAGGTGGACAATGATCCATAACGCTGTAGATAGGGCCATGCAGAGGGCATCCAGTTACGATCAGTCCGAGGCATATGCTTCGAAAACGACGGTCCATACGATATACATCGACAATTCCCGCATCAGCAACATCGAGACGAAGGTCGATACGGGGATGATGTTCCGTATGTCCAAGGATGGGAAGCTGGGGAAGGCATCCGTTTCCCTGAACGGTGAAGGTTCCGTGGACAACTGTCTCCGCATGGCGGACACGGTGCTGGGGTTCTCCCCGGTGGATGATGAGTTCAAAGGCTATGCGCAACCCGGCCAGGCCAGGATCGGCATGCCGGATGTATGGGACGACAGGGTGGATTCCATCACACCGGACGACCTCCGTGAGATCGCCAAGACGTTGATAGGGGAGTGCCGTGTCAACATCCCCCGTGCACAGATCAGGTTGTCCTCGACCGAGTCGCATGTGATGAACGGCAACGGCGTGGATGCGGTCCACCGCAGCACCCTCGTCTATGGTCATTTCACATCCATGACCGTCATAGACCATCCCGGTGAAGGTATGGAGACATACCACGGGACGCATCTCAACCTGGATCCCGTCGAAATCGCCCATGCGCTGTCGGACAAGGCAGAGGCAGCTGCGGTATGCAGGGAGTTCAAGGGCACAGAGGGGATGACGATGATTCTCCCGCCCAGTGAGCTCGGGGACATGATCACATCCTCCGTCGGTAGTGCCATAGATGGAGAGAATGTGAAGTATGGTCGCAGTATGTGGAAGGACCTGATGGATGCGGAGGTGGCATCGAAGGAGTTCAACCTCATAGAGGATCCCACCCTTTCCGCACCCCTGTCGTGCGTGTTCGATGACGAGGGCACCCCCACCGAGCGCAGGTGCGTAGTGGAGGGCGGTGTGCTCCGTTCTTTCCTGAGGGATACCTTCTGCGGGGACAGTACCGGAAACGGTATGCGCAGATCCAGTGTCGAACCCCAGGGTTCGTATGAACGCACTCCCACGATAAAGCCCCTGAACCTCGTCGTCGGTCATGGCAGATACAGCCGTGACCAGATAGTGGAGCAGACAGACAACGGTATCCTCGTGGAGAAGTTCGCATGGCCGGAGGCCGATGAGCTCACCGGTCGTTTCGGACTCAACGTCAGATGCGGATACATAATCCGCAAGGGGGAGATCGTTGGAACCGTGAACAACGCATTGCTCATGGGCAATATGCTGGATGCCGTCCGCAACATCGAGATGATCGGAAACGATTCCAAGCAGATGGGTGTAATCAACGTACCTACTATGAGTTTCTCCGGAATGGAACTGGTGGGTAATTGAACCGATCCCGGGGCCAGATCCATCGGCCCCGGGTGTAAAACCATTTCAGAAGGATGGGATGATGGTGATCCTTTGCCTGTCGCCTGCGTTTTCCAATCCTGAACAGTCCCCGATCATCTTGCCGATTTTTATGACGGGGAACGGTGCCACGGGCTTCCCATCTTCCCCGCTGAGCGGTGTGGGTCCGAAGAAGATGCAGAATGCGCCGGGTCCAGGCCAGTATGCTATGTCACCTACTTCCATCTGGGTGGTGCGACCCTCCTTGGGGAGGATGGCGTCCAGGGGGAGCTCTCCGTAGAGCATCCCTCCAAGCATGTTTATGTCGAATGAAATGGAGTTTGAGAGCCAGATGGCGTTGGAGATGTCCGAACCATCGAGATCCCCGGTGAACTCACCGCATCTTGTCCTGACAATCACCTTGCTCATGACACCACCTGGTTATGGACTCAGTTCTTCCTCTCGAAGAGCCTGCGGATCTCCCTGCCGGTGACCTCGAGCTGGATCTGCTTCTCGTCCTCCTCCATCTTCTTGAGGTTGACGAGACCCTCGTTCCACTCGTTCCTCCACTGGGTCTTGAAGGTTCCATCCTCGATCTCTGCGAGGATGGACCTCATACCGTCTTTGGAGGCTTCGGTGACGACCCTCTCACGCCTGGTGAGTCCGCCGTACTCAGCGGTGTTGGAAACAACATCCCACATGAGCTCGAATCCGCCCTTGTTGATGAGGTCGACGATCAGCTTGGTCTCATGGAGGACCTCGAAGTATGCCATCTCCGGAGGGTAGCCTGCCTCGACAAGGGTCTCGAATCCGCGCTTGATGAGCTCGGTCTGTCCACCGCAGAGGACTGCCTGCTCTCCGAAGAGGTCGGTGAACGTCTCCCTGTCGAATGTGGTCTCGAACACACCTGCGCGGGTGGAGCCCAGTCCCTTGGCGAGACCGAGAGCGATGTCCTTTGCGTTTCCGGTGACATCCTGGTATATGCATATGAGTGCGGGGACTCCGAATCCCTCGAGGAACTGCAGCCTCTCCATGTCTCCAGGGGATTTGGGGGCCATCATTATGACATCGACATCCTCGGGAGGTGTGATCAGCTTGTATGTGATTGCGAATCCGTGTGCGAATTCAAGTGCGGCACCCTTCTTGAGATTGGGTTCGACGAACTCCTTGTAGATCTCGGGCTGCACCTCATCGGGGAGGAGCATCATGACGACGTCGGCATCCTTTACCGCATCTGCGAACTCGACGACCTTGAGTCCATCTTCCTTCGCCTTGTTCCATGATTTTCCGTCCTTTCTTGCACCGATGGTGACATCGATGCCGGAGTCGTGGAAACAGAGGGCCTGTGCCCTTCCCTGGGAGCCGTAACCGAGTACGGCGACCTTCTTTCCATCGAAGACCTTCAGGTCTGCATCGTTATCGTGGTAAATCTTCATGATTCGCACCTATCTGGAGCCATTCCTGACATAGTACTATAATGTGTCGCACGGAAATTCACCACCTTATCGCGGGGTCTGATCCATGTTTTTGTGATAATGTCGGGAATTTTGAAACCATCACACCATGGTCTAGGGGTAAACAATAACTATGCCATCGTGTTTCGACACATATGGTCAATATAGCCTCCAGAGGCTCATTCTCTGGAAAAATCGGTTTCATTATGGCAGCGGCAGCGTCCGCTGTCGGTTTGGGGAACCTATGGCGTTTCCCATATCTTGCTGCCGAATACGGGGGCGGGATATTCCTTCTCGTATACCTGATAGTGGTGGTGACGTTCGGATTCACGTTGATGATAACCGAAATCGCCATCGGACGTAAGACCGGTAAGAGTGCATTGGGTGCATTCGAGGAGTTCGGTCAGAAATACCGTTTCATCGGGATACTGCAGACGATAATTCCGCTAATCATCGTCCCGTACTATTGTGTCATCACCGGTTGGGTGATGAAATACGCCTTCGATTACCTCACCGGTTCAGGTTCCGAACTCTCGCAATCGGATTTCTTCGGTGATTTCACCCAGTTCTCCCTGGATGGTGTCCTGGATAGCCCGTTCATATGGTTCATCCTGGTGGCCGTCATCGTTATGCTCGCAGTCTCACGCGGTGTCGAGAAGGGTGTGGAGCGTATCAGTAAGGTCCTCATGCCCATCCTCCTCGTACTTCTGGTCGGATTGTGTGTGTACACGTTCACGATCCCCGGAATCTGGGATGGTCTCAAGTATTACCTTTACCCCGACTTCTCCCATCTGTCCGCATCCACCTTCCTCGGTGCCATCGGACAGCTGTTCTACTCCATGTCTCTGGCCATGGGAATCATGATCGCCTACGGATCCTACATGAAGAAGGACGTCCCCATCGAGTCATCCGTTCGCAGGATCAGCATCACGGACACGTCCGTTGCGATCCTGTCGGGTCTGCTCATAGTTCCTGTTGTGTATGTTTTCAGCAATGGTGACATGGTCAGTGGACCCGGACTCATGTTCGAGACACTTCCCTCAGTCTTCGGAGACATGTTCGGGGGCAATGTGATCGGTGCAGTGTTCTTCATACTCGTGCTGTTCGCTGCATTGACTTCCGCGATCTCCTTGTTCGAGGCACTGTCGTCGATCATCATAGACAGGTGGGGTCTCACCCGTAGGAAGGCTGTAGCGCTAGTCCTCATCGCAGTCCTGGTACTCGGTTCCCTTTCATGTTTCGGTTACGGTCCGTTGTCCGGTATCGAGATCCTGGGATTGAAATTCCTCGACTTCTTTGACTTCATATCCAATTCGATACTCATGCCAATAGTCGCCATATTGACCTGTCTCTTCGTGGGATACATATTGAAACCGAAGGCGATTATTGATGAAGTGGAAATCACAGGCGAATTCAAGAGCAAGAAGATGTATGTATTCTGTATCAAGTACCTGTGTCCTGTATGTCTGGTGTTGATCCTCATCACGGGACTGCTGTCATTCCTTGGAGTGTACACGATATGAACGATGATTACGATGCCAGCATACTGTATTCCCTTTCCAGCCTCCAGCCAGTCATACGTAAGGATCTGGCATCTGCAATGGAGTCGGGAATCCAGAGGGAGGATCTCAAATTCCAACATATGGTGTTCATAACCTACATCGGTTCTAGAGAGGGAGTGTCCCAGAAGGAATTGAATCAGATCATGCCGTACGACAAGTCGTATACCTCGATAATGGTCCGCAACCTCATCCAGTTGGGTCTGATTGAAAACCGCTCCAGTGGGAGGTACTACTCGTTGTTCCTCACGCCCGAGGGACGTGACCTGTTCAACCAATGCAAGAGGTTGTCCAACGAGGTCAACGATCGCCTTCTCAACGGATTCACCGATGACGAGGTCGTACAGTTCCAGAGATTCCTGTTGAGGGTCAAGGACAACCTCTCAAACAAACGATTTCGTTAAAAGTGGCCTCTTGCTTCGTTTGAAGTAAGCAAAAACAAAAGAGGCAAGAGGCCATGAAGTACATAGGAATGGACATACAAAAACGCACCTCTACCGCTGTCGTCATCGATGACAACGAGAAGGTT
>JAGBGN010000008.1 GCA_017935945.1 Candidatus Methanomethylophilaceae archaeon | reverse complement strand
GTCGCCGGAGGCGACATCGACTGGAATGCATTGGCCGAGGAGAACGCCAAACTGGAAGGACAGATGGCCAAGTTCGATGCGGAGCTCGAGGACAACCTGAACAAGGTCCTCGACCAGGTAGGATTCCCGCGGGGTATGATGGATCGTCCCATGTCATCCCTCTCCGGAGGGGAGAGGTCCAAGGTCATGGTGGCGAGGTTGACCGTCCAGACCGATGACTGCGACCTCCTCATCATGGATGAGCCCACCTCCCATCTCGACATCAGCACCGTGGAATGGATGGAGAGGAGCATCCTCTCAGCAGGATGCGCTGTCGTCGTCATCAGCCACGACAGGTACTTCCTCGACAGGATATCCCAGAGGATAATGGAGATCGAGAACGGTAAATCCAGGGAGTACAAGGGGAACTACTCCGCGTTCGTCGAGAAGAAGAACATGGAGATCGAGAGGGCGATGAAGGAGTACGAGAGGTACACCGACCAGAAGAAGAAACAGGAGGCCATCGCCAACCAGATGTTCCATGACCAGCGTCGTTACATGAGCGACTACAAGACACGTCTGATGATGATATCCAAGATCGAGGAGAAGGAGAGGCCCGAGGACAAGAAGGAGATCTCCATGAAGATCCAGGCCGCCCACAAATCGGGAAAGAACGTACTCATCGCCAACAACGTATCGGTCGACATGGGTGGACGCACCATCCTCAGCGGAATCAACCTAGACATCCAGAAAGGTGACAAGATCGGAATATTCGGTGCCAATGGTGCGGGGAAGACCACTCTTGTGAACGCCCTCCTGGGGAAGACCCCCTCCAACGGTGAACTCTGGCTCGCACCCGGGGCGAAGGTCGGATACTACTCCCAGCATCATGAGGCCCTCGATCTGGACCTGACTGCTGAGGAACAGATGCTGATGGTCATCGGGAAGGATAGGAAGGCTGACGCCCGCAACATGTTGGCCAGGTTCCTTCTGACCGGGGACATCGTCACCAACAAGATGTCCACACTGTCCGGCGGTCAGAGGGCCAAGGTCGCACTCTGCCTGCTCCTCCACGAGGCCACGAACATGCTGGTCCTCGATGAGCCCACCAACTACCTGGACATAGACTCTAAACACGTTCTGGAGGGAGCATTGGCGGAATACGACGGGGTGGTCCTGACTATCACCCATGACAGGTACTTCCTGGACAATGTGTGCAACAAGGTTGCAGAGGTGGCGAACGGGAAGGTAACCGTTCACAACGGGAACTACACCGACCTGAAAGGAGAGCCCGTTAGCGAAAAACGTCAGGAGAAGGGTGAGACATACCGCGTCCTCGCTCCGTTCACGAACTGGGTGGACAGGAAGAAGTACGTCAAAGGCGACAAGGTCACCGTGACCCCTGATGAATGGAAGGGGTTCGAAAACGCCTTCAACCAGGGAAAACTCAAGAAAATCTGATTTCTGAACGAGTGGGATCCGATAGTTTAACCCGTCGGTTGCCCCCTCACACCGCCGGACAAGCCCTGCGAAGGCATCCGGCGGTTGGTTCACCATTCATCAACCGCTCTCTGATAATCCATAAGGTGGAACATCCCCATCTTCGAGAGCACCCTGTTGGATGGCCCCTGTATCACCGCAGGTCTTTCGGAGGCATGCCATGACCACCGTCCATGCCACATACCCGCACCTCCCCATCCAGTTCAATGGGACAGAACCATCTGGACACCAGTAAGTGTGGGACACAGCGCCTCCAATCCAACCCATGACTAATCACGTCCAACGTCCCAGTTGGAGTAGATGGAAAGATGTTTACACCTGTCCGTCGTGATGCTAAAACCGATGGATTGGAGACAAGACAGTCATAGATGACCTCACCCCTCTCAAACGGGAGGAACGGGCAGGAGGATGGCTATCACCTAACGATGACCACCACGATCACCCATGATTCCCCTATCCAATAACGATGATGTCACGACGGAACAGGCTCAAGCCATACCCAGCTCCTCCATCTCCTTGGGAGTCATAGGTGCGACGGACGTCAGGTCAGTACTGCAGTATTGGCACGACACGGGGGAGTTGACGCACACGGCCTTGCAATTAGGACACCTCTTGGTATTGTATGCCATGCCCATGGCGCTCTGCATGCCGATCGAGGACATGGCTGACATCTGCTCCGCAACGCCGGGGTCCATGTTTATGCTACCTCCGATGTTTATATTCCTAGTGCCGGTCTCGTCGGACTCATCCTTCTTGCCGAAAATCCCATCCACAATACCTGATGAAATCCTATCCGCAACCCTGTTGGTGGCTTTTCCGATCGTCCTTGCACCTATCTTATCCAGAAGTCCCATGTGTATCAACTCCCGGCCCGGCCATACAGACCGAACCAACGATATCGAATACGCCCCAGATGCCAATTATAAGCTTGTCGGATGCTGACCATACCCATAAACGTTCGATTCAGGTCATTCGCACGGACCATCGCCCCTCGTCGGACGAACGCTGGATCCGTCCGCACGGGCATGGTAAGCATTTACCAGGGTCCGGTACCCGTTGTCCCTCAGCACGGTGTAGGGGACGTATCCGTTGTTGGAGTTGCTATGCCTACCGGTGACGATCCACCTGAGCCACATCTGCATGTACGAATCCACTTCATGAAGGGATGAATCCGTGTTGATAACGGGAAGAAACCAATGACTCCAACTCAGACCGTCGCCCTCCTTTCCGAAGAACCTGCCGTTGAACTTGCGTGTCATAACCCTCATGGCCTTCTCCGGTTCGACACCCTTCCTGAGCATCCATCTGCGGATGCTCCTTGCCGAACGGCGGATCTTGGCCTTGGTCTTGGAAACAGTCCCGGGCGATATGTCCACGATCCCGTTGTGATAGATGAATCCGAGGAATTCAATCGGTTCACCTGGGAGGGACACCTTCTCCTTGGAAGGATTTACTCTGAGTCCTCTGGACTCGAGGTGGCGGAGTATCATTTCCCTGCCCTCCATGAGGGAACTCTCTGAATCCGTCAACAGAATTATATCATCGGAATAACGCATATAAACGCCATCGATGAGGCCCATCGTACGGTCCAGTCCCGAGAGGTAATGGTTGGCGATAAACGATGATGTCGGAACGCCTGCCATCGCACCCTTGCGAACGTCTGTCACCACCTTTCCACCCCTGATGACACGTGGATCGCGGAGCATGCCCCCCATGAATGATGTCAGCATCGGATCGTCGATGTCACGTTCGAGTTCCGGCATCAGGACCTCCACATCTATGGAGTTGAAGTAATCCGAGACATCAGCCTTGTAACACCACAGCCCATCAAGTCCTGGTGTACGGATCAACCTCCTTATCGCCTCCTTCACACCCCTGTCCCGGCGGAATGAATAGAGGTCATCGGTGAATAGGTCATCATAAGAGTGGAGTTGGGCGGTAAGCACCTTGAGGAACATCATCTCATCGTCATCGAATGTGAAAACGGTCCTCTTGCGATCGGTACCCATCTTTCCGACCTGCTTCATCACAGGTATGGAAAGCGCGACATCCCCTGAAACCAACCCGCTTACCGTGTCCCGATATCTGCGCTCGTTGATGTATGCCTCCATAGACCTGGCCTCAGAAGGCGACATGTGTGATACCAAAAGCCTCCTGGAAAGGAACGCATCCCAGGTGCTATCTTCGAGAAGTGAATGCAGCAATGACATGTTATCTGAATCATATAAGGAACGGGGAGGGAATCCATTTGAATGGATGCAATCCATGACCGGACTGAACGTTCCGCGGCCACCTGCAAGACCGTGAGATTGCGGAACGCTTCGCCCCACGCAGGTGCTGTCAGCACCCTCCCCGCGTTTAGCATCATATATCACTAGTTGAGCTTTACCATTGTTTCAGATCCTCGGATCACCCCTGCCATCCTGCTTACGGATTACAAACCATCCGATTGTCAAGACGCCCATGGTAGTAGACCGCCTGACTGACATTCATAAAGCTTGGGTGGTGACTTCAAATGCAGCGTACCCCCGTGCATGCATCTCGTACAAGGTCCGTATCATCGTCGCACATCACCTTGAACGGCAGCAGACATCGGGAAGCTTGACACCGATGCATCACCGGATCGATCGGGAATGAAAAAGAAAGGACCGGGAAGACCCGGTGTTATGGGCCCTCCCCCGAAGGGGAGAGGTTGAGGTTTCTGAGATCAGGCCCTGCCCCTCGATACGAGGTATAACGTGACAGCGGCCATCAGGACAACCACGATGGCCACGATGATTGTTGAGGATGTCACTCCATCACCGTCATCTACCTGTGGGACCGTTTCGGGATGCTCGTCCACGAAGAACACGGAGTGGGTCGTGGTGCTGAAGTGCATCATGCCGTTGTCCGCATCGTAGGTGGAGTCCCTGGGGGTCACCTCACCGTCATCGGTCACGTGGAACACGCCGAGGCGGTCCGGGTCC
>JAGBGN010000106.1 GCA_017935945.1 Candidatus Methanomethylophilaceae archaeon | reverse complement strand
TTCGAGGTATCGAAAAAAGGGGAGCTCAAGCTATTCTTCGAGAAACTGTCAGTTCTCGAGATCAGGTTCGGTGCGGATACGCCCGCCTGATGACAAAGCATTTTCATCATCAAGCCGATGATTGTCCCATGAACGATAGGACGCTGTCCGTACTGGCAATCGCACTGTCGATCGTGGCGATCATCGCATCCGTCAGCGCCGTAGTCATCTCCCAGGATGCCGGCGATGATATGGAGGACTCCTGGAAGTACACCACGTACTTCGGCCTGGAGGACATCTCGCCAGACCGTGCAGATGAGATCGAGAAGGAGATAGAGGATCTGGTTACCCAGACCTACGGTCTCGGATTCACCAACTTCAGGGCATCTGGCGGTGCCGTGGTCGATGGATCCGTCGTCACCGACGATGTCACCCTCGTCTTCGTGTTCATATGGGCCGAAGAGGAGACCATCTATGAACTTGTGGACGATGTCCGCGAGAAATATGGTATATCCACAGTTCTTATAGAGAAACACAAGGTTTCTGCCGAACTGATTGGTTGAAATCGTTTACCCGGGGGGTAACCCCCGGGATTTGACCTCATCCGAGGAGTTTCTTGATCGCTTCGGTGAGCAGGTCGTTGGCCTGCTTACCATCCAGCTTACCCCTGAGGGCACCCATCACAGGACCCATGAGGGGGCCGATCGCTGCCATACCCTTGGATTTGACGAAATCGGCACGCTCATTGACGATCTTCTCGATGATCGCTGCAGCCTCTCCCGCGTCGACTGCCTCGAGTCCGAGCTTCTTGATCGCATCCTCTGCGGAGGTTCCGGTGGACATCTCCCTGAGGAGTGCGGGCAGGGCCTCCTTGGCGAAACGGGACTGCCTGAGAAGATCGAAGACCCCCAGGATGTCGGCATCGGTGAAGACCTGGAGATCGATGCCGTCGTGCTCCATCTCGCTGAACACGTTGAGGAACATCGTTGCTGCGACGGGAGCCATGGCCTTGTCCTGTGCGATCTTCTCGAACAACTCGTCGTTGCTCTGCCTGACGATCTGCCTGGCCTGCTGGGCGTTGATACCGTACTGCTCCACGAGGCGCTTCTCGATCTGCTCGGGGAACTCGGGCATGTTGTCCCTGATCTGCTGGAGCCTCTCGTCGGTGATGGTGGTCGGGGGGACATCGGTCTCAGGGTACATCCTGGCTGCACCGGGCAGGGGCCTGGAGTACTTCGTGGTACCATCGGGAAGGGGATCCCTCGTCTCCTCGGGGACACCGACCAGAGCCTCGTTGGCTCTGATGACTGCGGATTCCAAAGCGTCCTTGGCCTTCTTCTCCTTGGCGGCACAGATGGCGAACGCATCGTTCTCGCCGGTCATTCCGAGGAACTCCCTGAGCGAATCGACATAGGACTGCTCGATACCGTAGTTGGGGAGCTCATCGGAGTGGAAGATTCCCTTGACGCCCCGGGTACGGGCACGTCCGGCCATCTCGGATCCCAACCTGAGGGTCTTGTTGTCACCGTTCATGACACCGGCGAAACCAGGAAGACGGACAGCGATGACCTTTCCCTTTTCATCCAATGCACCCTTGATGACCTTGGATTCGCATGTGGCGAACACCTCGGTCACATCCACGGGTTCGAACTCCACAGGGGTCACACCCCTGTCGTTGAGGATCTGCTTGATCCTGATGAGCATCTTCTGCCTGTTGACCTCGTTCCTGACATAATCGGGGATCATCTTCAGGTCCCCGACACCCTTGAGCTCAATACGGGCGCCACCGGGGATGGAGATATTCAGGTCCTGACGGATGGTTCCGATTCCTCTCTTGACCTTCTTGGTCGCCCTGAGGAGTGTACCGAGCCTGAATGCAACCTCCATGACCTCCTCGGGGGTACGCATGTCCGGTCCGGTGGCAACCTCGATGAGAGGTATACCGAGACGGTCGGTCCTGTAGAGGATCTCGTCCCCCTTCGACTCGACCTTGCGGCAAGCATCCTCCTCGAGACACACCGAGAGGATGGAGACCTTCCTGTCACCGACATCCACGAAACCATCGGTCGCTATGAGGGCGGTCCTCTGGAAACCGGATGTGTTGGATCCATCGACGACGATCTTCCTCATGAAGTGGATCTCGTCGATTATGTTGGCATCCAGCATCTCGGAGAATGTCAGTGCGGTCTGCATGGCCTCCGCATTGACGTCGTGCGGGGGCTCCTCGTCCAACTCGACCAGACAACTGGTACCTTCACAGCACTGGTACCTGTATCCGAGGTGCCTCTGGAACTGCGCAAGGGCTGCACGGTCGATCTCCCCGGTCTCGGACGTGGTGGGCCTGAGCCTCCTGTAGTAGGCACCCTGACCGTCATCGCAGAGACGGCTGTCACAGGAACAGAACAATTTCTTGGTGTCGAGCTGCTGATGGATCTCGATACCGCACATCATCTCGTAATCTTCAGACATCTATGGTCCTCCTGTCGGACATCTCGCCTGCAAGAGGCGTCTTCATCATCTCCTTCGCCTCATCCACCGAGGATGTGTTGGCGAGGACCCACATGAGCTTCACGTAAGCGGTCTCCGGGAGCATGTCGAGCACGGTGATCGCACCCGCACTGAGGATGTCTCTTCCGGTGTTGTACACGTTGAGGTTCGTCCTTCCGTTGAGACACTGGGAGGTCATGACCACGACGGTACCGTTGTCACATGCCCTCTTGATGAGTGGGATCATGTTCTCGTTCACATGTCCGAGACCGGAGCCTGAGATCACGATTCCCTTGCACCTCATGAAGACGTCCTCGAAGAGCTGGGGATCCATTCCGGGATAGTACTGCAGGAGGACGCAGGACCTCTCCATGTCCACCTTCGCGACGACCTTGTCACCGGTGACCCTGGGTCCATCCGAGAAGACCTCCATCTTGCCCTTGTCATCGAGATGGGCGATGGGTGCCGCGTTGATGCTGTGGAATGCATCGCGCCTGGAAGTGTGCATCTTCCTGACACGGGAACCGACATGGACGGCGAAGGAATCGTCGCCGGATGTGTCGTGCATGACGACGTAGACTCCGGCACGGTCAGCCTTTGTACAGAACCTGGCACATGCCATCAGATTGCTGGAAGCGTCCGAGGAGGGACGGTCGGAGGACCTCTGTGCCCCCACCAGGACCACGGGTTTGGAGACGTCGCCCAGCATGAAGGACAGTGCGGCCGCGGTATATCCCATCGTATCGGTACCGTGGGGGATGATGACTCCATCCGCACCGTTGTTCAACTGGTCGGCGACCTCCTGTGCCAGCTTCTGCCAGTTCTCCACATTCATGTTCTCGGAGAAGATGGAGAACAGGACCGTGGCATCGATGTTGGCGATTTCCCTGATCTCGGGGACCGCATTGATCATATCCGATGTGGAAAGGGCGGGATGGACTGCACCGGTCCTGTAATCGACGTAGGATGCGATGGTTCCACCGGTTCCTATGAGGACGAGCTTGGGAAGGCCCTTGCGGAACTCCACTTCCTCCTCCTTCCTGCTTACCTCGACGGGTTTGTCGAGGACCTGGATGTTCGTGTCGGGTGTGATCCTCACACCGACGTTGTATCCGCTCTTCATCTTGAGAATCAGTACATCAGGTGCACTGAACTCGTGATGGGGCATCAGGGTGCCCGTGTACGTCCTTCCGTCCCTCTCGACGGTCAGACGGGTCCCCTCGGTGATTCCGAGGGAATCCAGTGTCTTTGAAAGTGAATCCGAGTAGCTCATGCTGTTCATCGGGGTGTAGTGGGTCGGGGTTTATGACAGTTGGCCTATTGAAAACAATGATCGAACAGAAACCCCGATTTGTTCGAGATGTGTGATAATGGACCTAGCATGGGTCGATGTCAGGTCGACCGATTGCAGAGGAACGGGGTCTGTGATCTTCGTTAGGATCATCTGCCCCGGCCTCTGGGCGATAAGTTATGTTTGTACCGGTACGGGTCGGCATGTGGGGATCAACTGATTGTCGTCCTCATGCCGGTAACCATGAAGGTCACCTTCTCAGCCATCTTGCATGCATGGTCCCCCACACGCTCCAGGAACTTGATGATGGAGATGTAGTAGCTGCATACGTCGGCACTGTCCGGATTCTCACCTATGAAGCGGATTATCTCATCCAGGTCCTCATGCATGGTGTCATCCAGGTAGTTGTCCATGTCGACGATCCTGTCGAATCCGTCCACGGATCTGTTCTCGAAGCCCTGAGTGACCAGTTTCACCATCGTGACCGCTGTGTCCCCCATGGGCCCGATCAGCTTCTTGGGTTCGAAGGAGGGTTTGTCTGCAAGGTACTCGGTGGCCTTGGCTATGTTCTTGCTGTACTTGGCCATGCGTTCCAGGTATGTGATGCACTTCATCACGGTCGCGACCGTCCTGATGTCCACGGCGGTGGGCTGATACAGAGTCAGGATCCTGATGGCCATGACCTCTATCTCCGAATCGTAACGGTCTATGCGGTCGAAATCGTTGATTATGTCCTCGACCAGTGAAACATCCC
>JAGBGN010000105.1 GCA_017935945.1 Candidatus Methanomethylophilaceae archaeon | reverse complement strand
CGAAGGATGTCATGGACATCATGGAAGAAGTGGGTATGAACGTCGTTGTCGTGGATATGACCAAGGACAAGGTGGGAGAAGCCACCGATAGGGCCATAGCCAAGGCCAGGGGCATCCCGGATGCCATCGTCGACAAGAGTTCACGCAAGGACCGTAACATAAGGATCCTGGCGAAGGACACCAACGACCTGTTGGCGAAACTCGAGAACATCCTCTGAGGGGCATCGCCCCTCTTCAAACCGATTCACGAATCGTGAATGCATTCTCTCCGATTCGATTCCGTTTTTTTGACTTCTACCTGCCCCGCACTCGTCGTAGAACTCGTAGGAAATATACTGCTGTCATGAGTACAGCCCGGGATCGAAGTCCGTCATCCGATGGGAACCCATCGAATCATGAATCAATTGAGAGAAAAATGCCGGGCAAGTGCCCGGCGGGTAAATTGACTAATCAGTTGATCGAAACGATCTCGATCTCGAAGTAGAGATCCATTCCGACCTTCTCATCACTGGTCTTGTAGGTGAAGGTGGAAGCACCGACATCGGTGACGTAGATGGGTCCCTGACCGAAGTCGAGCTCGATCATCATGACACCGGTTCCGTTTCCAGTGGATTTAGTTTCGGAGAACACGTACTCGTAAGCGATGCTCTCAGTATCGACGGAGGTGACCTTGAACTGGACCTTTCCGACCTTGCTGTCCTCGTTTCCGATGTAGTCGTATGTCTGACCTGCCTCGGGAGCGTACCTGATGAGGACGTTGTTTCCATCGATGGGGGTCGCATATGCGTTCCATCCGTAAACGGACTCGAACATGATGCCTCCAGTGGACGGGAGTTTGACATCGTAGAGGTCGCTGAATGCGGTCTTGCTCATGGTGATCTTGGAAGGCATGGTGGTCTTGATATCGGACTCGACCACTCCGACTGCTCCGTCGTAAGCCTCATCTGCGGGGATCATGACGGTGTACTTGTCACCGATCTGGTGGCCCACTGCGGAAAGACCGAATGCTTCCAGGACTGTTGTTCCGCCTACCTTGAACTCAAGGGGTTCGAACTTGCTGCTGGCGAACGAGTTGGACTTGATGATCTTGTCATTGTCTGCAACGCTTCTGTAGCTGGTGTCGAAGACCATGGCATGCTCCCTGTCATCGACATAGGCGTAGTATGAACCTGTGTAGTTGACGGTGACGGTGTCTCCGTATGCGACTTTGGTGTCGTCCTTCTCGATGTAATGGTCATTTATGTATACGCCCACAACCGCGACGGCCGCGAGCAGGAAGATGACCAGACAGACCGTGAATATTGGGTCCCTGTTCTTTTTGACTTTCTCTTCGCCAGTCATTTTACCGTGCGACTGATTATAGAGGGCATATAAAAGACCTGTCCTATTATTTAGGGGCGCTTTACATCTTGGGAATAGGCCCTCGGGACCGTCATCTCACACGGAAAGCCACATTCATTTCATGGGCCAACCGGCGACATTCCTCCTCGGACTCCTCGCTTATCGAACCACCCACCACGGACACGGTCACACCGCTTATCAACCTGCGGCATTCACGGATGAAGCGCAGGACCTCATCATGCGAATCTATGCCGAAACGGCTACGGGTGACCTCTAGATACTCATCTGGATTCGGTGCATTCAGACTGATCGAGACGGAATCGAACAGACCCACCATCTCGGGGACTATGTCCCTGCCATTGATCAGGGACCCGAGACCGTTGGTATCGAGACGGACCGGTTTACCGTACTCCGCCTTGATCCGGCGGGCGACCTCCTTCACATCGTCGAAACGCTCCGTAGGTTCCCCGTAACCGCAGAAAACCACCTCACGGGATCCGGACAGGTCGACGGAACGCAGTTCCCTCATCACATCCTCCACGGACGGTTCCTCATCCAACCAAAGGCACTCCGCATCCCCGAGACGGTCGGTGTTGTTCCTTACGCAGAACACGCACCTGCATGGACAGCGGTTTGTCATGTTGATGTAATAGGTGCTTCCGTAGCGGTAGAGGATGGTCATGGGGGATCGAAGCCTGAAATCGAGGATAAACTTTCTGTGGGTTTCTTCTATCCCGATGTGTATCTGGTGTGCATGTTCGACCTCTACGTTGTTACGGACTCGACCCTGTCCAAGGGTGTCCCGGACTCGGAAGTGGCTAGATTGGCATACATGGGCGGAGCCGATGCGGTCCAGCTTAGGATGAAGAATGCAGACGGCCGCGAGATGCTGGAACAGGCCAGGATCATAAGGGACGTCTCCGATGAGCTCTGCAAGTTCTTCTTCGTCAACGACCGCATCGATATCGCCATGGCGTCCGGTGCCGATGGAGTGCACCTGGGTCAATCAGATGTCCCTGTCGAGGTCGCACGCGAACTGATGGGCGAGAGTGCCATCATCGGGATCTCCGTGGACAACGAGGAACAGGCCATCGCCGCCGTGGAGGGGGGTGCCGATTATGTCGGTGTCGGATCGATATTCAGGACGTCCACCAAACCCGACGCGATGCAGGGGGTTGGACTGGACATGATCTTCAGGATCAAGCAGGTCGTCGACGTACCCGTGGTCGCGATCGGTGGCATCAACCGCGGGAACATACAGGACGTCATCCGTGCAGGTGCGGACTCCGCAGCCGTGGTGTCCGCCGTCGTCGCACAGGGTGACATCCGCGATGCGGCACATGAGCTAAAGGACCTGATCCTCAAGGTCAGGCCCCATGTCCCCACGGAGTGATCCGATGGACGTTTTTGTGAACGGCAAGGCCGCCCGGATGGCGGAGGGCTCCACCGTGTCCGACTTGCTGGAGTCACTCGGATTCACGGACGGCAGGATAGCCGTGGAACTGAACGGCGACATATGTGTCCGTGCACAGCATGCGACCACGTTGCTCCACGAAGGCGACAGGTTGGAGGTCGTCAGCTTCGTCGGGGGCGGATGATGAGGATAACCCTGGACGGCATACAGGTCGAATGCGATGCTAAGACCGTGGGCGACCTCCTCATGGACCATCCAGATGGTACTGTGGCCATAGTCAACGGGAGGCACATGACGTCCGATGATGCCCTCAGGGAAGGGGATTCCGTGCACCTGCTGCATGGTGACGGAACGTTCAGGGGACAGCTGAGCGCACCGCTGTTGTCGGAAAGGTACACCGAACCCGTGTTCGACAGGATATCCAACGCCCGTGTCGGGATCGCAGGTCTCGGAGGGATGGGCTCCCATGTCGCCATCGCCCTCGCGAGGTCCGGCGTGGGGCACCTGGTGGTCGTGGATTTCGACAGGGTGGACCAGACCAACCTCAACCGCCAGAATTACTCCATCCACGATGTGGGCAAACCGAAATCAGAGGCTACGGCGCGCATATTGGCCTCCGTGTCCCCAGGAACGGATGTGGTGCACCACGACGTGATGATAACCAGGGACAACGTCCACGACCTGTTCTCCGGCTGCGATGTCGTGTGTGAGGCTTTCGACGACCCTGCATGCAAATCGATGCTCGTGGAGGAGCTCCTGTCATCTGACCCGGATGTCGTGATCGTCTCATGCTCGGGCATGGCCGGATTCGGCAGCCCCAACGGCATCAGGACCATCAGACCGATGTCGAGGCTGTATGTGTGCGGTGACGGGGAGACGGATGCATCCACAGGCGCGGGATTGGTGGCATCAAGGGTGATGGTGTGTGCGGGACACGTTGCGCACACCGCGATCAGGGTAATCCTCGGGGAGACGGAACAGTAACGATTAATCACAGTTCGCCCTCCATGGGTCCGATGCACATGTCCGACGACCTCGTCATAGGTGGACACAAGTTCCAATCAAGATTCAGACTTGGATCAGGCAAATTCTCACTCGACATGACCCGCCAGGTCATCGAGAACGGTGGCGTGCAGATGGCCACCCTCGCGGTACGTCGCGCCAACGCCGACGGTGAGGGGAACATACTGGACCATATGCCCGAGGGCATAACGCTCCTCCCCAACACTTCCGGGGCCAGGACAGCCGATGAGGCCGTCAGGATCGCCCGTCTGGCCAGGGAACTGGGCTGCGGCGATTTCATCAAGATCGAGATAATCCGCGATTCCAAATACCTCCTGCCGGACAACAGGGAGACCATCAGGGCCGTGGGGATGCTCCATGATGAGGGATTCATACCGATGCCCTACATGATGCCGGACCTCACTGCCGCGAGGGACATGGCCGATGCGGGGGCTGCCGCCATCATGCCACTGGGATCGCCCATAGGAAGCAACAAGGGGATACTAACCCGCGACTTCATCAGGATGATAGTGGAGGAGATCGACCTGCCCGTCATCGTCGATGCCGGCATAGGCAGACCGTCACAGGCATGCGAGGCCATGGAGATGGGATGCGCCGCAGTCATGGCAAACACCGCCATAGCGACTGCAGGTGACGTTGCATCGATGGCTCGCGCATTCAGACTGGCCATCGAGGCGGGACGCATGGCCTACCTCTCCGGACCGGGAAGGGTCATCGAGGGCAGGGGCGTCGCATCCAGCCCCCTCACGGGATTCCTGGGGGAACAGTGAGATGGTTCGCAGATGGACCGATGCCGAGGACTACCACGAGGGCATGGAGTCCATCGACTCGGACGTGATGGACCGCGTCCTGGCCGCTACTAGGGAGTACGAACCGGACTCGTACACGGAGACGGATGTCAGGAGGGCCATGTCGGGACCCGTGGGCCCCGAGGGATTCGGTGCTCTGCTTTCCCCTGCAGCCAAACCGATGATGGAGGAGATCGCGACCCTGGCCAGGGAGGAGACCCGCAAGCACTTCGGCAACGCGGTGACGCTCTTCACCCCGATATACGCATCCAACCAGTGCGAGAACCGCTGCATCTACTGCGGATTCAACTGCGACAACAAGATCAACCGCGCCACACTGTCCCCCGAGGATGTGCGCAGGGAGATGGACTCCATAGCATCCATGGGACTGCGTGACATACTGATCCTCACGGGGGAATCAAGGGAGCATTCCGACATCCCCTACATCGGCGACTGCGTCGAGGCGGCATCCGAACGTTTCACCGCCGTGGGCATCGAGGTCTACCCGATGAACACCGACGAGTACAGGTACCTGCAGTCAAAGGGCGCGGACTACGTCACGGTGTTCCAGGAGACGTATGATCCCGAGAGGTATGCGGAACTCCACCCGGGAGGTCCGAAGAGGATCTTCTCATACCGTTTCGATGCACAGGAACGTGCGCTCCGCGGTGGCATGAGGGGCGTAGCTTTCGGTGCCCTTCTGGGCCTGGGGGACTTCAGACGCGATGCGTTCGCATGCGGGATGCATGCCCATCTGATCCAGAGGAGATATCCCCATGCCGAGGTGTCCTTCTCACTTCCTCGCCTCAGACCGTTCATCAACGGCAGGGTCGAACCCGAATCCGTATCCGAGAGCGACCTGCTGCAGGTGTCCATGGCATACAGGCTGTTCATGCCGTTCGCATCACAGACGATATCCACCAGGGAGAGAGCGGGATTCAGGGACGGGATAGTGAACATCAGCGCCACCAGGATATCCGCATCGGTCAGCGTGGGTGTGGGTGAACACAGCGGTACCGGTCATGGGGACGGACAGTTCGAGATATCCGATCCCCGCAGTGTCGACGAGATAGTCGGATCCCTCCGCAGGAACGGGTTGCAGCCTGTAATGGCGGATTACGTGAGACCATGATCGCGGTGACTAACAGAAAACTGTGCACCGAACCCCTGGAAGAGAGGGTCGGAAGACTCGCATCCGCTGGAGCCGAGATGGTGATACTCCGCGAGAAGGATCTGGACGATGCACGGTTGACCGACATTGCGGTAAGGTGCCTGGATACATGTTCTAGGTTCAACACCCCCATGGCAGTCAACGGGAACACCCGTGTCGCCAGGGAACTTGGGATAGGCAGGATCCACCTCCAGATGGACCTGATGAGGGCCGAGGACCTCGGGTCTTTCGACACCGTGGGTGCTTCCATCCACTGCGTTGCAGAGGCCGTCGAGGCCGAGGGCCTGGGGGCGGACTACCTGATCGCGGGACATGTGTTCCCGACTGCATGCAAGGTCGGCGAACCCCGCGGCCTGGGATTCCTGGAGGATGTCTGCGACTCGGTTGATATCCCCGTCTACGCCATCGGGGGGATCTCCCCATCTAACTTCGAAAAGGTTCTCTCAACCGGTGCCGCCGGTGCATGCATCATGTCATCTGCCATGAAATCCGACAACCCGGAACTACTTGTGTCGGCATTAACACGGAATCGGAATGCCAGCTCATACAAGTTCTGACAATTGACGAATAATTATAATATCAGGATCCACCAATCTCCTTATCCATGAGTTCACAGGATGAATATCTGCGTAACTTCGCCGTCCTTCTGACGGAAAAGGGAGTGGTCGCATTGACCGATCCCATGCAGATTGCAGTCTACAACTGCCTCACCACTGGCAGTAAGAGACCGAGCGACATATCCGCTGAATTCAGCATCCCCTCCTCGTCTCTCCACTTCGTGTTGGACAAGATGGTTGATGCTGGAGTGATCATAAGATCCAAACCCAACCCGGAGAAGAAGTCAGTCTACTACTCCAACCTCGCCATGAAGATTGCCGGTTCATTCGAATCCGATGAAAATGCTGCAAAGACGTCCGAGAACACGTTCAAGGACCCGTCCAGGTACTACAGCGGCCTGTCATCCGTCGCCAGCATGTTCGACAACTATACTTCTGAGATTGGTCTCGAACTCGACCAGCTTAGGTCCAAGTATGCCATCGAGTATGCCGACCACTTCAAGGATGACATAGGAAAATGCGGAATCGAGGATGCGATCATCAAGATCCGTGAGATATTCGCCCGTACCACTGGTACGAAGTTCAGCGTCTTCGGACTCAATCCCCTGACATTGGTCTTCGAAGGGGATATCGAAATCAAGACCAAGATGGACATGTTCACGCAGTTCATCATCAGAGCCGTCGAGAATGCGACGGACAGGACTTACATCGTCCTCGACATCGAGGATTACAGCAACGAGTCCGGAACCAGGATGAAGGTCGGGTTCGACCGCATACAGAAGGTACCGGAACCGTACCTCAACACCTCGCTCCACCAGAACAACAACTTCGATCGCTTCATGATGATCGAGCTCGACGGTGTGGCGGGACTCATGACCAGCGATGTCCAGTTGGACATCGTGGATGCCGTGTACGAGAGGCCCCTCTGCATCACGGACATCGTCAACAAGATACAGTCACCCCGTTCGACGATCACGTCGAACCTCCTCAGGATGGTGGAGGAGGGGATAATCTCAGTGTTCTACTCCGAATCCGGTTCGGCGTACTACGGACTCTCCTGTTCCATCCTCATGAAGAAATCCAGACCGATCCAGTACAACAAGAACGCGATAGGCGAGATCCTGAAATCCGTCAAGACCAAGGAGTGTGCATTCCTGGAGGGTTACTTCAGATACACCCTTGCGGTCCTGAACAACTTCGGGTTCGACACCGACTACATGATGGTCGTACTGGGTGCAAGGTACATGAGGGCAGCAGGAAACGAGGGACCCAAGAATTTCGATGCGTTCTTCGGTATGATGTCCGACATAGCACAGGTCATAGGACTCTCGCTCAACATCGTCTCCGTGTACCCGTTGACCATAGGTATCAACAACACACAGTCATCGGAGATGAAGCCCGCCATCACCTTCGTGAAGGGAATGGCCCATCAGGGACTCGAGATGGCGAGTGACGGGATCTTCGTCCGTAGTTCCAATGGAACACTCGAGCAGGAGAACATCTCCTTCAGGGAGATCTACCCCGCACTCAGCATGACACCTGTCGAGGGTGTGAGACTCGAGGAACTGGCTGACGCGGCACCCGCCAAGAAGAAGCGCACATCCTCTGTCAAGACGGCGTTGCACAACCGCAGCATGAAGGACACCGGCAAACCCGCCAGGACCGTCAGGTACATCACAGCAGTGGTCATGCTCATGTTCGTATCATCACTGATGCTGTTCTCCTTCGGAAGCGACAGCGGATCCGATGCGGATGCATACACTGTGGACGTGGATGATTCCAGCATGGGACTCGTGTTCTACGATGAGAACGACGAGATCCTCACCATGCCCATCTCCGTCGGTGTGGGATCGACCATAAGCTTCAAGGCGTACATCCCCGAATCCGATAAGATCGGAGTGGTGAAGAACGGCATAGCCTATCCATTGGAACCGACCGACGACAGATACGAGGTCGTCGTCGACTCCGACATAACCATCGAAACCCTTTCCCCCATCATTCTCCCCGAGTGCGGTGGATACAACGCGGGAATATACAATTTCGACGAAAACCCCAGTTCCGAGTACGCCAACTCGTTCCAGATGTACATCTCCCAGGATGACTACATCAAGGAATCCGGAGGACTCTGGGGAGGATCCAACTGCGTCGTTGTCATCGATGCGGTCAACGGAAGCTACGTCTCCCCCGTCGGCGACGAGAAGGACACATACCTCTGGGAGAGGTACGTTTCCTGGGACCTCGACCTCAGCGACTACGAGATCGAGGAGATACCCGAGAACCACTACACCATCATGTTCGACGGCAAGTTCGAGGTCGATGGGAAGTTCGTCAAGGGAGAGCTCAAGACAACAGCCAGGATACACAGCGGCATCAAGTTCATCTCAACCGACGGGCCCGTGCAGCTGATGTCTATAGATGCCAACGGAAAGGTCAGGAACCTCAACATCGACGACGGCATGTTCCGCCTCTACGTCTACGGAGACTACATCGAAGTGGACTACCAGCAGAATCTTTTGAAGTGATTCGGAGCGTAAAATGTTCTGTCCTTTCTGTAGCAGGGTGTTCGAGGGTACAGGATCCAAATACTGTCCCTACTGCGGACAGGACATCTCCGAATACACCACCGTCGCTGAAAAGGGACGTTCCCTCATCAACGGACTGCGCAAGAGGTTCTACGATAACGACCCGCAAAAGGCCAAAGTGATCATGACCGCGGGCCTGGTCGCGATACTGGTGCTCATCGTGGCATTGGTCGCGGTGACGGTGTACGATGAGGACTCGGACAACCAGACCTCGCTACCCCGCGGCTACGTACCGATAAACGACAATGAGTTCATACAGTTGGGTGGAGACTACCTGACCGGCGAATTGAGTGCCTACATGAACGATGCCAAGCAGTTCATCATATACCTGGACGCGGAAATCGCCGAGAAGAACGAGAAATACGTCTGGGTTCTTAGGGATGAGCAGTACAACGACTACCAGATCATAACCAAGCATGAGTCTGAACTCATATGGTTGGAACCGGAGATCGGGAACTACAACGTCCTCGTGTACTGCTATGAACATGAGGACTCGGAGACGTACTCCGAATGCTACACCGGCAGCATGCTCTACATCGGTGACCTGGACAAGATGTACGTATGGGATTTCCATGGCAAGACCGTGAGGATAAACACACATGCTTCTGCAGAGGAGATCGCCCATTACAAGACCGAGAGCATCCTCCCGGTGTCCGTCCGTCATGGTATCGACAAGGATCGCATAACCGACCTAGTAGTCACATCCGGTGCAGTCCACAGCCTGGAGAATGCACTGAGCAGATGCTACGAACTGTACTTCGGTGATGCTGAGGGATACGGGTATGCAGAGTTCATCCTCACCTTCATCAGGGAGAACGTGGAGTACGACTTCGATATAGTGAACTACTCCCATTCAGACTACTGGTCATACCCGTTGGAGACCCTCCACATGGGTTGCGGAGACCAAGAGGACCTCGCCATACTGTATGCATCCCTGCTGAAAGCCGCCGGATACGATGTGGGCTTGATGTTCGTTCCCAACAACGTCATCGTGGGTATCCACATCGCTGTGCCATCCGATGTCGTATGCCCCGAGAATTCCCATAGCGTGATGATTCGTCACGATGGCAGGACATACGCGATGGCGAACACGTCCCCCGAATCGGATGATCCCATCGGATTCCTCGATGATCGCTACGGCATCAGCATCAACGGGAAGACGTTCACATTCTACGGTGATGTCGTCGAAGGCGACTACGGGTTCCACGCCTGCAAGTAATAGCGGTTTTATACGATGGGGAGGTACGACCCATCATGTCTTTCAGATTCACTGCGTCCCCGAAGGAAGAGTACAAACTCGTCGTACTCGTCAGGAACGATGTAAAGATGGGCAAGGGCAAGATAGCCGCACAGGTTGCCCATGCGGCCGTCGACTGCGCCCTCTATTCTGAGAAGAAAGACAAGAAATCCTTCGATGCCTGGTACTCGAGCGGTCAAGCCAAGGTTGTACTCAAAGTAGACTCCATGGAGCAGCTGAGCGAGTACATGACCCTGGCCCGCAGTCAGGGACTCCACACATCGGTCATAGTGGATGCGGGCAGGACCCAGATAGAACCCGGCACCGTGACGTGCATGGGTATCGGTCCCGCTCCCGTGAGCGCCCTGGACAAGGTCACCGGCGACCTCAAGATGCTCTGATCACACGACCGGTTTCAGTTCACCGGTGTGAGAATCTATCACGAATCCCCATATGCGGACATCGTCCGGGATCAGGGGGTGGCTCTCCAGCAGCCCGACAGAGGATCTTACCGACTCCTCCACACTGTCGAATCCGCATAACCAACGGTCGAAATCCACATCGAAGAAACGACACATGTCTATGTCCTCCTGCGATATCCCACGTTCCCTCATCATGCTCAGGAGCTCCTCCCCGCTGATGTGCTGCGCACCACAATCGGAATGACCGATAATCAGCACATCCTCGATGCCCAGCTCGTAAATCCCGACCAATATGCTGCGGACGGCACTACCGAACGGCTCCGTGACCACACCACCGGCGTTCTTAATCATCTTGATATCACCGTTCTTGAAACCCAGAGCTGCAGGGACCAGTTCCACCAGACGCGTGTCCATGCACGTGACCACTGCGATCTTCCTGTCCGGATACTTGCTCGTGACGTACTTCTCGTACTGACGGTCCTCCACGAACCTCCTGTTGAATTCCAGTATATCCTCCATCATATCTCACACCACCTGACACGTGAATCCAGTTCCGAAGGTTCCAACCTGTACAGCGAATCCATCAAGGCGACCTTGAACGAACCAGGACCGTCGGATACATGGATAGCGTCCTCCGCTGCGATGTTGAACGCGGTGAACGCTGATGCCACGGACAAGACCGAAGCACCGTTGGCTCCCACGAAGGCACCGATCACGGATGACAACATGCAACCGGTACCCGATACGGATGACAGCATATCGACACCGTTGCCAAGCTCCAACGTCACCCTGCCATCGGATATGTAATCGATCCTCCCCGATGAGGCGATGATGCCGCCGTATCTGGAGGCATATGAGGTCATGTGGTCCACGAGGTCGTCCGACTCCATATGGGAATCCACTCCCTCGACCTCTCCCCCGGCTCCGACCAACATCCCCATCTCCCCGCCGTTGCCCTTGATGACATCGGGATGGACCCTTTCGATGATGTCGTGTGTGACCGATGTGCGGTACGATGTGGCACCGTACCCGACGGGATCGAGGACCACGGGCACCCCGGCAGAGTGTGCCACCGTTCCTGCGAGATGCATGGAATCGACGGTACGTTCATTCAATGTACCTATGTTCAAAACAACCGAACCTGCAACGGAAGCTATGTCAAGTACGTCCCTCCCCTCGTCGGTCATGATGGGTGAACCACCTGCACAGAGGGTTATGTTGGCACAATCGTTGACGGTCACATAGTTCGTTATGTGGTGGACGAGGGGCCTGGTCTGACGGACGTTGATGAGGTACTCCGAGGGTCTGAACTCCATGAGATGGTATCGCCCGTCTCGTATTATTACCCGACTGAACCGGCACGGCCCATATCAACGGAACACGTGAAGCACATCGCGGGGACCGTAGCCCACTCCATACTGACCGGGTTTGAAACTGGACTCCACCGTCTCGCATAGGACGTAATCGACACCGTTGTAACGGAACACACCCTTGCCGGAGTATCCTTCGATGTGGACGCCCACGGTGACATGGTCCTTGAACACCGTGCATATCGCATCGTAACCCATGCGATCGAGTATAGATGCCAGGAGGATCGATGTGTCCTCGCAGTCACCCCCCACATCCCACAGGGTCTCCGCGGCGTACTTGAAGTACTCGAGCCCGGGATCCACCTGGTACTCGAAGGCCTGGACGAAATCCAATGCGCATGCGACCCTGTCCAGATCGTTCCACCCGGAGGTGATAGCCAGGATCGTATCGGCTATCTTCCCCACGTAACAATCATCGGGCGTGATGAAACGTCCTGAATCGACGGTATCGAACCTCACATAGTTCATTGGATCCTCGTAGGAGTAACGGAACACATCGCTGTACCTCATCTCGAACCCGATGGTGTATTCCTCCCCCTCATATGGGAAATCCATGGTGAACCACCTGACCTCCTCGATGAAGAATTCGTGGAAGTACGTGGTGTTCCCCCTGGTCTCGCTAACCCTGTAGTAACCCGGTTCAAGGGACGTCCCGTCAATGACATCGATTGGATCGCCATCGAACCCCTCGAGTACATGATTATCGGTGAATCCCAGGGATCCCAGATCGATCTGACCTTCGACGATGTGGAACGAATCGGACGATACGGCGGTGATGACCTTCTGAGGGTCCCAACGGTCGATGGTCATGGTCCTGTCGGTCGTGACGAGTGCGTCATCCACATACCACCCCATGAACGGTTCACCGGTGGCTGTGACGGTGAGGGGGCGTCCGATGACCGCTTTGTCCGGTACATCCACAGTCAATGCTGCATCGGCCGACACATGTGGGATGCGATCCAGAACGGGGTCGAAGTCGAGTACCTCCACCAGTTCGTATACGACCTCGGTACCGTTTCCACTGACCTCTATCCTCATGGGCAGATGGTTCTGGTATATCCACTGGTACTCGCCGTCGCCCATGGAGTATATTGCACAGGCCCTGCCATCCACGACGCCGTTCCCGACGTACCGGCTGTCCGATGAACCCGCCTCATCTGTCCAGTACCCATCGACACCCTCCGATCTTGACGATCCTCCGTCATAGGTGTAGAGGATGTCGGAGACCGTCTGTACATAATACCCGGTACCGGAGGCGGTCATGTACATCCAGGACTCCTCGCCGGTGACCGATGTCCCGTTGGAAAACTCCCCTTGCACGGACATCCTGAATCCGAATCCTATGTATTCATGCTCGATCCACAGAGCATGCAGTGTGAGATCGCCCCTGGTGTCCGGCAGAATTGCCGATACCGGTTCGGAGAACTCGGGATCCGTGTACCATCCCGCGAAGAACCAACCATCACGATAGGCGCCGGGAAGGTCCGTGTACACACCGCTGTAATAGGAATCGACGACGGGATACGGGTGCAGGACACCGCCGTTGAGTTCGTAATCCACCGTCCAATCACCCTCCACATCCACTATGTCACGGATGTCATCGGAGGTACGGTCGGTGTGGTCGACCGATCCGGACACGAACATGGCCAGCACAGATACGGCCACCACTATGATGACCGTCAGCAGACCCTTGGTGAATGAGGAACCTTCCATGGGTGGCCATAGGGCATCCTCTGTTTT
>JAGBGN010000104.1 GCA_017935945.1 Candidatus Methanomethylophilaceae archaeon | reverse complement strand
TCATCATCTCCCACTGCCACCCCGACCACTACTCCGATGCGGAATCGGTGATAGAGGGCATAACGCGTGGCGGATGGGTCAAGAGAGGACACATCTACGGGTCCCCCACGGTCATAGACGGGATCGGAGGTCTGGGGCCATGCATATCGCCCTATCATCTGGGCATAGCCGCCGGACACTCGGTTTTCAGACCAGGCGACATCCTGGATGTCGATGGATTGGAGATATCTATCAAAAGGGCCGTGCACAGCGATCCGACCAATGTCGGTTTCATCATGGACACGCCGCATGGCAAGGTGTCCTATGTCAGCGACACGGAGTACAGCGATGAGATCGCAGACCAGTACATCGGATCCCGTGTTCTGATCCTGCCTGTGACCACACCCCGTGGAAACCGCATACGCTACCACATGTGCACAGATGATGCTGTACCCTTCATTGAACGCGTGAAACCGGAGCTCGCGATCTTCGTCCACCTCGGAGTCGTCATCCTCAGACGCGGTGTCGACAAGGAGGCATCATACGTCCAACAGGAAACTGGGGTCCGCACGATAGCCGCCCACGACCTCATGGTGATGGACGTGGGTGAGGATATCGTGCTGTCCGATGCAACGGTTTACGACGACGATTGGATACCTTCCACGGCACCGTAAGGATAGAATCCTGCCCAGCCCCACATCGTGTTCTTGTCGAAGTGTTGGTCCCCTCCTGCGAGGTAACCGACGGGGTTCTGATCGCGTATCGTCTCCACCGCATAGAACATCACGGATTCCGGTCCGTCACCGTAATCCACCGACATCGTGCGTTCGGCGAGTCTGTAGTAGCTGATGTTCAACTCCTTCAGCCTATCAGTAGGGACCTCGGTGAACCCATCGATGGAGACGCCGGCGAAGACGTGTCCGGACTGACCTCCCATGGCGCTCCTGTATCCTGCGGATTCGTACAGGGCGCACAGCAGTGCGGCCGTGTCCTCACAGTCACCTATCTTGTAATACAGGGTCTCCAACGGAAGGGCCCAGTACTCCGCTGAACCCCAGATGCCGTAATCGAACTCTCCCGAATGACCATCCACGGAACTCGGGTAGTCCGTGGCCTTCTGAACGAACGCCGCGAGGAAGTCAGCATAACCCTGCCTGTCCTCGATGGATCCCCCGATGTTCCTGTATTCCGATTCCAGCATCTCCTCGAGTGTGATTATGGTATCATCCACACGGACAAGACGTGGGAGGTCGAGGAACTTGTACTTGTAGACCGAAGCGTTCCATTGACGGTTCTCCTCGGTATCGGCGATGAAGTCCAAAACATCCATCTTCAGATCCACGGACAGGTTATGTGTGACCTCACCATCATCGTACTTCCAGTCGAATTCCCTGGTAATCTCCCCGGGGACGGTCATCTCGAAGGTCTCACCCATCACCGTGACCGAGTACTTGCCCGGATCCAGGACGATCTCCGATGCCACCTCCCTGAACGGTTCATACGGTTCACGGTCGACGTACAATGGCGCGAACACATCGCTGATCACCCACTCCACCGCATCATCTGTGGATAGTGCCCCTGTCCTCTGGTCGTACCCGACACCCTCTGGAAGCTCCGGAACATCCGGAACGGATGGCGGTACCGGTCCAGTGCCGGGATCGTCGTCCACGTCATCGGAGGATGCGACGTACACTACAACTGCACCGACGATGAGGATGAGTGCAAGGGCCAGTGCCGGTACAGCCTTGGACAATCACTCCACCCCCTCTATGAAGACGACATCGTACACGAAATCGATGTCCTCCGCTACCGATGGTCCCACGTAACCGACTGGTATGAAGGATTCGGTGGTCGTCTCACAGAAGTAGATGCGCTCCCCCGTCCCCTCCAGTGCCTTGACCGTGTAGACGTAACCATGGGAGTAGGGACGTGCCGTGAAGTCCTCCAGCACCACTGCCACCAACATGTGTCCGGGGATGTTGATCAATGCAGAATCGAATCCTGCTGCAGAATACAATGATGCGAGAAGGAAGGACGTGTCCTCGCAATCCCCACTGCCCAGGTGTATGGTCTCATGGGGGAACATCCAGTACTCCTCCTGACCTCTGAGCAGGGTATCCCCGCTAC
>JAGBGN010000103.1 GCA_017935945.1 Candidatus Methanomethylophilaceae archaeon | reverse complement strand
TCAACGTTTCACGATGATGCACACGATGTCCTCGTCCTGGACCACATGGTCCATTCCGACGGTCTGGCCAGGGAACTTGGCACTCTTACCCCAGACCATGGCGTATCTGAAGTTGTTCTTGAAGTCCCTGTGGATCAGCTCGCACACATCCCCGATGTTGTTGCCCTTCTTGACGATGAGGGGAACGTCGAGATCCGCCTCCTGTCCCTGGGGTTTCAGATAGATGCGTATCATGTCGATGGTGTCGTAGATGGACTGCTTGAGCTCATCCATACCCTGTCCGGTGGCTGCGGAGATGGGTACGGTGAGGTACTGCTTGTGCATCTCCTGCACCGCCTCCAACTGTCCTGGCCTTGCGAGATCCATCTTGTTGATGGCCATGACCGCTTTGATGTACACCCTGTTTCCAGCGAGGACGTCCAGCATCTGCTCGACATCGATGTCCTCACGGACGACCACGGTCGCGTTGACGTGTCCGTAGGCAGCGGTCATGTCCTTGATGGTCTCGACGGTGATCTTGGTCAGCTTCAATGTGGGCTTGACGAGGATTCCACCATGGTCTGAACCGGTGATGACGACATCCGGCTTCTTCTGGTTGAGACGGATACCTGCGTTGTACAACTCCTTGAACAGGACGTTCATGTTGGGATTGAAGATGTCCACGACGAGGAGGATGACATCTGCAGACCTGGCTGCGGCGATGACCTCCCTACCCCTACCCTTTCCACGGGACGCATCCTTGATGAGTCCGGGCATATCCAGGATCTGGATCTTCGCATGGTTGTAGTGCATGACTCCGGGGACGACATCGAGTGTGGTGAAGTGGTATGCTCCAACCTCCGACTTCGCTCCCGTGAGCTGGTTGAGGAGTGTGGACTTTCCGACGGACGGGAATCCTACCAGTGCGACAGTGGCATTACCGGCCTTCTTGACGTAGAAACCTTTGGTGGAACCCTTGGAGGAGCGTCTCTTCTCCTCCTCTTCGGTGAGGCGTGCGATCTTGGCCTTCAGCTTACCGATGTGACCTTCGGTAGCCTTGTTGTACTTGGTCTTGGAGATCTGCTCCTCCAATTCCCTAATCTGCTCCTCGATGGTCGCCATAGTTCACGCTCCAGGGTCTCCCGATGTTGCACACCTATTAAAGCCTTGTATCCGTGCTCACGACAACAGGTACCTGTCCAGGTACTTCCTCACAGCCTTTGTGCGCATGTTCCTACTACGGTTTGACATGGGCCTGGGATCATCACCGACATCTATCACCGACAGTAGCTCCCTGAGCATCTCTACCAGTTCCTCATCACGTCCTCCCCAGTGGTCATCCAGACGTTGGACCCTGTCACCGTTGTCCGATTCCATGAACGAGCCCAGTTCATCGCGAACCATGCCGAATGACTCCGCCATCGATGACGCCATGTCCGCGACCGCCTTGCAACTGAACTCGGGATCCGCATCCATGGATGATGCCTTGCCGATGATGGCCGCACACAACCTGCAGATCGCGGATGCCAGCATTTGCTGGTTCTCCATACGACGGTCCTCCGATGACATGAGGAAGAACACCGAACATGATATGGTGAGCGCGACGACTGCGCATGAGGTGCCTCTGTAATCCTCTCCGGCCAACGCATCCAGAAGGTCCAACGGCCATGGTCCGGATTCCATCAGCCCGCATCCCATGATGCTGACCAGCAGCGGCGCCACCAGCAGCATGATAACCATGTCCTCATCGAAAGCGGCGGACGAGATTATGACCGGTACGTACAGACTGGTGAGCCTGTACACCTCATCCAGGTCCCCGGATATATCGGGACACCTCACGCATTCGGATATCAGCATCAGGGCCTCCCCATACTCACCATCGAGGATGCATGACCTGGCCAATGCCATCGGTCCGCGCCATCCCTCCGGCTCCACCTCGCTGAGCTTCTCACCGAGGTTGTTCAGATAGGCTGCATCATCGGAATCCAGAGATTCCACGAACATCCTGTGGAGAACATCCACATCATCCGGCATGTCCAGGATCGCCTCGGTCACACAACGGGACCTGCGACCGCATCCGGGGCATACCATCAGGCCCTCGTCGGACTCCTCCATAACTGTTCCGCAACCAGGGCAGGTGAAACCGTCCGTGAACATGTCCTCGCAACCGTCCGACATCTCACCGGTGCGGAGGGGGTCGAGGTATATGTCCATGAGATCCGCCAGGGCCGTGTCCCTCTTCCTCTTCTCACCCTTGTTCTTCCCCAGGGAGAGGAGATAGCCCATGTTCCCATTGGACATCTCCACCGATTTGGTCGTCAGGTCACCCATGTTCGTGGAAAGCCAGTGACGGGCGAACAGGTCGAGTTCTTCGGGATCGCGTCCGTCCACCTCGGTGGCGACCGCATCCCTCACAGTTTCAAGCAACCCCGCATGCTCGTCCGTCCATATCCTGCAGGCTGCCGGCGGGATCGTACCATCACCTGAACCTTCGATCCCCTCTCCCACCGAACGTACAACGGAGACTGCGCAATCCAGGTTCCTGATGTAGGTGTCCGGGTGAGGAGTGGTGAACATCGAATCCACAGCAGTAGTGAATATATCTGAGATCATGCGCGCACACGAGGAGTCGTCGGCGGTCGCCATCTTCTCCGGGATCATCGAGAACACCCTGGTGAAGAAGTCCTGCTCGGCCAGTCCCGGGAAACGCTCATCGATCGCCGATGACAGCATGGATAGGAGGAATGGTCTGTCGCACCATGGTTCCCCATAGTCACACACGGAGACGACCATATGCTCCACGATGTGTTCGGACACGAGTTCGTAGAATTCGTCGAAGTTCTCCTCATCCAGGAACTCCAATGCCATCTTGAAGTCATCCATGGCGGTCTCGGCCATGGACGTCTGCAGATGCAACCATCCTATGCAGAACCATGCGTACCATGATGAAACCCCCTCCTCCACGACCTCGGTGGCCAGACGCTCCATGCCCTCGACGTCCCCCGCGTTGTAGGCCTCCTCCATGGGCCCTATGTAGCTCTCTGCCAATGAGTCGCGACGGTCCTCCGCCATGCGGATCTCATCGATGGTCATGTTGATGGAGTGCCCGCACAGCATGCATGTGGCATCACCGTTGACGGAATCCACCAGCATGTAGTTCGATTCGCATTTGGCACAGCTCGTGAGGAGGAGGGTCATGAATCGGTCCAGGGTCACCGTCATATTAGAAGACTCCCGTCATGCCGAAACGGGTAAACCGTCGATAATGCACAGTGGTCCACCGTCCGTCCTAGGCGAACGTTTTAATCTAGATTGCAGTAGCGAAGCCAATGACAGTAAATGCGAACGGCAAGGTCAGCCTGAAAGATGAGTTCAGGTCCCTTACCACCAAACAACTGGTCGGAATCATCGTCGCCACCGCCGTGTCACTGGTCCTCGAGGTCCTCGGACTCGGTACGATGTGCCTGGGATTCCTGATCATCGCTGTCGTCCTGTACATGGTCCCCCATCTTCTCGGGGTCATGTCCGTCAGGATAAAGGCGATAATAGGTGCCGTCTTCGTCATCCTGGCCCTCCTGATAGGTACTTTCGCCTACACCGGATCCGCTGACGTGTATGAGGATGCATCTAAAGACAACGGAACAAACGACAAGGTCATCAAGGAGATGACCTACGAGAACGGGGTGTTCGAGGTAACCATCCTCGAGACAGTGTATGAACCCACTGTCGGCTACTCCGAGATCATCAACATAACATTCGGTGCCCCCAGGATGAACGTGGAACTGACGGAAACAGCATTGAATCCGATAGAATCCGAACCTGGCAGGTATTCGGCCGAACTGGATCTCGATGAAGGCGAGATGTACTACATACAGGTGACCTACAAGGAAACCGATGCCGAGGATGCCAAGGAGAACGGTCGCGGATTCTACATCGATATGGGCATCTCCGCAAGTGATGAGATGATGCTCTGCTTCATGGGATCCGGTATCACCACCGCGTTCGTCGCGGTCCTGTTCTTCATGATCCTAATCTTCTCCGCACTCATGAGGAAGTTCGTCGGCAACACCCGTGACAGGATGGAGGCCGAGGGACGTCTGTACCCCCAGGGTTACGGCAGATGCAAGGAATGCGGGGCCATGGTCCTCCCCGGAGAGATCAACTGCAGGAAATGCGGCGCATACATAGATGTCCCCGATGAACTCAGGGCAAAGAAGAAGGACTTCTTCCAGTGCTCCGAATGCGGTGCAGAGGTGCCCAACGACGCATCCGAGTGTCCCAGGTGCGGTGCCAGGTTCGATTCCGTCGAGACGGAGATCACCCATGTGGATGGAACTGTGGATGTGAGTTCCGAGACCTTCGAGTGCTCCGAATGCGGTGCAGAGGTCCCGTCCAACGCCACCAGATGCCCCAAGTGCGGTGCGAAGTTCGACGAGGACGATTGAACCTTTCAACAAAGGGGGTGGTAACACCCCCTGAAACCCGTTCCATCAAACGATTTCCAACAATTTTCACGGGCAACCATTAAGAAATGATATCCCTTCTACGGGTCCGGATGCCCTCTGAGAAAGTTACCAAGGAAGAAGCCGCGCCCAAGGAGAAAAAGACGGCTATCGCGCACAAACTCGCGACCAAGCAGCAGGAGATCTCGGTCACGGAGTTCTTCGAGAAAAACAAGCAGATCCTGGGTTTCGATTCCAGATCGAAGTCGTTGTTGATGGGAATTAAAGAGGCCGTCGACAACTCCCTCGATGCCTGTGAGGAGGCGGGGATCCCCCCGGAGGTATCGGTCAGCATAGAAAGGCTGAACGAGGAGGACTACAGGATACGCATCACCGACAACGGACCTGGTATCGTCCACAAGATGATGCCCAACGTCTTCGGACGTCTCCTGTACGGATCCAGGTTCCATGCATTGAGGCAATCCAGGGGACAGCAGGGTATCGGAATCTCTGCGACCGTCATGTACGGTAACATAACCACCGGCAAGCCCGCTCACGTCATCTCCAAGATCGAGGGCGACGACGAGGTCGCATGGGAGATGGACATCGTCATCGACACGAAGACGAACCGCCCCATAGTCACCAACGACAGGGCCTTCACATGGGAGGGCGTCGAACACGGTACCAGCATCGAGTACACGATCAAGGGCAGATACGTCACGGGGAAGCAGTCCGTCTTTGAGTACCTGAAGAACACGGCCATAGTCAACCCCCATGCACAGATCTCATTCACGGATCCGGATGGCACCAAGACCGTCTTCGAGAGGGCGACGGACATAATGCCTCCCAAACCGAAGGAGATCAAACCCCACCCGGAAGGCATGGAGATCGGGGATGTGCTGAAGTACTCCCAGAACTCCCAGCAGAAGACCGTGAAGGCGTTCCTCAAGAACGACTTCTCCAGGATCACCGACAGGTTGGCCACCGAGATAGTCGAGAAATCCAAGGTCAACGGTGAGAAGAAACCGGAGAAGATCACGAGGGAGGATGCGATAGCCATCCTCGAGGCAATCAAGACATGCAAGATCATGGCACCCCCCACCGACTGCCTGTCACCCATCGGCGACACCCTGATCAAGAAGGGTCTGATGCATGTCCTGGACGGACTCCGTCCCGAGTACTATGCCACACCCGTCACCCGTTCACCCAAGGCGGTCAACGGCAACCCCTTCGTCGTGGAAGCTGGAATCGTCTACGGCGGGGACATACCATCCGACGGACAGGTCCAGATCCTCAGGTTCGCCAACCGTGTCCCGCTGCTGTACCAGCAGGGTGCGTGTGCTGTCACCAAGGCGATCTCCGAGATGGATTGGAGGAGATACGGATTGGAACAGAGGGGCGGTAAGGGCATCCCGTACGGACCGGCGATCATCCTGGTCCATGTGGCATCCACCAAGGTCCCATTCACATCCGAGGGTAAGGAGGCGGTGGCAAGCTTCCCCGAACTCCAGAGCGAGATAGGCCTGGCACTCAGGCTCTGTGCCAGGAACCTCAAGAGCCATCTGAACAAGATGGAGAGGAAGAAGAAGACCCATGCCAAGTTCGAGATCGTTCAGGAGATCCTCCCCGACATGGCCCAGAAAGCCGCGGAGCACCTGAACAGACCCGTCCCCAATCTGGACATGACGATCACACGCATCATGAACGTGGTCTGGGTGGAACCGAAGGTCAAGAAGGAGAACAAGAAGCTCCGCACCATAACCTACACCGTGTACAACTACACGACACTCCCCCGCTCGCTGATGCTGCATGCACAGCTGCCGAAGGAGGCCGTCAACCTGTCACTGTTCTCCCACCAGTACTTCGTGGACATGAACGAGGAGGGCAAGGTCAACTGGGAGATCAAGGACCTGGAACCATCCAAATCCACCACGATATCCTTCGAGTTGATCGGGGACATGGCGGACACGTTCGATGCCGACGACATATTCTTCTCCGGACTCAACCCAGCCATGGTCATGGGTGCGGACGGACTCCCAGGAGACTGGGGAATCAAGGGAATGGAGATAACGCAGACGGACGAAGCGGACTTCGTGGAAGAGGAAGAGGAAGAAACTGTGGAGGTGGAAGACCTTGGCGACGAATGAGAGACAGCAACTGGCCCTGGACAGCCTCACAGGCGTGGTCGAGGGCATCTACAACCAACTCGACGGCGGGGAGATACCCTCCATGGGACTCCCGCAGAGGTCCAAGAGGAACATCGAGTTCGACCCGCACCACAACGTATGGAAGTACGGGGACCTGCAGACGGCCCGTTCCGCCAAGACGGTCAACGGTGCCGTGATGATGCTCAGGACAGTCTACACAGCGGACTTCATCAACGAGATGATCCGCGACAACAAATCATCCACCTTAAGGGAAATGTACTACATATCCGAGGGATGGAAGAACGCCAAGTTCCACTCCCAGGATGAGAGCAACCTCCTCGCAGAGGACCTGGAGACGATCACAAAGTGCATGAGGGAGGACTTCAAGCTCCGTCCGGAGGAGTCTGGTGCCCATGTCTACGGTGATGTCAACTTCACCACCCAGACCAAGAAGGGCATGAAGACCCTGAACTGCATAGATGATGTGTCTGAAGCAGGTTTCGCCGTCCCATACAAGGTGGAGAACGACACCTTCCAGATCGATCCCGGAAACGCGAAGTTCGTCATGGCGATCGAGACAGGAGGAATGTTCGCCAGGTTGATCGAGAACGGCTTCCCCGAGAAGCACGACTGCATCCTGATCCACCTGGCAGGTCAACCCGCGAGGAGCACCAGACGTCTCATCAAGAGGTTGAACGAGGAGTACAACCTCCCGGTCACTGTCTTCACCGACGGTGACCCGTGGTCATTCAGGATCTACGCATCCGTCGCGTACGGTGCGATCAAGACCGCACACATCTCCGAGTACCTCGCCACACCCACCGCGCAGTTCATCGGAATCACCGCATCGGACATCCTGAACTACAACCTCCCCACGGACAAGCTGAACGACAAGGACATAGGGGCATTGAATGCCGAGCTCTCCGACCCCAGGTTCAAGGACGAGTACTGGGTCAACGAGATCCAGGCGATGCTCAGCATGAAGAAGAAATCTGAGCAGCAGGCTCTGGCCAAGTACGGTCTGGACTTCGTGACAGACAACTACCTGCCGGAGAAGCTGACGGATATGGGAATACTCTGATCCTTAAACCGTACCGGGGTCGATCCCCGGTACGGACAAACAGATACCATGACCGGAACACTGTACATCGATGCCTGTATCCGTAGGGACACATCCCGCACGGAGTATCTAGCAGGCGAACTCATATCCGCACTGGGTGACACCGATGTGGAGACTATCGTCCTCGAATCCGCAGGGATCCTGCCACTGAACACGGATATTCTTGACCGTCGTGATGCGTTCATCGCCTCGGACGATTTCTCCGACCCCATGTTCGACCACGCGAAGAGGTTCAAGGATGCGGATACGATCGTCATCGCCGCACCGTACTGGGAGCTTTCGTTCCCCTCGACCCTTAAAGCGTACTTCGAGAACATCAGCGTCCCCCGCCTCACCTACAGGTACGATGAGAACGGCATCCCCCGCGGACTTTGCAGGGCAAGGCTGTTCTACGTCACAACACGCGGAGGGCCCACCACGGATGACGAGGACCTGGGGATATCCATAATCAGGGGACTGTGCAGGATGTACGGCATCGAGGATATGCGCGTCCTGAGCGCATCCAGCCTGGATATCGTCGGCAATGATGTGGATGCAATACTGTCAGATGCGGTTTCACGCATCCCCGGGATCATCTCCTGACATCCCCCATGGTTAGGTCTTTTTACAACGACGCTCTAACGCCGGGACATGAAGAGCGAAGTCAGGAAAGCCGTAGCGGAAACGATATCGAGGTATCTCACCGAGTACTGCGAGGCCAACGGCACCGAACCCCTGTGGGGCGAACCCCTGGTAGGATTCGCCGATGCCCACGATCCACGCTTCGCTCAATTGAAGGAACTGGTGCAGGACTCCCACTATCTACCGGAGGACATCCTCCCCGGTGCGACGGTGGTGGTGTCGTACTTCCTACCCTTCAACAAGGACATAGCTCACAGCAACATCTCGGGGGAACTCGCCTCCCCCGAATGGGCCTTTGCCTACATGGCCACCAACGATGCGAGTATCGGATTGGGTGAAGCGGTTTGTGAAACGGTACGTGGATTCGGATTCGATGCCGAATCCCCCAAGGACATAAAACGTACGGAGGGTACGATAGTGAGCAGATGGTCCCAGAGGCACATAGCGTACATCGCCGGACTAGGTTCCTTCGGGATGAACAACATGCTCATCACCGAGAAGGGATGCTGCGGAAGGTTCTACTCCGTGGTAACCGCACTCGACATCGAACCGGATCAACCCATCGATTGGGACAACTGCCCCTACAAAAGTCATGGAAGATGCGGTGCATGCATGTCCAAATGCCGCAGTGGAGCATTGAGGCCCGAAGGGTTCGACCGCCATGCATGCGATAAACTGTGCAATGAGAACAGCCACAGGTACAACGGCATAAGCGTCTGTGGGAAGTGCATAGTCGGCATGCCATGTTCATTCAGGAATCCCAGGGTGATCTGATGGTCAGGACGCTGTACTTCGAATGCTACTCGGGGATAAGCGGGGACATGTCCACGGCAGCATTGCTGGATCTGGGTGCCGACAGGGATGTCCTGGACAAAGCACTCTCCAGCCTGAATGTGAATGGATTCAGGACGGAGATTGGAAGGGTGTCCAAATCCGGATTGGATTGCTGCGATTTCTCAGTCATACTCGATGAGGACAACCATGATCATGACCACGGTTACCTGTATGGTGACGGAAAAGGTCACCATCACCACCATGGGGACCATCGCAATCCAGACGACATAATCAGGATCATAGAGGGTGCAGACATCTCGGAAAATGCGAGATCCATAGCCATCAGGATAGTGGATGTCCTGGCTGAAGCCGAGGCCCAAGCACACGGAATCCCAAGGGAGAAGGTTCACTTCCATGAGGTCGGTGCCATCGATTCCATCGTCGACATCATCTCCTTCGCGGTATGTCTCGACAACCTCGGCATCGACAGGATACACTTCTCGGAACTCTACGAGGGAACGGGATGTGTGAGGTGCCAGCATGGGATCCTCCCGATCCCCGTTCCTGCTGTGGCGAACATAGTCAGTACACATGGACTCCGCTTGAAGATCACCGAATCACAGGGTGAGTACGTGACCCCCACAGGGGCCGCGATAGCCGCTGCCGTCGGAAACGTTCCCACCCTGCCGGGATCGTACAGGATCGTGAAGATAGGCATGGGTGCCGGGAAGAGGGAATCGGAACGTTCCGGCATACTGAGGGCCATGATCCTGGAATCGGAAGATGTCGAGAACGACCGTGTGGTCAAGCTGGAATGCAACATCGACGACTGCACGGGGGAGATGATGGGACACGTCATGGATGTCCTCATGAAGGCCGGTGCCCGTGATGTCAGCTTCATCCCCATGTTCATGAAGAAGAACCGTCCGGCATACCTCATGACAGTCCTGTGCATCGACGAGGATGTTGGAGCTATGGAGGACATCATTTTCAGGGAGACCACCACCATCGGCATACGGAGATCCGTAATGGACCGTACCGTGATGGAGAGGTCATTCGAGGAACTCGAGACACCACTGGGAACCGTGCGTGTGAAGGTGTGCAGACACGGCGACATCGTGAAGAGGTATCCTGAATACGATGACCTCGTCCGCATCTGTGAGGAAAAGGGGATGCCGTTCCCCGAGGTCGATGGGATCGTGTCCGCACTCATACGGAATGAACCATGAGCTCGAAAAAACTCATTGTGAAGGGACATGAGCTGGACGGTCAACAGCTGGAGGCCGTGATAGACAGGTCCCACACACAGCTGGTGATAGCAGGGGCAGGCACCGGTAAGACCACCACCCTTGTCGGAAAGGTCAGGTACCTGGTCGAATCAGAGGGCGTGGATCCCTCCAGGATACTCATCATCTCCCTCACCAACAACACCGTCGAGGATATGAAGGAGACCATCAAGGGGGAATTCGGTCCCGGTTTCGCTGCGGATGTCATGACCATACATGCCCTGGGCAACAGGATCGTCCGTATGCGCAGTTGCGTGGGGCCGGTGAAGAACAAACTACTGGGAAGTATCATATACGACCTTGTGGAGACGGACCGCCCACGCGCCCGTGCACTGCTCTCCTATGTCGAGGGGATGAGGGCCACCACGGCATCCGACATCTCCCTCAACGGCATATCCATACGCAACAGGGGACTTCGCAACATATCTGATGTCCTGTTCGAAGTCGGAATAAGATGTGAATACACACGTGCGGACTATTCCGGCAACCAACCCACACCCGCGTTCATAGAGGCTACCGATCCCAAGGGAAGGAAACTAAAGGTCATCGCGGAGAGTGAGAACGCCAAGAACTTCGCAAAAGACCCTGCCAAAGCACGGGAGTATCTCGGGGACATGGGTTTCCCGACGGAGACTATGAACATCAACGACCTGGCGGCAAACGTCCTGGAAGCCTGGGGAAACCGCATCCCGGAATCGATAGGCTCACTGATATCCAGATGCAAGAACACAGGGATCACGATCGCGGACCTGAAGAGGGCCAACATGAGGAATCCCGTCACCGTCCGGGTACCGATCGAGGAGAGACTCGACCTGGTGGACAGGGTGTGGGACCTGTACAACATGACCTGCATACAGGGGAACATGGCGGATTATGATGACATGGTCATACAGGCTACCGATGTGGTCCGTTCCGGAGGGTACAGGGGTAAGCGGTACGAATATGTCCTGGTCGATGAATACCAGGATGTGTCCAGGACCCTGGTAGGACTCCTAAAGGCCCTCCGTGAAGCCATCGGATTCGATCTTTTCTGCGTCGGTGATGATTGGCAGAGCATATACTCCTTCAACGGTGGCGATGTCTGGCAGATGCTGGAGTTCTCCGACATCTGGCACGAATGGGGTGAACCTTCGATCAGGAGGATCGAGGTGACGTACAGATCTCCCCAACAGATAGTAGAGATGACCAACCGTTTCGTATCGAAGAACCCGATGCAGCACAGGAAGGATGTGCGCAGCTGCCACGTATCCGATGTACCTCCGGTACAGCTCCTGTCCGTCAACAACGACAGGGAGATCCAACGGATGGTTTCCAACCGCCTGCAGTTCCTCGACAAGGATGCCTCCGTTTTCATCATAGGGCGCGGACGCAACGATGTATTCGCCCTCGGAAACGGAAGTGGGCAGTTCTCCTTCAGCATATCCGACAACCGTGCATCCGGGACCGTGGATGTCGTATTCCGCAACTGGGATGATGAGAAGGGGGATTGGGTGGAGGACCGGAGACTCACATACCTCACCGCACACTCCTCGAAGGGACTGGAGGCCGATTACGTGTTCCTGATAGCTGACAGGGACAGAGGGGGTTTCCCATCCACCGTGGCCGATGACATTGGCGACCTGTTCCCCCGTAGGGACGAGGGGGTACCTTACCCTGAGGAGAGGAGGGTGTTCTACGTTGCCATGACACGTGCGAAAAGGGGCCTGTTCATCGTCAACAAGATGGAGGACGGATATGCCCTTTCATCCCTGAATCCGTTCACACAGGAACTGATATCCGACAACGGACTGCTTCTGACCAAATCCACACCATTCTGCAGGGAATGCTTCGGACCGATGAGGTTGATCGGCTCGGGGAACGGACTGTTCTACGGTTGCTGCGACTACCCGAACTGCAAGGGAACCAGGCCATACAAGGGATTCTGAATACACCGCAGGCCCATCCTCGAATACCCCTACCATTCCTGAAATCGACCGTGTCCTGTGAAACATTGTTCGATGCAAATATGATAATCTATTTATAGAAGTTCTAACACTTGCAAAATTATTGGCCCAAATGGGCAGAGGGACCTGCAATGGCAAAGAAACAGTTCAAAGCGGAATCCAAACAGCTTCTCAACCTGATGATCAATTCCATCTACACCCACAGGGAGATCTTCCTGAGGGAGATCATCTCCAATGCATCCGATGCTATAGACAAGCTCCACTACAAATCCATCACTGAAGCGGACATCCCCGTATCCAGAGAGGATTTCAGGATCGATGTGAGAATCGATTCCGAGAACGGATGTGTTGTAGTTTCCGACAATGGAATCGGTATGACCAAAGAGGACATGGATGCCAACCTCGGAGTCATAGCCCACAGTGGCTCCCTCGACTTCAAGAAAGAGGTCGAATCCGATGATGTGGACATCATCGGGCAATTCGGTGTGGGTTTCTACTCCTCATTCCTCGTATCCGACAAGGTCACCGTCAGATCCAAAGCCTATGGTGACGACCAGGCATGGGAATGGACCAGCTCCGGTTCGGACGGATACACCGTGAAGGAATGCGAGAAGGAGTCCTGGGGTACTGATGTCATCATGCACATCAGACCCGATGATGAGAACGAGAAGTACTCCTCATACCTGGATGAGTACACCCTCGAGGACCTTGTCAAGAAGTACTCCGATTACGTCCGCTGGCCCATCCACATGCAACTCGAGAAGGGATCCATGGAGGAGACCGGGGAGACCGATGAGGATGGTAACCCCAAGAGGGAATGGGTCACACGTGTGGAGGATACCGTCGTCAACAGCATGGTCCCCATATGGCAGCGCCGCAAGGATGAGGTCTCCGACGAGGACTGCATGAAGTTCTACAGGGAGAAGTTCCGCGACTACGAGGACCCCGTGTCCGTCATCAGGGTAAATGCGGAGGGAAGCGTCACCTACAGGGCGATGCTGTTCATCCCCAAGGTCGCACCCTACAACTTCTACAGCAGGGACTTCGAGCCCGGACTCCAGCTGTACTCTGCCGGCGTGATGATCATGGACAAGTGCAAGGACCTGCTCCCCGAGTGTTTCAGGTTCGTCAAGGGAATCGTGGATTCCCCCGACCTTTCACTCAACATCTCCAGGGAGATGCTCCAACACGACCGCCAGCTCAACATGATCAAGAGCAACCTCGAGAAGAAGATCAAGGCTGAACTCCTCCGCCTGATGGAGGAGGAACCCGAGACATACGGAGAGTTCTACAGGAACTTCGGACGTCAGCTGAAATACGGCATCGTAGAGGACTACGGCATGAAGGCTGAACTGCTGAAGGACCTGATTATGTTCCACTCCTATGAGAAGGATGAACCCATCACCCTGAAATCATACGTCGAATCCATGCACGAGGGTCAGGAGAAGATATACTTCGCCACCGCAGAGAGCGTAACCAGAGCTAAGCAGCTCCCACAGACCGAACAGGTAAGGGACAAGGGGTACGACATACTCTGCCTCACCGAGGATGTGGATGAGTTCGTGACCCGCACACTCAGGGAATACGAAGGCAAGGAGTTCTGCGACGTATCCGGAAACGATCTCGGACTGGAGACCGAGGAGGAGATGAAGAACTCCGAGGAGAGGGAGGAGGCTGAGAAGGACACGTTGGACTTCATCAAGGATATACTCGGAGACAAGGTCTCATCCGTCAAGCTCTCCCGTAAACTGAAGACCCATGCGGTGTGCCTCACCAGTGAAGGTGATGTGTCCCTTGAGATGGAGAAGTACTTCTCATCCATCCCCGGGGAACAGTCCGAGATGGTCAAAGCGAAGAGGGTCCTCGAGATCAATCCCGACCATCCTGCATACTCCGCACTCAAGGATGCTATCGGCAGGGAAGGTGGAAGGGCCGAATCCATGGATAGGATCCGGTATGGTCAAGCAGTCCTGATCGCAGGTATGCCCATGGATGATGTCCTCGACCTTTCCGAGGATATCTTCAAACTGTTCTGAGGGGACTGGGGCTTTTAGCCCCTTTCCCACACATTCGTGACTGTTTAGAACATTGCACCATTTATCGATTAAACTACAAACTATATTTTTAATCTATAAATTAAACGATAAATCACTCATAAACTACACTATAAACCGATGTATATCATAATCATAATGTGAAAATCATTAGAAATCACATGTTTTTCAATAATGATCTAAATGAAGAATCATACTTGGATTGAATCCATCTCGTCGATTTGGAACAAAAATGCATCCCAGATCAAATCTTAACTAATGAGACCACCTACAACCCCAACAATTTTGATACGCAGGTACCCCATATCCCCAGAAGATAACGATGATA
>JAGBGN010000102.1 GCA_017935945.1 Candidatus Methanomethylophilaceae archaeon | reverse complement strand
TGATGCCGGGGCAGTGGTACAGGTAGTCCTCGACCTCCTTGGGGTAGATGTTCTCCCCTCCGCGGATGATCATGTCCTTTATCCTGCCGGTGACGTAGAAGTAACCGTCGGAATCCCTGTATCCGAGGTCTCCGGAGTGGAGGTATCCGTTGGAGTCGATGATCTTGGCGGTCTCTTCGGGCATCTTGTAGTAACCCATCATGACGTTGTACCCCTTGCAGCAGAACTCACCTATGACGCCGTCGGGACAGGGCTCGTTGGTCTCAGGGTCCAGGATAACAGTGTCGACACCCTGGAGCCTCTTGCCCACGGAGGAGCATTTCTTCTCGATCGAAGGTTCATCATAGGTGGTCTGGGTCATTCCAGGGGACGCCTCGGTGAGTCCGTAGACGATGGTGATCTCCTTCATGTTCATCTTTTCGACGACCTCCTCCATGGATTTGATCGGGCAGGGGGATCCAGCCATGATTCCGGTCCTGAGGGATGAGAAGTCGAATTTGTTGAACAGCTTGTGGTTGAGGATGTTGATGAACATCGTCGGGACTCCGTACACGGACGTGCACTTCTCCGTCTCGATCGTGGTCATGACCTCCACCGGGTTGAAGACCTCGACGAAGCACATGGTGACACCGTGGTTGATGCAGGCCATGACGCCGAGGACGCATCCGAAGCAGTGGAACAGCGGGACGTTGATGCAAAGGCGGTCCGTGGGGCCGTAGTTCATGTTGGCACCGAGCCAGTAACCGTCGTTGGCGATGTTGAAGTGGGACAGCATGACACCCTTGGGGAACCCTGTGGTACCAGAGGTGTACTGCATCATGGTGACATCGTGGACATCGACGGAGTCCTTCCTCTCCTGGTACTCCTCATCGGAGATCTGACAGGCAAGGGATTTGACCTCGTTCATGGAGTACATTCCGCGGTGCTTCTCGGGTCCGAGGAACACCACCCTCTTTAGGTGGGGGTACTTCTCACTGTGGAAGTTGTCCCTGGGCTGGGTCTTGAGTTCGGGGACCAGTTCGTACACGGTCTCCACGTAGTTGACATCCCTGACGCCGTCGATGAGGTACAGGTTCTCCATATCGGACTGCCTGAGGACGTAGTCGAGCTCCGCGGACTTGTAGTTGGTGTTGATGGTCAGCAGGATCGCACCGATCTTGGCGGTGGCGAACATGAGTGTGATCCAGTCGGGGACGTTGGTGGCCCACACAGCGACCTTCTCACCTTTCTTGACGCCCATGGCCATCATTCCCTTGGCCACACGGTCGACTTCGATGCCCCACTCCCTCCACGAGAGGCGGAGGTCCCTGTCGACGTACACGATGGCGTCGTTGTCGGGGTGGTTCCTGATGCACTTGTCCAGGAGGTCCCCGAGTCTCTCATCGCTTGTGATGTTCTCCCTGGGTACGCAGACCATTTGAACACCTCAGAACGGGGTGTAGAGGACCGCGTAGATTTCTGCCGGTCCATCGACTGCACCGATGTAGTGGGGGACGACCGCGTTGAAGTAGGCGCTGTCGCCCTCCTCGATGATGGTCTCCTCCTTTCCGTATTTGACGAGGATCTTTCCAGAGACAACGATGATGAACTCCTCTCCCTCGTGAGATGAGGTGGTGTGGGCGACATCGGGCATTATCCTGATGAACATGGGTTCCATGTGCCTGTCGGTCTTACCCCTTCCCAGAGGGAAGTAGTGGTACTGGCCGTCCGCTGCCTTGTTGGAGGTCTCCTCGACCCTCTCATCCTTCCTGACGATGATGGGATCGGGCTGGAACTGGTCATCCATGAATGTTCCGACCCTCTGTCCGAGTGCACGGGACAGTTTGATGATGGATCCTACGGGCGGGTAGACACGACCCTCTTCGACATCCGCGATGTATTCCGCTTCGAGTCCGGAGTTGGTAGCGAGCTGTTCCTGTGTGAGTCCGAGTCCCTCTCTGTACTTCTTGACTCTCTTTCCGAGTTTGTTCGTGTCTGCCATTTCTATTGCCTCTGAATCTGGGTTATATTGTTCTATTTAAATATATGTGGTGCAAGGCACAGTATGCACGGACACATCACTGGCACGACGATATGTGCTCCAGGAACTCCTTGCTGTACAGGTCGGGTCTGATGATGTGTCCGGTGTTCGGTATCCTCAGGACCTTGCATCCTTCTATGCGGTCTGATATGTAATCCCCCAGTTTGGGTTCCACCATGATGTCGCTGAGACCGTGGACGGACAGGGTGGGAACCTTGATCGAGGACACCTTCTCGCGTGTGTCGAACTGGTCGAGCGCACCCATCTGGTCCCTGAGACCGTGTGGATCGAGTCCCTTGAGAGATCTGAGGATCTTCCCCTTCGCTTCCATTCCGGAGAAGAAGTCTTCAGTGAAGCAGAATGCGTTCGTCATCATGCTGATGTATTCCGGGTCGCCACCACGCAGTGCGCAGTCCACTATGCCGTTCATGAAGTAGCTGGACCTGGCAGGTCTGTAGGGGTAGGCGGATACAAGCGTGAGGCTGATCAGTCTCTCGGGGTGCTGTACGGCGAACTCCTGTGAGATGTGGGCTCCCATGGACCATCCGAGCATATGAGCCCTGAATATGTGGAGATGGTCCATCAGTGCAAGCACATCATCGACGAAATCCTGATACCTTATCCCGTTTCCAGGATATTTGGTCAATCCGGCACCCCTGTTGTCGAAGGTGATGACCCTGTACTTCGGTGTGAGCTCGGGTATGAGCTGTTTGAAGAAGGTCGTGTCTCCGGAGAAACCCGTGATGAGGACGACGGGGGTCCCCTCTCCCTCATCGTTGTAATGCATCTCGATTCCGTTGATGTTCGCGAACGGCATTGTATCGATACTCAATCAGTCGGTTATACATAAAAGTTGGTGATTTGTCTAATGAAATCACCTATCGACCGAATATGGAACCACTAATTCTTGAGAATCCACATCGATTCATCGGTATGATCGTCATGTGATGATACAGCTGATTATATGGTCTGTAGTATCGATGTTTTTCTGGATTGTTTTTGGTTGTTCAGATATGGATGGATTATGAATCCATACATAAAAATATATTCTCAAAACTTAATCTGTGATAGTAGGTGTAAGAAATGCAACCGAACATGATGAACAACCAGTTGAAGGAAGATGAGATCGTTTCACTGCTTGACAGGTGTGATGTTGGAGCGATATCCACTATCGGTGCGGATGGTTACCCGTATTCCACACCCGTGAACTTCGTCCAGATGGATGGTGTCGTCTACATCCATGGTCGTAGGGTGGGTGAGAAGATGGACAATATCAAGAATGATTCCCGCGTCTGTTTCACGGCATGGGAGAGGTATGGTTACGAGCACTGCGGCATAGCAGCATGCGATACAACCACGGTTTACGAATCGGTCATCATCAAAGGTGATGTCGAGATGATCACGGATGATGGGGTGAAGGCGAAGGTCCTCCTTGCCATCGTCGAGAAACTTGTCCCTGGAAAGACGGGAATGGATCTCAAGAAGGTGCCTCCCACAGCTATCTATAGGATCGTTCCCAAATCCGTCACTGGAAAGTACCACAGGCCCATGCCCGGAAACATCATGTGTCCCCGTAACCAATGACTAGGATAGAGTCTGAGAAGGAAACTATGGTCACAATGGTCGTCCTCTACTGTAAGGGTAACCATGACGACCCGTCACCATGTCATCGTTGTACGGACCTGATATTCTATGCGAATGGGAGGTTGGATGCATGTCCCTTCGGTGAATCTAAGGAATCATGTCGGAGATGCAGCGTTCATTGTTATGACGATGAGCATCGTGTATTCATGTCCGAGGTCATGAGGTACAGTGGACCTAGGATGATTATACATCATCCGTTGATGGCCCTTCGGCATATTTTCGATTCTAGATGGGAGTGAAACGGTTTTCAATAGGGGGGTTTCCGGTCGTATGTTCCGCGACCCCCTCAACATCCAGATTATTGTTCGCATCATATGCGTATCGATTTTCGGATACAATCGAGGTTGTTTTGTTAAATATGTAAGTATGATTAAGTATATCGAAGTATAATGGACTATAACATAATATATCGAAATACAATCATTTATGGGTGAGAAAGTCTAGATTTCGATTATATCTGACGCATTTCAAGAGGTGTTAAGATATGAGATTCATAACCAGTCAGGATATCACCGTTACCGAACACGATCCCTTTATGAAACATGGTAATGGATTCGAATCCATGCTTTCGGAATCAGGTTTC
>JAGBGN010000101.1 GCA_017935945.1 Candidatus Methanomethylophilaceae archaeon | reverse complement strand
GATGTCCTCATGGAGAGGGAGGACCTCAAGGGAGTCCTCACCCCCGAGGAGATCGTCACCACGATGGACGCTTCCAACTACGTCGGTGGTGCCAGAGAGATCGTCGACAGGATGGTCGCGGAGGCGGAGAAGGTCACAGGCAGGAAGGTGGAGTGATGAACTACCGCGTCAAACAGGGACTCGTTCTCGGTGCGATTGCAGGTGCGTTCGTCGGTTTCGCACTGTCCGTCCTGACCGGTGTATGGTGGTGCATGCTGTTCATCCCCCTCACGGCGATCATGGGTGCAGCACCCCAGATGATATCGAACCCCGAAGACGAGGACGATTGATTCCTCATGACCGTGTCCATAAAGGGCACGGTCCGAATTCTTCAACAATTAAAAAGATGGAAAGTACCCGTGGGACTCCCACTGGTTTTTGATTTGTGGATTACTCCACGAGTTTTCCGGCGTTGGGTCCGGGTGTGACGTAGTAGACCTCTTCCACATCCATCTTCACGAGGTTCTTGGCGGGGAGGGTCTCCTTCTTGGCGTGTGCGAATGCGACGGCCTTCTCGTAATCGGCGCCGGAGTTCTCGATGGTCACGGTTCCCTTGATCTGGTAGGACTCCTTGCACTCGGGGTTCCAGATGTAGAACGATGCCTTGGGGTTCTCCTGCATGTTTGCCAGGGTCTTGTTGAGGAAGTTGTCGACGAGCCAGACCTTTCCATCCTCACCCATGAAGAGCATTCCGACGGGGACCACGTTGGGGACTCCGTCCTTGGATGCGGTCGCGAAGGCGAATATGCCCTGTTTGGTCATTGCTTCGAGCATTTCTGCTGTGAGTTTAGACATACGTTAGAGAACAGGGTGCAGGTATTTGCGTATGTCGTTCCCCCAATGATATCAATCATGTCCTTTATGTGTCATGACCGTACCGCTATGGATTAATACAGGATACAGATGGAATCCATCATGGGAGAGCGGCTGTTCACGAAGGCATTCGTCATCGACATGATGATATCGTTGTGCTGCTCGCTCAACTACTTCGCGCTTCTGATCAACATGGTGGACTTCGCCACCATAGAACTGGGAGCATCCTCAGCGGAATCCGGGATGGCCGCCGGGATCTACGTCATCGGTGGACTAGTCTCGAGGGTGTTCCTCGGGAAGTACATAGAACTCGTGGGCAGGAGGCGCATGCTGCTCATGGGTCTGGCATTCGCCCTAGTAATGTCTGGAACGTACTTCCTCGTGGAGTCTCTTGCCATCCTCTACCTCGTCCGTCTGTTGCATGGGATGTCGTATGGACTGTGCAGCACCGCGACATCCGATATAGTCGCGAGGATCCTCCCACGTAGCCGCAGGGGCGAGGGACTCGGGTACTTCTACCTGAGCATCACCGCATCCACGGCGATAGGTCCGTTCCTCGGACTGCACCTCGGTGCCACGGGCAACTACGACCTGGTCTTCATGGTCGGTGTCGTGATGTACTCCATCGCACTGCTCCTGGCCCTGTTCCTGAAGGTTCCCGAGGAGGTCCTCACAGAGGAACAGAAGTCGGAGGCCAAGGGATTCAACCTCGCCAACCTGTTCCAGGTCAGTGCCATACCCCTTGCCGCCACCGCCATGGTGTTCTACTTCAGCTACTCCGGTGTCCTGTCGTTCATATCCTCGTACTCATCGGAGATCGACATGGTCGAGGCCGCCTCGTACTTCTACCTGGCGGTTTCCATGGGTACACTGATCTCGAGACTGACCACGGGGAAGATCTTCGACAGGAAAGGTGCGAACATCATAATGCTACCCGGATACATCGCATTCGTCATCGGCATGGTCATGTTCTCCAGGACGACCGAGGCATGGTCCATGCTTCTCGCGGGATTCGTCATGGGTTACGGTGTATCCATCATCTACTCGGTATGTCAGACCATCGTGGTGAACAGGAGCCCCCAGCACAGGTACGGTGTGACCACATCCACGTTCTCCGCGGTGGTGGATCTGGGTACGGGACTCGGTCCGACACTGATGGGTGTCGTCCTGCCCGTCCTGGGATTCAGGGACATGTACCTCATGTGTGCGGGACTGGCCCTGGTGAGCCTCGCCATGTACTGGGCCGTCCACGGAAGGCTCAGGATCGTTCCCGGACGCGATTGACACCGTTCCGGGATAGGTTTATATCTGGGTTACCGCTACCCGGACTCACCGGAGTTTATCATGGGCAAGTAGATCAGCCCGGTAGATCGCTGCCTTCGCAAGGCAGAAGTCGCGAGTTCGAATCTCGCCTTGTCCACCATT
>JAGBGN010000100.1 GCA_017935945.1 Candidatus Methanomethylophilaceae archaeon | reverse complement strand
GCCGGATGTAAGTACCGAGGTTCGCCGAGGTATTCAGTCCTGGCTTACTAAAGTTCTTTTGACGTCGCTGGAGTGTGATCTAGCAGTTAAACAGGTTTCGTATGAATCAAAATCTCATCCTCTGAAAACATTTCTTTTTTTACACATAATTTCAGATAATTCTCATCCTCATGATGATGTTTTATACGGTTCAGTCAATCCCATACCGATGACGATCCACGTACTCGGGCCGACGGTCCCGTATGATTCCAACACCTACCTTCCCATTCGTTCCAGCCATAAGGTTCTATAATATCACGTTATCATATCCTCAGAATCAAGAGAATCGGCTTGTAACAGGTCGTAACAACAACTGAAGGTGAAGAAATGAAGATTATCAAATGCGACTACACCAGCGGCTTTGATATGCATTGTGAAGAGGCTGTCGCTGCAGCTGCCGAGGATCTTTCCGCAGGAAAACTCGTAGTGTACCCTACGGAGACAGTTTATGGAATCGGAGCTGACATCTACAATCAGGCAGCAGTCAAGAACCTCTATGTTACGAAGAACAGGCCCTTCGATATGCCCCTTTCCGTGGCTGTCTCCGATAAGGCTATGTTGGAGAGTGTTGCCGTCCTCAACGAGAATGCCGACAAGCTGATCAAGGCATTCCTCCCCGGCCCTTTGACCATCATCATCAAGAAACAACCCGATGTGCCAGACATCGTTACTTCCTCATCTCAGAAGGTTGGAATACGCATCCCCGATGACAGGTTCGCACTCGAGCTCATCCGCCGCACCGGACCTATCGTCGCCACCTCTGCCAACTTACATTCCAAACCCGATTCTGTCGATGTGAATGCCGCAATCAACGATTTCGGTGATTCCGTGGACACGTACATCGATGCCGGCCCCTGTTCCCTCGGTCAGCCTTCCACCATCGTCTGGCTCATGGACAAGGAGGTCGAGATCATCCGTCAGGGTGCCATTTCTGTGGAGAAGATCAAGGAAGTCTTAGAATGTTGAATGATGAACAGTTGGATAAGTTGCGCAAGGCCGGTAGGATATCCGGTGAGGCCCGTGAGCTGGGTATGTCCCTCGTAGGTGAGGGGGTCAAGCTCTTCGATGTCGCACAGGAGGTCGAGGGTTACATCCGTGACCATGGATGCGGTCTCGCCTTCCCCTGTAACATAAGTATCAACGAGGTCGCCGCACACTACACTCCGTGTTGCAACGATGACCGCGTGTTCTCCAGGGGTGATGTGGTCAAGATCGATTGCGGTGCTGAATTGGACGGATACGTCGGCGATACGGCTGGAACCGTCGAAGTAGGCACTTCCGTATACACTGACCTCATCGAGTCCTCCAAACGTGCCCGCAACACCGTTGCTGAGTTCATCGGTGACGGTATACCCCTCTGTGACATAGGTCGTGCTGTCGAGATGAGCATGGCACGTGACGGTTTCGTCCCCATCAGCAACCTCTGCGGACACCAGATCGTCCAATACAACCTCCATGCAGGACTGTCAGTACCCAGTTATGACAATGGTGACATGAACACCATCAAATCGGGCATGACGGTCGCTGTAGAACCTTTCGCGACCAACGGATACGGAGAGGTCAAGAACGGTCATTTCGGGAACATTGTACGCATCGCGAGGGACAAGAACATCCGTGATCCCAAAGCCCGCAAGTTCTTGGAGTACGTCAAGGAGGAGTTCAAGACCTTCCCGTTCTGTGCCAGGAGCTGCGATTATCCCGATGCCGAGAAGATGGTCAAGCTGCTTATGCGCCAGGGCATATTCTCCGGTTACGCCGAGCTCGTAGAGGTGAACGGGGGCATCGTTTCCCAGCACGAGTACACCTTCTACATTGATGGCAAGCGCGGAGAGGTCACCACCCTTCCGTAAAATCTTTTAATCAAACCCCCTTACCGCATCCTTAAGCTGGAGTTGCCAAGCCTGGTCAAAGGCGAAGGACTCAAGATCCTTTCTCGTAGGAGTTCGCCGGTTCGAATCCGGCCTCCAGCACCATTCCACTTCTGTTATTATCTTTATATAGGATGAGTCCATCCGACGAGTTACGTAAACTCAGGACCCACCTCCTATGGGGGTGACAATTGAGAGCTCCACAGGGAGCTTGGCTAAATCCCCTCGGGGATCATTTACGGAGGAATCAAAATGGCTAAAGCGAAGAAAGAGTCGCAGCAGATGGAGGACGAGAACTTCAACTTCATCGTCCGTATCGTCAACTCTGATATCGACGGTCAGAAGAGGACCGTTATCGGACTTCAGAGTATCAAAGGTGTCGGAAAGAGGGTCGCACAGATTGTTGCCAAGAAGGCAGACGTCGACCCCACCGTCAAGATGGGATCCCTTCCCGATGAGAAGGTCAAGGAGATCGAGGCACTCGTCAAATCCTACGTCGAGTACGCTCCCAGCTGGGCAATCAACAGGCAGATGGATTACGAGACCGGTGCAGACATGCACCTGTTCGGAAACGACCTCGACATCATCCAGAAGGACGACATCAACAGGATGAAGATGATCCGCTGCTACCGCGGAATCAGGCACGAGGGACGCCACAAGGTTAGGGGACAGAGGACCCGCTCCAACGGCAGGCACGGACTCACTATGGGTGTCCAGAGGAAATCCTGAGGTGGTTTGAATGGGAGATCCTAAATTCTCACGCAAGACATACGACACACCCTCCCACCCCTGGCAGGGCGAGAGGATCAAGGCAGAGGCCGAAGTCGTTCGCGCATTCGGTCTGAAGAACAAGACGGAGGTCTGGAAGGCCCAGACCATCCTCAGGAACCTGAGGAAGCAGTCCAGGGACCTGCAGGCACGCCTCAGGACCGGAGATGCACAGGCTAAGAAGGAGGCAGACGCCCTGCTCGCAAAGTGCGGACGTCTCGGATTCCTCGCATCCGATGCAAACCTCAACGACATCCTCGCACTCAAGGACGAGGACGTTCTGTCCCGCCGTCTCCAGACAATCGTCTTCGAGAAGGGCTACGCCAGCACAATCAAGCAGGCGAGGCAGATGATTGCACACGGACACATCTTCATGAACGGCCACAGGGTCACCGTTCCCGGTTACCTCGTGACCAGGGCCGAGGAGTCCTCTATCGAGTTCAACCCCGCATCCCCCTTCACTGACGAGATGCACCCCATGAGGATCTCTGCAGAGCAGGCAGCCGCCAACGCCGCCATCAAGGCAAAGGCAGAGGAGGAGCAGGCAGCAGCAGAGGCAGCAGCAGCAAAGGCCGATGCAGAGGAAGCAGGAATCACAATCGAGGATGGTGCTCAGTAATGACAGCGAAATGGGGAATTGCAAACATCTACGCCAGTTACAACAACATCATGATCACCCTCACCGACATCACCGGTGCAGAGACGATCACAAAGGCAACCGGCGGAATGGTCGTCAAGCAGGCAAAGGACCAGTCCTCACCCTACGCAGCCCAGAAGGCAGCTGAGAAGATCGCTGAGGTCGCCAAGGAGAGGGAGTTCACCGGAATCCACGTCAAGGTACGTGCACCTGGTGGCAACAAGTCCGTTTCTCCTGGTCCCGGTGCTCAGGCTGCAATCCGTGCCCTCACCAGGGCCGGACTCAAGATCGGCCGTATCGAGGATGTAACACCCATACCGCACGACGGTACCAAGAAGAAGGGCGGACGCAGGGGACGCAGGGTCTGAGGGGGAACTCTCATGGACATAGAGATAATCGAAATGGCAGAGAGGAAGGCCAAGTTCATCCTCAAGAACTCCTCTCCCGCCATGGCTAACGCACTCAGGAGGACACTCCTGTCGGACATACCGAAGATGGCTATCGACAAGGTCGAGTTCCACCTCGGTTCCATCATGGAAGGCGACAAGGAGTACGAGAGCAACACGCCCTTGTTCGACGAGATCATCGCCCACAGGTTGGGAATGGTCCCTGTGCCCACCGACCTCGACCTCTTCATCCCGCAGTCCGAATGCGTCTGCGGTGGAGAGGGTTGTCCCAGCTGCACCATCATGTACAGTCTCAACAAGACCGGTCCCTGTACCGTCCTTTCCGGAGACTTGATGCCCCTCGGCAACCAGGAACTCAAGGTCAAGGACGAGTTCATCCCGATCGTCGAGCTTACAGATGGTCAGGCCGTAATGATCTACGCCCATGCCATCATGGGAACCGCAAGGAAGCACGTCAAATGGCAGGTCGCCAACGGTGTCGGATACAAGTATATGCCCGTCATCGCCGTCGATGCCGATGCCGCGTCCCGCGAGGATGTGGTGGACTGCGCCTCCCTCTGCCCGAAGAAGGTCTTCGAGGTGGAGAACGGTTCGCTCGTGGTCAAGAACCCCCTCGACTGCAGCCTCTGCATGACCTGTGTCGAGTCCCTCGGCGAGAGGGGTGGAGTCACCGTCGACGGTGATGACACCAACTTCGTCTTCAGGTTCGAGACCGATGGTTCACTCACGGCCCAGCAGGCACTCGACAAGGCTGTCGAGATCCTCGCGGCAGATGCCAAGGATTTCATGGCCCAGATCGAGGCTCTCTAAAACCTTCACGCCCCTTCCGTGAGGAAGGGGCCAAACCCTTATCGCAACTATCAATAACGACGACTGTTTCTCCCTCGCCATGAGGAAATGTGCTAGTTGTGGATTCGTCAACGATTCGGATGATCTTAACTTCTGTGTGAGGTGCGGAGCCCTCTTCGACAAGGGACGCAAGGTCCCCGATGCATCCACCATGCCGTCGGATCCCCTGGAGCGTGGATTCTCATACCTTTCCTCAGATTGTTTCCCCGAAGCCATCCAGTCGTTCACACAGGCCATGTCGGACCAGGTCCCCGATGACGATGTCTACTCGAAGCTCCTGGATGGGATCACATCCTGCATGCTCCGTGTACCCATGAATTACGAGGATTACCTCCGTGCGGACATGTCGAAGCTCGCCCTCACGTTGGAGGACCGCGATATAATCACGGATCTCATGGGAAGGCTGTCCGACAGCAGGGACGTCTGCAACATACAGGCCGGCCTCATGGGCCTCGCCAACGAGTACCTCTACCTCACGTTCGATGCCATGGCAGTGTACACAGACCTCAGGGACCTCATGGAGATCGTATCCGATGCCATCGTCAACCTCGATCAATTGGCGGAGCATTCACTCAAGCTGCCATCTCCCGAAGGTAAAGCAGACAACTGGGCGCACATGCTGATCGGAAACTACATCGAGTTCATGCAGGTCCTCAGGGAGACCATACAGAGGGCGATATCCTCGCACACCCCCGAGGAACTGGATGCGGCATCCGACAGGTGGGCTTCCGCTCCCAGTTGCAATTACATCAACACTATCCGTGGAGCGTTCTCTGCCAGTGTCCAGACCGCTGCAGCAGGTAAGCTGATGTCCAAGATGCTCCTGAAGATGCGTGACACGCAGTTGACTGCATTCGTGTCGATTTATTTCGGCAAGTGATTCAGAAGAAGTCCGAGAGCTTGCACTTCTTGACCTTGTCGTTGTTGAAGACGGAGTCCATGCTCATCTCCAGGATGTCGATCCTCTCCCTGGTGTAGGTGTCCAGACCGTACTTCTCACCGATGGTCTTGGAGATCTCCAGGTACTTCTTCACACTGGCCTCATGTACGGTCAGGGTGAGTGAGTTGCCGCATTGGGTGCATTTACCGGCCAAGGGCATCCTGCGGTATTTCTCACCGCATTTGGTGCACCTGACGGTCTGTGCGGAGAAGCTCCTTAGGTTCCCGATCATGTCCGGAAGGAAGTGCTTGTTCAGAACACGGATCGCAACGTCCTTCTCATCAACAGCGCGGATCTTCTTACCCAGCATGAGCTGGGCATCCATCTTGTCCATCATCGATTCCAATGTCGTGTAGGCGGAGTACTTCGGTCCGTCCGATATGTCATGGGTGTCATGGGTGAAACCAAGCCCCTCGTACTGGTAGATGGTTCCGATACGTCCGGATATGAGGTCCATGATCTTGTCGATCTCCTTCGGATCCTTCATGTCCTGGGCAGCCTGATAGAGTTCCAGGGGATACTCTCTGAGACAATCCACATTGTGCGCCTCCTTGTCGATCTCATTGGGGTCCAACCTCGTTGTAAGAACAAGAGGGGCATCCATCTGACCGCCGCGCCTATCCGGTAGGAACGATTTGGAGAAGTTCAGGAGGCCGTCCAGGGCGAGGATGATGCAGTCCTCGTCACCATCGCAGTTCCTCCTCTTCGCAGCATGGAAGAACGGGTGACCATAGCATCCACGTAGATCGGCGTAACCGATTACGCGGCACAGGATGCATCCCGATGTATGGGGAGCCAATGCGAAGGTGATGTGGCCGATGAGGTCCTCCTTCTTTTCCACATTGTAGTAGCGTGGGAGGTGGTAGAACTTCTCCAGCTCATCATCCAGGTACTTCGCGACGCGCACCATGTAGTCCCCACAATCCTTGGCGGGGATGACGTCCTGGACCTTCAGCTCGACTATCTGCTCGGGATCCGTCAGTGGGTCGCCATTCCAATCATGCGTGTATCCGAGTTCATGTGCTTTCTCGATCGACAATCCGATCTCGCGGGGTTTGAAGTGCGTGAGCGGGATATCTGTCATGTCGAAGCGGATGGTACCGTCCTTGAACATGGAGATCTCATGCTTCCTCCTCAGGATGCCCTTCTCCAGGGGTTCAACGAACTTGTTCCTGGATATCAGGACATCCAGGCATTTCATGTCGCCAGGAGGCCTCTCGTGGAGGGATTCGCAGGCGGACTTGAACTCCGCTTCCAGGTCGATGTCCATCGGTGCGGGCCCGATGTTGCCGAACGCATTGGCCTTCGGAACGTATTCCGTGTGTGTGCCGCATTCTCTGCACCAGTTGCGGAACGTGTAGTGGTTGCAGGACCTGCATATCCTGTTACCGACCTCCAGGTTCACGACCGGCCTGCCACCTTTCCTGTTGGAGGCATTGGTCTTGCACACAGCGATGGCGGAGTTGATCTCCTTCCCTGCATCCGCATCCTTCCCGACCGGGAACAGGCAGTGGACCTTGGGAGTCAGTTCACGTTCCTTCGCCTTCTCCGGACGTGCCATCCTGGTTCCGATACGTGTCATGGCCCTTGCACGGACCTCGTACCCTGCCGCATTGCTGATCGCCTCCAACGTCTTGGAGCCTTCAAGGGGCCTCTGCTGTACCAGCCCCCCATCGGTCCTGCCGATTCCCAGGCAGTCCATCAACGGTTCGGAGTACCTCTCATCGATTATGACACGTCCGTCCCTGACCACATGGAGTGCGCACAGGTCCTCCAGCATGCGTTTGGACACTGGTTCGTTCTCCACCGACAGGTTCCTGCCGTCGTATCTTCCAGTGGACACCACGTGGTCCCTGAGGGACACTATGCGGTCAAGTGGCCAATCCGACCAGAATAGGTTGTACTTCGGATGGAGTGGTACGCCCAGTTCGGAGCACATCTCCTTCGCGCGTGCGTACGTGGGATCCTCCCAGTCCCCGGGGAGGTCGCCCAGTTTGAGCAGTTCCTGTTTGTGCCATTCGAGCGGGTAACCGCTGGGCACGAGGGTGTGGTTGTTCTCACAGAACTCCCCGAACGGGATCAGTATCTCGCCGTTGTCGACGATCTCGTGGATCTGGTTCCTTATGGCCAGGACCTCGTCCTTCGTATGGCAGTACACCAGGTCCCCGTTCTTCAGGACGACGGTGGGTCCCTCCAGGGAATCGCAGGGTGTGACGACGCACGCCTTCCCGGGTCTTTCGATCTTGACCTGGGTGCCGAGGGCCATGAACTCATCCATGACGTACATGCTCCCGGTGTTGAACGCAAGGGATGCAAGTCCTGCCGTCCTGGCCCTGCCGTACCTGAGTCTGAATCCCCCGACACGGCACGGATGTCCGAATATCGGACGACCGGCGACTATGTCCTTGAGGTACTTGAACTGGGGTTCGACCTTCTTCTCCTTCTCCTTGCCGTCGTCGGATCCCTTGTCCACGGTCTTGTGGGCATCTAGGAACTTGCCGATGAAGTCCCAGCCCTCCATGCCGAGCTTGTCCACGTGCTTCTTCAGTTTGGAGGCCTTCTGACACATACCTTCGGCTATGACCAGGACCGCTCCTCCCCTGACCCTGTTGGTCTCGATACGGGGGAGGTCCCTGAAACCGGAGATCTCCACCTGCTCCGTCCCTTCTCCGTCGACACAGACCGGGCAGTTCCTGACAATCAGGTCTATCTCGTCCGATGTGGGCGAGTACTGGAGGTGCTGGCATTGCTTGTATAACGGGATCTCCTCATCGAACCTCGCGATCTCGGCATCGGTCGGGATGTACTTCCCTATTCCGAGCTCCGTCCTGACGACGTCCGCGATCAGGACGCTCATGGCCTGTCCGGTTCCACCCGCTGCACGGATGGGTCCGGCGAAGATGAGGTCCACGTAGTTCGTACCATCGGAGTTGGAACGTATCCTCGTATCCGCTATCCCTTCCAGGGGTGCGACCAGGATACCCTCGGTCAGAACGGCCAATCCGACCCTGACGGCTCTGTCCAGGGCCTTCTCGATGCTCTCGGCGGGTTTTTTGGCCATCTCCTTGGCCACCATCAGTGCGACGACCTCACGGTTACCGTACTCGGCCGTCAGTCTCCTGATGTCCTCCGCCACTCCTTCCACGTTGTAGTCTATGAGGAGCTTCTCCACGCGTGACGCCAGGTCCTCCGCCTGGGGGATCTCGACGAACGTCTCGGGGTCGAATCCCATGGAACGGGCCTTGCCTGCTATCTCATAGCACTCGGCGTTCATCGACAGCAGCCTGTCGAAGTACTCCTTGTACTCCTGGCTGAAGACCGGCCCGTCAACCATCTCACTCAACTTCCGCTTCCACGGCCTTCCTGCGGAAGACCTCCCTCATCTCCTTCCTGACGATCTCGGTGAGGATGTCCATGTTCTCCCCGCTCTGCGCGGAGAAACAGATCCTGTCGCCGCCCGTCTTCATGATGTCGCACTTGCTCTCGGCGACGATGATGCGAACTCCGGGGAATCCCTGTTCCACGGTGGACAGCAGCTTCTCCTGGACCTCGCGGGAGAATCCGCAGGTCTCGGACGGATCGATGACGAAGAGTATCACGTCGGTCAGGTACCTGAGTGCGAGGACAGCCTGCTTCTCGATGGCGTTCCTCTTGTCGAACTCCCTGTCGAGTAGTCCGGGGGTGTCGACAATCTGGTATTTCCTCCAGTCGTCCTCCACGTGTCCAACGATGATTCCCTTGGTGGTGAATGGGTATGGTGCGATCTCCGGTTCCGCTGTGGAGAGGACCGTCACGAGGTTGCTCTTACCGACATTGGGGAATCCGGCCACGACCACGGTGGGTGTGTTGGGGTCGACTGCAGGGAGTCTCCTGAACTTGTTCTTGGCATCCTGCAGGAACAGCAGGTCGTCCGCTATCCTGTCGACGTACGAGTTCAACCTTCCGTAGAAGCTCCTCCTGGTCGCCTCTATTATCTCGGGGTCCTTGGTGCGCCTGATGTCCTTGAGACAGTCGTTCTTGAGCTTCTCGGCTTTACCCGCACACCAGTTCACGGCACCCAGGGCCTTCTTGTAGCGGTCGATCCCGATGACGATGTCGACCAGCTCGGGGAAGAAGTCCCCTTCCTTGTCCATGCGGGGGAAGCTGTTGACGTACCTCGTCAGGGTGGTGACTATGATGTCTCCGGAGGCGGTGACCTTGGCGAGGGCGGTCTTCTTGCGACCGTCCAGGGCGTTGGTTCCGTTCTTCTGGATCTTGGATGCCCTGTGGAACGCCTTCTCCATGAGCTCCTCTGACGACAGCACAGTAGGTATCTTGAAATCCATTCCGGCCATGAAACCACATCGACTCCTCTTATAAAAAAAGAGGTACAACACGCGCGTGCCTTTAGGGTGGGGACACGGTCACCCTGATGAGCCACAGGTCCCTCTCCATGTTCTCGTCCATCTTCAACCTCTGTGGGACCACAGCAGACGGACAGTCTATGGCGCGTATCCCGAACTCGGTCTCGGGTCTCCCGACGTCGTCCCCGATGACCCTCCCTATCGATGCCAGGTTGGTCCTGAAGACCACACCGAGGTCCATGGAGGGGAGGTCCGGCACACCCTTCGACAGGATCCCCGGGAATCCGACCTCCGCATGGTACTGGACCTCCAGGTCTATGTTCTCCGTGAACATCCCCATGGGGTCGATGGAGTAGGGGTTGGACATCCCCAGTAGGACCGACTGTAACTGTCCAGCCAGGTAGCGCATGACATCCCCGGCCAGTTCGGAGTCAGTGCGCAGGGCCACCCGCAGCCCGGTGGAACCAGTCCCGGTCAGGTCCTGGACATCGAGTGATGCGAACACGGAAGCCTCCACTATCTGGCCGCTTATCCTGTCGATGAGGTTGTCCAGTGTGTGCTTTACAAGGGATTCCAGGAACCTCCCCAGGGATTCGGTGTCCGTGATGGATCCCACGTCGTCGAAGGATTCCTCCACGGCCCTCCATACCAGGTCCTTCAATGCCGATCCCGGGAGGATGTTGTGGACCACCGACCCCCCGTTGGACCTCTCCTCGCTCGATTCCCTGAACACCCACTCGGTGGAACGGTCGAAGGCCCTCTGCCACGAGTCTCCGTCATCGGAGGTGTCCCTCACCGTGGGGGTCCTGTCCACGACCTCGCCGTCCGGGTCCTTGAGGGTGACCTTCTCGCCGTTCTTGGTATACTTGCCGCTGTCGTTGACCAGTTGGAAACCATCCATGTGGAAGACCGCATACCCTCCCGCATCGATCGTACCCGAGAGATCCATGACCTTGGTCCTCCAATCGGAACCTGCCACGAGGGTGTAACCGTCCAGGTCGATGGGCGACCTGGTGCCGTTGAACAGCTCCACCCATTCCCTCCCGCGGTCCTCGCCCGGAGGGTTGGTCTCCATCTCGTTGATGATCAATCCCGTGACCATCGGTGTGGAGTACTTCAGGTTGAACCCTGCATCGACATTCCCCTTCATCCCCGGTACCGGTAGCGGGATGTTTCCGAGGACCTCCCCCACGCCCGGTATGTCGCTGAGCGTCAGACCCATCTCATGGTACTCCTCCAGGTCGGGGGCGGTCACCGAGAAGTCCGTTCCATGCACATCACCGTTCACCGCTACAAGGTACCTGCTGCCCTTCATCAGCGGGTCCAGTTTCATGTTCACGTACCAATCATCGCCTTGGACCTTCCCGTTTCCCGTGATTATGAGCCCCTCGGCGGAGATCGACCCGAGGTCGTCCTTGGTCTTCACGGTGATCCCGGCCGTCAGCATCATGTCGTGGAACGGTCCGGAGATGGTGACCGAAAGCAGGGTCTTCGTACCGGAGTTCAGGCTCATCAGGTCCCCCTCTATGGTGAGGGTGTAACCGAGGAACCCGAACGAGATCCTCTGGGAACCCAGGTCCACCGAGAACAGGACCCTGAGCGTGGCGTTCCCCAGGACCTCATCGAGGTTGGACCATATCCAGTCCGTGATCTCCGTAAGTGGGTCCATCAGTGATTCGTATATACGGACCACCTGGTCGGCGACCATCGACCCTGCACGGACTATGTGTTCGGCAATGGGTGACAGCATGTTGCGCAGTGCCTCCATGACCTCCATGAGGGGCTCGATGATAGGCTCCAGGACATCCATCAGGACATCGGACACATCATCGATCACGTCGTTGCTGGCACTGTATGGGATGCCCGTCAGGGGCCACCCGCTGACCACCACCACGTCGACATCCATGTCGACATGCACGGCCGACGACATCCTTGATGAATCCCTGCCCATGGCATCGGAAAGCGCACCTCTTCCGATGAGGGAGTAGCGGATCTCGTCCTCGAGCGACACCGAGAACACTGTGGTGAACGCAGCCCCCGTGGATTCCTTGAAACCCGTCATGTGTGTGCATCTGTCCCGGTCCACCCTGGGGCCGATGACGATCGGGTCACTGCGATCGATGGTTAGGTGAACCCTCTCCGTCATGGAGTTCCCGTATTCGTCCGTCACCGTGAATGCGGACGAGGTCGGCAGCACCTCCATCCCGTATCCCGGATTGGTATCGCCGAGATCCAGGATCTCCATGCACATGGATATGGTCCTGTCCTCCGCGAGTTCAGGTATGCTGGTGGCATCCAGCATGGCAGATAGCGTACGTGCGAGGATCCTGTCCAGTAGCGATTGTCCGCCTCCGGGGATCCAGCGCATAGACTCGTAGACGTCGAGGGAGGAGAGGACGTTGTGACGGTACGCCTCCAGCATGCGGGTCGCCGTCGGGGAGGCCATCAGGGAATCCACATCCACGTCCGTACCGCCGAAGGCCGATTCCAGTTCATGACGCAGGGACGACATGAATGCCGATTCATCCACCAGGTCCTCGGAGTGTTCCTCGATCGAATCGGCGATCGCCGCATAGAATGGGTCGTACACCTCATGGTCCAGTATGGATTCGTGCAAGGCATCGTGCAGTGCCGAGCGGTATCCGGAGAATGCACCCTCTACGGCATCCATGACGGCCTCCAGGGCGGTCTCCCCATCATGGGGGTCCACCTCCACGACGACTGTTCCGAGTCCCCTTCTCTCGGAAAGCATGACCGCAGCGGTGTTCAGGATGGATGTGAGCTGTTCCATGTACTGGTTGTTCATCCTGTAGTAGTCGGCTTTGAAATGGCGGATCCAGCCTTCATCGAATAGGTCCGAGACCGGATTCGACACGGTTATCATCACACCATCGAACTGTGCGGTCGTCGTCCCCGATCCCGGGTAGCGGTAGGTCGATTCATCCACACCCCTGGATTCCATGACGTCCTCGATGTAGGACATGGCACCGAGCACGCTCTCCCCCTTGAGGAATGACACGATGATGTCGTCCAACAGCCTGAGGGCGTCCCTGTCCCTGTCCGCGTCCTCTATCAGCTCATATGCCAGCAGGTATCCGAACCACCTCAGTGCCATCTCGTCCAGGACGGATATGGTGGACTGTGCGAACACTGCCGAGAGGTCCACCTCCAGAGTGCCGTCCCCATCATCCAGGATCATGTCCGAAAGGTCCGTGGGACCTGTATCGAACGCGTCGTTTCCACCGTCCCTGAAGCTGATGAGACCGATTGCCGACAGGGCATTCGAGTAGGCCGTCTCCACATCCTCGTCCGTTATGATGGACCTGGAACCCATGGTCCCGTACTCCGTCAGGGCCCCGTACCCGTTGAGCACGCGGTACTGTGCCAGACTGGTCAATTGGTATTCGATCATCTCCTCGATCGAGATGCCGTCGCCGCCCACCATCGACTCGAAAAGGGACGACCTGTCGGCAAGGAGTGGGAGGGTGTAGCTACCATCGGTGGATACACGCAGGGTCCTCTCCGCCACACCGTTGTCCGACCTCATGGTGACATCCACCGTACCCACGGCTCTGAGGTAGGTGGGCGAGTACCCGTCCTCCTCGGAGATGGACATATTTTCTGTCACCATCTCCACCGAATGCCCCCTCAGTTCGATCCTGATGCCGTGGTCCGTGAGTGGGAACTGATTGTCCAACCATCTGTCCACATCCCCCGGGAAATCACTCAGGCGGGATTCCATGTCGCCCAGGTCATCGTCGGTCGAGATCATCCGGATCCTCTCCCCCAGGCCCCTGTTCACGTGAGCCGTTGCCGATTCGGCCGCGAGGTCCATCGCACCGATCTCCTCGGCAATCCTCTCCGTTCCACGTGAGGCACGTTCGTTCTCCATGACGACCATGACGAATCCGGCGGACAACAACAGGAGTGTCACGCCTATGACTGCGAATGGCATCCCGCCACCTCTCCCGACCTTCATGCCATGGGTGTCCAGATGCGAGGATATAACCACGGGATGTTGCGGTAACAGTCACCGTCCTCATCGACACGCCCTATTACTGCGTGCGCGCACGCGTTTTCTCCCGTTTTCCTTTTTATAGGATGAGCCCAATCCACGAACAGGTACCATGACAGCAACTTCAGTTAAGTATACGGCAGGGAAAGGTCTCCCCAAGAAGACCAAGTCCCTCTGCCCGGACTGCGGTAAGATTATCGAAGCCGACATCGTCGCAAAGGACGGCAAGGTCCTCATCGAGAAGACCTGCCCCGAGCATGGATTCTACAGCGATGTCTACTGGTCCGATGTGGATATGTACCTCAGAGCCGAGAAGTATGCATACGATGGAATCGGACTCCACAACGCAATGGATCGTACCATCACAGATGGGGACGACACCATCAACATGGTCATTGACGGACAGAGGTTCGACCTCCTGTCCTGTACGGCCATCGCAAACGTCGACCTCACCAACAGGTGCAACATGAACTGTCCCATCTGTTTCGCCAACGCGAACGACCAGGGATACGTCTACGAGCCCTCCTTCGAGGAGGTCCACGAGATGCTCGTCACACTCAGGAGCACCACACCCATCAAGAACACGGCCGTGCAGTTCGCCGGAGGAGAGCCCACCATCCACCCCAGGTTCGTGGACATCATCGCGGATGCAAAGGCACTCAAGTTCGCACAGGTCCAGGTGGCCACCAACGGTCTCGAGTTCAGGAAGTACGAGAAGCTCAAGGCAGCCAAGATGGCAGGCCTGAACACCATCTACCTCTCCTTCGACGGAGTGTCCGATGACATCTACCTCCAGGCTAGGGACAGGAAGATGTTCGAGACCAAGCTCAAGGTCATCGAGAACTGTAGGAAGCTCGTCGAGGAGGGACTCAAGAGCCCGTCCATCGTCCTGGTCCCCACCGTTGTCAAGGGACTCAACGACCATCAGATCGGCGACATGATCAAATTCGCATTCGAGAACTCCGATGTCGTCAGGGGAATCAACTTCCAGCCCGTCGCATTCACCGGCAGGGTCACCAGGGAGGAGGTCTCCGAGGGAAGGTTCACACTCCCCGACCTCGTGAGGTGCGTTAGCGAACAGACAGGATACACGACAGCGGATGACTGGTACCCCGTCCCCGTCGTTGCACCCATCTCCAAGTTCGCATCGATCATCCTCGGAGAGAACAAGGTAACATTCACAACACACCCCCACTGCGGTATCGCAACATACCTGTTCCAGGACGACAAGGGCAATGTCGTGCCCTTCCCCAGGTTCGTCGATGTGGAGGCGTTCTCCGCAGGTCTCGACGAGATCGCGGACAAGGCCGACAAGGCCATGTTCAAGAAGCTGTACGTCACCAAGCTGATCAAGCTGCTGAACAAGTGCGTCGATGAGAGTAAGATGCCCGAGGGACTCACCAAGATGAAGTTCGTCACCATGATCAAGGACGTCATGAGCAACAAGTCCAAGGATGCACTCGCAAGCTTCTCTTGGAAGATGATGCTGATCAGCGGAATGCACTTCCAGGACAGTTTCAACTACGACATAGAGAGGGTCAGGCGCTGTGGTGTCCACTACGTCACACCCGATCTCAGGATCATACCCTTCTGCGCATACAACAGCGGACCCGAGTTCCGCAGGGGCGTGGAGGAGAAGTTCTCCGTACCTCTTGCAGAGTGGAAGGAGAAGAACAAGGAGGGTGCCAAGGCATTGGAAGAGGCCCTCATCGTCCCCGAGGATCAGAGAGGGGACGCACCCAGCAAGGAGTGAGTAAAATGAAGGTCGATTTCGACAAGTGCCTCCACTGCGGAGGATGTGTGGGCTCCTGCCCCAAGAACGCCATATTCCTGAACGATTACGTTCTGGAGTTCAACAGCGACTGTATCAACTGCGGAAGATGTGTCAAGCTCTGTCCCGTCGCCGCACTTTCCATGGAGTGACCGTTATGAGGACCATTCAGTGTGACGTCGTCGTGGTCGGAGCAGGCCCCGGCGGAAGCATGGCAGCAAAGTACTGTGCAGAGGGAGGTCTCGACACCATCCTCATCGAGAAGAAGGCCGAGATCGGTGCACCCCTCAGGTGCGCCGAGGGAGTCTCCAAGTCCTGGCTGGACGAGGTCGGCATCAAGGCGGACCCCACCTGGATTCGCGCCGATATGAAGGGTGCGATCATCAAGTCCCCTCAGGGAACATCCTTCCAGCTCGACGAGTCCAAGGCCGGTGCAGAGGTCGGATACGTCCTCGAGAGGCATCTCTTCGACAAGGCCCTCGCAAAGGATGCAGCCGAGGCAGGCGCCAAGATCATGATGCGTACCTCCTGTATCGGAATCATCCGCGAGGAGGGCAAGATCGTCGGTATCAAGGCAAAGTCCCTCGGAGAGGAGATCGAGATCCGCGCCAAGTGTGTCGTCGCAGCAGACGGATACGAGTGTCAGGTCGCAAGGTGGGCAGGTATCGACACCAACCTCAAGCTCTCCGATATCGACTCCTGTATCCAGTACAGGATGTGCAACATCGATGTCGCACCCGACTACTGCGAGTTCGTCATCGGATCCGTCGCACCTGGAGGATACGTATGGGTCTTCCCCAAGGGCAACGGGGTCGCCAACGTCGGAATCGGTGTCGCAGGACAGCTCTGCACCAAGGGTGCCGACGCCAAGTACTACCTCGACAAGTTCATCGCAGAGGACCCCAGGTTCGAGAAGGGACAGATCCTCGAGATCATGGGTGGATTCGTGTCCACATGCCCCGGACTCGACTGTGCAGTCGATGACAACATCATCCTCGTCGGAGATGCAGCAAGGATCATCGACCCCATCACCGGCGGAGGAATCTGCCACGCATGCAGGACCGGAATGTACGCTGGAAAGGTGCTCACGGAGTGTGCCAAGACCGGAGACTTCTCCAAGAAGGCCCTCATGGCATACGAGAAGATGTGGCGCGACAGGATGGAGGACAAGCTCTTCAGGAACTTCATGGCCAAGGAGAAGCTCGCCACCCTGGACGACGAGACCATCGACCAGCTCATCAAGATGATCTCCACCGCCGACCTCAAGAACGTCACCGTCTACAACCTGCTGAAGGCTGTGAAGGAGAAGTTCCCCCAGGTCGTCGAGGGATTCGAGGACCTCATCTGAAACTAAAACGCGGGGGACACATCCCCCGCTGAAACATTTTTTCCGTTTTCACTCTGCTTTCAAGTACCTCTGTGCGGACCCATCATCGGTTCTTCATAGCGTCCGCTGAAGGGAGAATACTCAATATGTCCGAACGACCTCAGTTCCTGTGGTACTTCAGTGTGGAGTCGTCACCGGCAGCCATGGCCACCAGTTCCGCGATATGCAGTACCGGTACGCCATCGGGGTAGCTGTCGTACTTCTGGAAGCACATGGGGCATGCGACGATCACGTAGTCCGCTCCCGCGCATTCCGCCTCGCGTTCCTCCATCAGGGGTTCGGACACGCGGACGTTCTTCCCACAGCATCCCATCTTGTTGCCCATCGGTTTGCAGCCCATGGCTTCGATGATCGCTGTCATCTCCTTGCGGAACTCCCATGCGGAGCATCCTGGTTGGATGGCTACACGGGGGCCGTTCTCGAATCTCGGAAGTGAATCGATGCGTTCGTGCAGGTAGGGGATTATGTGGATCGCATCCACATCACCTTCGATAAGCTCCTCGCTGCATCCGCCGCAGAGGGTGACGATCTTCTTGTCGCCCGCTGCCCTGCCTGTATCCTGCTTGTAGGCACGTCTCTCCGTACCGAGGAGTTCCCTGAACGGTATCGGATGGGTGCAGCACTTGAATCCCTTGAGTTCGGAGCATCTCCCACCTACGGCCTTGACGGCCATCGCAGCGGCATGCTCCAGGAACGGGTACTTGGCCTTCGCGATGCAACCGGGCATGATGCACACATCTCCATCCTCATCCCATTCGGTGTTGAGTTCCTCGCGGGAGGGGTGGCCCTCCATGGGTACGACGAGTCCCGTTTCATGGAAGTGCTGGGGGAGATGCATCTCGCGTCTGAGGCATATCAGGTCCTGCATGACCCTGAACGGGTCGGATCTCCTGCATATCTTGGAGCAGTTGCCACAGCTGATGCACTCGAGGACATCATCATCGTTCCCCATCATGATCTCCATGGGGTCGCATCCGCCGTGTTTCAGGGAAGGGCAGTAGTTGCTGCATTTGCCGCAACCTATGCATCTGAGTCTAAGTTTCTCGATCTCGTCGTCAATGAATCCCATGGTCTCACATCCGGGGGTAATCCATCGGTATCTCCAGAAGGGGGTCGTTAGATGGCTGGAGTTCCATCCTGGCACCTTCGACGCCTGTCTGCACAACGTATGGTGTTCCACCCCTTGCGGATATGGCCTCACAGACCTTCTCCGGTTCGTCGGTCAGGGCGACCATGCACCCACCTCCTCCGGAACCAGTCAGTTTCGCTCCATAGGAGTACGGTAGCGCTGCCCTGACGAGTTTGTTCAATTCGTTGCAGGACACCCCCAGGATCGAGAGGAGCTTATGGTCGTGCGTCATGAGACGGCCGAGGGTCTCCACATCGTTCCTGTGGAGGGCATCGTACCCCTCCAGGGTGACGGAGCCGATCTCATCCACGACATCCATGGCGAAATGGCTCTTCTCCGTGTACCTGCGTACCTTGTCGACCTGTGGGCCAGTGGGTGCCTTGATCCCGGTGTTCCCGATAACGAACGTCATGTCGGGGACGTCGACATCGGTCACCCTCCATGTGCGGTCACCGCGGGATATGGTCCACAGCTCCTTGCTTCCGGCATCGGGGATGTTGATGGCCACACCCTTCCCGTGGACGCATGCGGATGCATCCATGGGGGATCCCGAGCCCTGTGCGTAGAGTTCGGCCCCGTAGGCCTCGTCCACCAGTTCCCTCTCGGTCATGTATCCTCCCCTCTCGTTGCTGAGAGCGAGGGCCAGTGCCGCAGACAGGGCCGCCGAGGACCCCATACCAGATCCCGGGGGGATCTGGCTGTTGGTCACGTAGTCCATGCCGTAATGGGTGTCCCTGGTGAGGTACCTGAAGTGGGGCTGTTTGTTGAAATCTATGTGTTCGCCGTTGAGCGTGTTCTTGCGACTGCGCCTGACGCTGCAGGTTATCCTACGGTCCACTGCCACTACCACAGCGGGTTTACCGTATACGACGGCATGTTCCCCGAGGATTACGAACTTCCCCGGGGCGGATGCAGTGAACCATTCTCCAGTCATCACTCGTTCAGCCCGTATTTCATCATCTGTTCCCTGATCGCGTCCTCGGGGTTCCTCATGCTGAGCTTGGGCTGGGGAATGGTCCACCATTTCTCCTCCATGTCAGCGAGTCTCCTGTCGAAGTCCTCGTCGGATTCGCCCTCGGCCTGTTCGACGGTCATCATGGCCTTGCTGAGCTCGGACATGAGGTCCACATCGAAGTTCATGTTGACCAGGCACATTCCGATGTATCCATCGAATGCGATCATGACCTCCTCCCTGAGGGCGGGGTCCAGTGCCTCCATCATGATGTCCAGGACGCTGTTGGCGGTCATCTTGAAGATGAGCTGCCTCTTGGCCTCCTCCGGGAGGTCATCCTCCTCAATGGATGCGAGGAGTGCCCTGTACACCAGGTCCGTGAGAGCGGATGTCCTGTGGGGGTTCTTTCCGAAGACGTACTCCATGTGGAGCTCCTCGGGACTCTTCTCGGGTTCATCGCCTCCGAAGAGGCCTGCGTTTGGATCGAATTCATCGGACATTTGTCTCACCTTAACCTCCCGATTACCTTCTCCAGTATATTCATTCCCTCTTCGATCTTCTTCTCGTCGGCGGCATATGAGAACCTGAGGTGGTTCTCACCGTACTTTCCGAACGCGGATCCAGGTGTGCATATCAGACCATTGCGTGCGAGTTCGTTGGCCAGTTCCGCGGAGGGCATGTCGAGGTCGTAGGAGGGGAAGGCATAGAACGCCCCCTTGGGCGGGATGATGGACATCCCGGGGATCTCGTTGATCCTCTTGGAGATGAGGTCCCTGCGTGCCTTGAACACCGATCTGGCGTTCTCCAGGTACGGTTCGATGTTGGGGAGTGCCTCCAGGATGCCGTACTGCGCGGGCATGTTGGGGCTGGCGCAGACGTGGTACTGCATCCTGATGAGGGATTCCATGACCTCCTCGTTGGCGCATATGAATCCCATCCTCCATCCGGTGACCGCCATCATCTTGGAGAAACCGTTCACGACGACGGCTTTGTCCAGCTGGTTCATGAACGATATGTGCTTGCCCTCGTAGACGAAGGAATCGTAGACCTCGTCGGAGAGGATGGTGATGTCCTTGTCCGCGGCGATGTCGCAGAGCGCCTTGTAGGTCTGCTCGTCCAGGACACCACCGGTGGGGTTGGAGGGGGTGGTGACGACGATCATCTTGGTGTTCGGTTTGATCTTCGACTGGATGTCATCGATGTCGGGTTGGAAATCTCCCTCTGTGAGTCTGTATTCGGTGTACGATCCTCCCGCAAGCTGTGCGTGTGGCCCGTATATCACGAATCCGGGGCTGGGGATGAGGACGTCATCGCCAGGGTCGACCATGCTCTGTGTGATCTCCAGAAGTGCGGATGATCCGCTGGGGGTGATCATGATGTTGCTTCCCTTGAGGTCGCCGTACATGGAGTACCTCTTCGCGACGGCATCCCTGAGTTCGGGGATTCCCGCGGTGGGTCCGTACTTGTTCAGGCCGGCGGAAGCGGCTCTGTTCATGCCTTCTATTGCTTCGGAGGGTGGAGCGAGGTCCGGTTCACCCAGTCCGAGGTTTATGGAGTCAGGTCCTGCGAGGTCGAACATCTTCCTGATGCCGGACATCGGGACCTCTGAAATCCTCCTGGAGATCTTCATGGTGTCCCTATTGGGTAACATCCTATTTTTAGGATTGGTATAAGAGACAAACATCTGGAAACAATCGTTTTCCTGATGTACAGGACGGTGTCGGGAAGTCTCCCGATCCGATCCCCCGAGCAGGTGCCGTCGGATTCCCGAACCATCCCACTGCAACGGTTTTATCGAAGTGTGGGAATCCATCCCGCATGAGTCCCCAGGATCCATGGTCCAGGATCGGAGTGATACTTTCCGGTCTGTGGTTGGTGTTGATCATAGTGCGCATGGTCTTCTACACATCGTTCTACACGTCGACCCCTGAGGGTCAGTTCCTGATGACTGTCGTCAACATCCTTCTGATCATAGGCATAGTCCTGATTGTCATCGTCTTCGGTAGAGGTTTCTTCAGGAAGGTATCTGCAAAGGCTGGAAGGTCCCCGTATTGTCCGGAATGCTATGCGAAACTAGAGGATGGTGCGGAGTTCTGTCCGGAATGCGGGAGAAGGTTGGACGATGAATGACATCGCGGAACTGACATAGATGGCCGAGGGCGGGGACACCGAAGCCATGTACCGTCTCGGTGAGGCGTACGAGAAGGGTGTCGGTGTGGATGCGGATTGGGAGGTCGCCAGAGCATGGTATGCCAAGGCGGCGCGTGCTGGTCATTCACGCGCACGGTCGCATCTGGTCCACATGCTCGAGATGGGTGAGCCCGTCCTGGTGAACAAGGATACATACTGGGGCGGTGCGGACCGTTCCCAGAAGATCAAGATCCGTCGCGGACGGTGACCATCAGAAGCAGTCGCAGGAATCGTCTATGAGTTCCAGTGCGAGGTCCCTGAGCAGGATCTCGGGTGTCGTACCCCTGCGTTCCGATATGGCGATGAGTCTTTCGAACTCTTTCTCAGAGAAGTCTATGGAAAGTTCCATGGGGGACGATGCCCCCATGTTTGGTTATCGTTTTCGGTCGTTCACTCGTTCTTCCTGTCTTCGGAGGATGAGTTCTCGACGGTCTTCACGCTGTCCATGCCGTAGCTGATGCCATCCTGGTACTGCTCGCCCTTGTGCATGTACATCGGTATTGCCATGATGGCTATCGCGGCGTAGATGATCATCACGGATGCGATTATCACTATGCCCACCACGATCGCGATGGTCAGCAACGAATCCAGTATCCCGGGGGTCATCAGGATGTATGCTCCCAATGCCACCAGGAGGACTATCCCTATGACGATCAGGATTCCGGATTTGGTGGTGCTCGTCCTCTTCAGGTTGGAGGGTTGTTGTTCCATCGCCACACCTCAGTTGCTGGTTGGGAGGTACGGGATGAGGCTGTTGGCCAGATCCCCCAGTGTCATGGACTGGATGACAATCTTCCCCGGCCCGGTTAGTGTTGTGACGAACAGCCCCTCTCCTCCGAACACGGATGTCTTGAGTCCGCCAGCCGCACTGATGTCGTATTTGACACTCTCCTCCCAAGCGACCGCGTTGGATGTGGAGACTTTGTACATCTCGCCAGGACCAAGTTCGATGATGTTCATGTCACCACAGGCGTGGATGAACGCCATCCCCTTACCAGACACCTTCTGGAGGATCAGTCCCTCTCCTCCGAACATAATGCCACCGATCTTCTTCTGCAGGGCCATGTCGACCTTGACGCCGGGTTCGGATGCCAGGAAACTGGAGCTCTGGACGAGCCATGAACCCTTGCTGGTATCGACGTCCAGGATCTTCCCAGGGGCCTTCCCGCCGAATCCGATGAGGCCCGAGCCGCCCTGAGGCTGGTAGTTGACCATGAACAGGGAGGCACCGGAGATACTGCGTTTGAGTCCCGCGAGGAATCCACCTTCCATCTTGGTGTCCATTCTCATGTTGCCGCTCATGTACACCATGGCGCCGGCGACGGATTTGATCTCCTCGCCGGAGTCGAGTTCCACATTCACGAATTGAAGGTTATCTCCAGTGATTGTGTATTTCATGATTGTTAATGATCATCCTAGAATATTAAGCATGATCCTGTTTCGACGGTCCGTGTACATTAGTTGATGAATAATGAGACAAAACAGACAGTCATGTAGCCGATTGCAGCTTCAAGGTCGGATATGAGTTCGGCATCCGCCCTCATCAGGGATGCGAACCTGCGCATCTCGGAGTCGATGGACCTGCGGGCATCGAGCATCTTCATGACGGCCCTGATGTCGTAGGACTGGTTCGTTATGACATCAGTCAATCCGGCACCACGTTCCAGGTTGGATAGCATGCGCTTGTCCACCGATGGATTGTCCTTGAGGTCCTTCCTGATCTCATCGCCCAGGACCCTGTCCTCGAAACGTATGAGCCAACACTTGTCGTAACGCACCTTGGCGGTACGGTACGATCTACCGTTCCATCTCAGTTCCATGGGATTACGGACATTGGCTGCTCCGGCAGATGTGGGAAAATCGTTCTGGACGATGAGCCAGTCGCCGCCCCATCTGTCAAGGGCCCTCCTGTCCCGATCGATGTACGGAATCCTGTCGGTCACTATGATGCGGTCATCCGGAATGGTATCGCAGACCGTCTGGATCCTCGTACCATAGGAAGGTAGGCAGTCCTCCAAAGGTATCATGGAAGTAGGTGCTCCATCTCCATCCGTGGTGATGATGAAACCGATCGGACGGCGGATATCGATGAAATCCACACAGTCCGAGAACATCGTCGCGGGTTGGAACTTGAAGATGTATTCCATCGCCAGGTCGCCTTTTCCGGCACCAAGGGTGCCGGATAGTATCTCCAGACCCTTCCTCTGGGAACCGATCTTCTTGAAGAGGTTTCTGAGCCTGTCCGATGAGGTGTCCACGCCATCCGTATCCAGGCGGGATGAAGTGAACGGGCTGTCGGATGTGGATCTGATCCTTGCCAGTGATAGCAATTCCTCTTCAGATCCCGGGAACGCCTTCCCCAGTGCATCCTCCAGCCCTTCGATCATCGGATCACTCCGAACCATAGAGTTCGCCGAACGGGTCGTTGGACTGTGCGGCCTCACGGAAGTCCGCTGCAAGGTTCTCCAGGACCTCGGTGTAGTCCCTGGACTTGCCTGCGATGCGTGCGTATCCGTCACCGATGCTCTTCACGGCCCTGCGGACCTCATCATCCATGTCCAGCTGTGCGAGTGTGCCGAGCCAGTCCTCGAACTCGTAGATGGTGTCGTTGAAGGCCTCGACAGCGACCTCCTGGAATGTGGCTTCGTCCACATCGCCACCGTTCTCATCGGCGATGTCGTCCTTGACCTGCTCCAGGACATTGTCCTCGAGTTTCGTGAGGAAATCCGCGATTCCCTTGATCTCGTCCTCGAATCCGAGGCGGATGGATGCCCTGAACGCATCCATGACGACGTCCTTACCGACTTTCTCCGCGAGTATGGCGAATGCCTCATCGATCTCCTGGTCGGTCAAAGTCTCGAGTATGGGGTAGAGTTCTTCCCTGATGTCCATGGGATGCCGATTGCATGATGTGCGGATTAATCTTCCCCTCACCTGTCGAATTGGGAGTTGTACAGTCTGGCGTAGAACGTGTCCCGGGAGAGCAGGTCGTCATGTGTCCCCTGTTCGACGATGTCCCCCTTGTCCATGACCAGGATGAGGTCGGAGTCCCTGATGGTGGACAGCCTGTGTGCGATGATGAAGGAGGTCCTGCCGACCATGAGTCCGCTGAGGGCATCCTGGATCAGTTTCTCCGTCCTCGTGTCCACGGAGCTCGTGGCCTCGTCGAGGATGAGCATGGGGGACCTGTCCACCATCGCACGTGCTATCGTGATCTGCTGCTTCTGTCCTGCCGACAACCCGATGTTCTCGCCTAGGATGGTGTCGTATCCGTCGGGGAGGTTCAGGATGTGGTCCTCCACACCGATCGCCCTGCATGCATTGCGCACATCCTCGTCCGAGACATCGTTGCAGTAGGCGATGTTCTCGGTCACGGTCCCGTCGAACAGCCATGTGTCCTGCAGGACCATGCAGAACAGGTCGTGCACCTGTGTGCGCGTCATGTCCCTTATCGACCTGCCGTCGATCAGTATGTCCCCGGAATCCATCTCGTAGAACCTCATCAGGAGGTTCACGATGGTCGTCTTCCCGGCACCGGTGGGCCCCACTATGGCAACCTTCTGTCCGGGTTCCACCACCGCGGAGAATCCGTGGATGATCTCCTTCCCCGGCTTGTATGAGAAACGGACGTCCCTGAACTCCACCCTTCCGCGGACATCCCCCACGGGTTCCACATCATCGTCCTCCGACGGGATCTCCTCCTGGTCCAGGAATCCGAACACCCTCTCGGCAGCGGCCGCTGCGGACTGTATGCGACCTATGGACGACGTTATCATGTCGAAGGGTCCGCTGAACAGTCTGACGTAGACGATGAATGCAACGATGACTCCGATCTTGATCTCCCCGTTCAGGACCATAAGTGCACCGACGATGCACACGAGGACGTAGCTCATGCTGTTCATGAACGACATCGCGGCGGGAAGGAGTCCGATGGTGATCTCGGATTTCAGGCAGCTCTCCCTGAGGTCCGAGTTTATGCGGTCGAACTTCCTGCGTGCCGAGGTCTCGCCGCAGTACGCCATGACGACCTGCTTCGAGGAGTACATCTCGGAGACCAGCCTGTACATGCCCCCGATGTTGGATTGCTGTTTGCGGTAGTACTTCTGAGTGTACTTGATGACGACCACGGACATGATTATCCCCATGGCTGATGTGACCAGGACCGTCAGGGTCAACCTGACATCCGTCAGGAACATCATGATGATGCAGAGCGTGAAGGCGGCGATTCCGTGGATGAAGACGCCCATGCTGTTGTTTATGGCGATACTGACTGTGTCGGTGTCGTTGGCGAACCTGCTCATGATGTCGCCCTTGCCCTGGGTGTCGATGTAACCGAGCGGGAGCCTGTTCATCTTCCCCGCCATGTCCTCGCGGAGGTTCCCTCCTACCCTCTGGGCTATGGACGATGTGAGGCGGTAGCGGAAGAACATCACCAGGGTGGATGCGAGGTACAGGCCGAACGCAAGGATCCCCAGTCTGCTCACCGCGTACAGGTCTATGTTGCCGCTGGTGAGGCCGGCTTCTATGATGTCGGTCATGTCGCTCAGACGGTTGGGCACGAGCACGGAGAACAACGACTCGAACACGGCCAGTGTCACAGCGAAGATGAAGATGTGCTTGTACCTGCCCATGTATCCGATTATCCTGACCCAGGATTTGACAACGGATTCGGAGTCCTCCATGGTGACTCCGGCCGGATTCTTCATCCGACCGCTCATCAGTGCAGTCCTGCCTGCCATCAGCAATCGACCCCCAGTTGCGAATCCGCGATTTCCCTGTAGACCTCGCAGTCCTCTAGGAGTTCATCATGGGTCCCCATCCCGACGATGCGGCCACCATCCAGGACGATGATCTTGTCGGAATCCATCACGGTGCCTATGCGCTGGGCGATGATCACCACGATTGCATCGGACGTCCTCTCACGCAGGGATCTGCGGATTCCGCTGTCGGTCTTGAAATCCAGGGCCGAGAACGAATCATCGAAAACGAACACGCCCGGATCCCTGGCAACCGCCCTTGCGATCGCGATCCTCTGCTTCTGCCCTCCGGAGAGGTTCCTTCCGCGTTCGACGATGTTGGAATCCAGTCCCCCCATGTCCTCCACGAAACCATCTCCGTGGGCGATGGACAACGCACCCCATGTCACATCGTCAGAGATCTCCGCATCCATGCCGTAATGTATGTTCTCACGTACGGTGCCGGAGAGCATGGAGTTGGTCTGGGATACGAAACCGATGTTCCTCCTGAGGGATTCCAGGCTGTATTCTCTTATGTCGACCCCATCCAGCATCACAGAGCCGGACGTTGGGTCGTAGAAACGTGGTATGAGGTTCGCCAGGGTGGTCTTCCCACTGCCTGTGGAGCCTATGATCGAAAGGGTCTGGCCGCGTTCCACACTGAAGGAGATACCGGTCAGGCTGTCGTTGTTGGTGCCAGGGTATCTGAACGACACGTTGTCGAAGACCAGCGATCCCGGGGTTCCGGAATGTTTTCTCGGACCATCCACGACCGTGGGTGCCGTGTCCATGACCTCGTTGATACGCTGGGCGGCGACGGACGCACGTGGCATGATGTTGAACAGCTGGGTCAGGGTCCTGAAGCTGTTGAGGATCATCAGGGCGTAGGTGGAGAAGACAATCATGTCTGAGAACAGTTCCAACCTGACCTCGTAGGATACCGTCCCGCATATGATGAACGCGCCGGTCCAGTAGATCGACATGTTGAGGCAGTTCCTGATGAGTCCGTTGAACGGGACGTTGTACGACATGGCGCGGTGGACCCTCAGGTTGTTGTCTACCAGCTTCCCGTTCGCATCGGTGAACCTCCTCCCCTCGTACTCCTCCGCGTTGTAGGCACGTATGACTCTGACGCCATCGACCAGTTCGGATGATGCCCTGTTTATCTCATCGGTCAACTTCTGCACCATCTTGAACCCGGGTATCGTCTTCCTGAGGACGGACATCACGAGGACCAGCATCAGGACGACTGCGACCGATGTGACCGCGGTCCATGTGAAGTTGCTTCCGGAGATCTTGATCAGGGCCCATATCGCGAGGATGGGTGCCCTCATCATCGATTCCAGGCTGAGGCCTATGAAATCCTGTATCTGCTTGATGTCGTTGGTGGAACGGGTGATCAGACTATGGGTGGAGAAGCGCCCCATCTCCTCCATGGAGAAGCTCTGTACCCTGTCGAACTGCATCCGACGCAGGTACATCGAGTACGATGATGAGATCACGCCTATGACCAGTGTGATCCCCATCCCCACGATCAGACTGAGGACGGCACATGAGACCATGCCGACCGCTTCGTTCATGACCTCCGATGGTCCACCGTTCTCCAACAGCGTGTCGGTGATCGAGGCCATGTACTCGGGGACCTTCAGGTCCAGGTACACCTGGGCGACGGTGAGGATGAATGCGAACGATATGCACACCCAATCCTTCGCTCTGAAATGTCGTACTATGGCCAGGAACCCGTTCATATGTGGACAAGCCGATTCCATGATATGTACTTTTACAGTATGATGGATGTATGTTCCATCAACACTGTACTGGTCATGAGCGAAGACGGGTTATCGGTACCACATACACATCATCAGTGCGCCGGGTTCGATCTTGAATGCGTACCACCTTCCTTCCGGCATCTCGATCATAGAGTCCGCTTCCAGGTTGTTGTAGTCACGGTAGTGGAACAGTCTCCCCTTGAAAGTGTCAGCACACACCCTCTCACGTTCACAGAGGGATTCGAATATGCATCCGAAGGTTTTCAGATCCTTCATGAGACGTCCTTTGGTTGCACCAAGTGCAGTTACGGCTAGGGATAGGTCCACCAGATGCCTTTCGGCTGATCTGCCGATACGTATGCTGGATCGGTGATTCGGATCGAATCCACCTTGTAAACTTTTCATTGGTAACTTTTCAAAGTATTCGATGTCCACAAATCATGATGGGGTCGATCGAACAGGCGGGGTCGTCGTCATTCAGCAACGATTATATCCGCTGGTAGGCATCATAAACCATCAGTGGTGTATCATGGACAATGTCAGGACAGTTAACCGCGTGTTGTTCTTCATATCGGTCCTGGTCACAGGCGCTGTGGCCGGGGCTTTCGTCTGGTTCGTCCTGTTCGTCATGAACCTGGGCATCACATTCATCTGGGACAGGGTGCCGGTGTATCTGGGATCGCTCTATCCTGTGATAGTCTGCGTCATCGGAGGGGTGGTCATAGGACTCTTCACCAAACGCTTCGGGAACTACCCCGAGGATATGCAGACCGTCATGGCCAAGGTACGTAAGGACGGGGGATACAGGTACGACAACATCGGTACGATGTCCGTCGCCGCATTGCTCCCGCTGGTGTTCGGCGGTTCCGTCGGTCCGGAGGCCGGTCTCGTCGGTGTCATCGCAGGTGTGTGCACCTGGGTGGGTGACCGTATGAAGCGGTTCGGCAGGGATTTCAAGGAACTGACCGAAGCAGGTATCTACGCCGCATTGTCCGCCATATTCACCGCACCGCTGTACGGTTTCGCAGGATCCATGGGAGGTGGAAGGGCATCCGGAGAGGGCGAGGTCCAACCATCCAAGGGTATGAGGATCGCTGTGAATGCCATCGCCATTGCAGGTGCGTTCCTCACGTTCATCTACCTGTCCGAGAACGTCGCGGCCGGCATGTCCCTCCCGCGCTACACCGATATCGGATACGGTGGCGACGAGTTCCTCTGGCTGATCCCCGTGGCTCTGATCGGGGGTTTCGCAGGATGGTTGTTCTGTGTTCTGGATGTGTCCTTCTCCAGGATCGCGGCCCGTATGGGTGAGAAACCGGTGATGAAGGCCGTCATCGCAGGCCTACTCCTGGGTCTCTGCGGTATCGCACTGCCCTTCACCATGTTCGCAGGGGAGGTCCAGGCAGAGGAGCTCAACGAGATGTGGTTCACCATGTCCGTAGCACTCCTCCTCTTGACGGGATTCGTCAAGATCGCCATCACCGCGTTGTGCGTGAACATGGGTTGGCGCGGAGGACACTTCTTCCCGGTCATCTTCGCTGGCATCTCGATAGGTTACGGGCTGTCCATGCTGGTGGGCATCGATCCCGTCTTCTGTGTCTGTGCAGTGACAGCTGCCGTCGTAGGTGGTACCATGAGGCGCCCGTTGATGGCGGTGCTGCTGCTGTTCCTGTGCTTCCCGTTCCACAGCGTGTTGGTCTTGGCGGTCGCAGCCGTGATAGGTGCGTACCTGCCTCTGCCCAAGGCTGTGAAGGGTGGGTTGCATGGTGCTGACAAGGTTGAATGAAGTGTCCCTTGGAATCACATGGTGTCCCAGATGTCCTCGGGTCTGACATCACCACCCATCATTGCAAGTCTGAGCACCTCTCTTCCATCGACCGTGGCTTTCACCACTACGTCCATGCGTTCCCCACCATTGAGTCTCTCAGTGGTGGCTATGAACCCCCCTTTGAGGAGGGAGTTCATGTACAGGATGAAGATGTGTACGGTCTCCTCATCCTCGAAGATATGGGAGTTCATCAACCTCGTGATTACGGGCACCATGGATAGGGGGTCATCATCCATGCGTTCTTCCAGGATACCGTTTGCAAGGTCCTTGATGGTGGGGATACAGCATTCAGGGTCGTCCAGGACTTCCTCTATCGCCTCCGAGAACAGGGTGTAGACCTCCACATTGGGTATGCGGACCCGGTACTCCCCGGGATGTGCGGATCCGATTCTCACTGCGGAGAGGTATCCGTTCAGTATCATCGCGGAAACGGTATCGCGCTGGACCCCGGGTACGGGATAGGCGGACCCCAGGTCTGTGCATGTATCGATCCATCCTCTGGACATCAGGGATTCCAGGTCGGAACCAAGGCGATAGGGAGTACGACCGATTCTCTCGATGACGTATTCATGCAGTATCCGGTCCTTTCCATCAGGGGGCATGTAGCGCTCGATCTCGAAAAGACTGTCCACATGCTGGATGACGCTCGATGGATTGCATAGTTCCAGGTCCCCACAGCGGTAGCCCCCGTACCATTCGAATATGTCGTCGATCCCCTTGGGATACAAGTACTCCTTCAGTAACTCCGTTATGTCCCCACGGGTGAATCCGAGGTTTCTGGAGTGGAGGGGTTCGTGGAGGTATTGGACATCGAACACGTCCAGGGAATCCCCATCCATACGCATGATCCCGGAGAGCAACACGGATACGGGGAAGTCGGATCCTACGATCCCGTGGAGAAAGCGGTTGATGAAAACGCTGTTCTTTTTCCGGGTCTCCTCATCCACGGCATCTACGATGGGGCGGTCGTAGTTGTCGATCAGTACGAACACCCTGGATCCATCGGGTTCGCTCTTCATGCGGCACAGGTCGATGAGTGTGTGCTCGGGCCCCGACACACATCCATGTTCGAGGAACAGTTCCGATACCAGGATGGGCATGGAGCCTTCGATGTCCTCGGGATCAACACGGCTGAGGTCCATGGACACCACGGGGTATGCGTTCCTGTGGATGTCCAGGTCGTGATCCTCCGAGATATCCAGTCTGTCGAACCAGATGTTGCCGCGGTAGTCGATGTTCAGGAATGCATCCACCGCACTCATCATCAGACTCTTCCCGAAACCATGGGGCGCCGTCACCAGTTGATGGCCGTGCATCATGTCGCGGATCAATCCGGCCACGGACGCGGTCTTGTCCACATAGTACATCTCGTTATCGCGGACGGTCCTGAAGTCTCCGATTCCCAGAGGTAGTTCCTACATGATTCCCGTTCCATATGATGTGGTATTTGAAGGATATGCACGAAAACGGGAATCCGGGATTGGAAAGGGGTTGTAAGACGTTTCCTGGATACTACAGCGGGTCGGAACCCCGACCCGATGGATCCATCAGGCGAGTCCGTTCCTCTTCAGGAACTCGTTGACGGCATCCTCGTCCTCGATGTCGATGCCCTCCTCCATTAGCTGTTCTATCAGTTGCGTCAGGGGGCTGTCCTCCTCGAGGCTCCAGTCCTCACCGCATTCCTGGGCGGTGCCGTAGAAGTACACGCCGTTGTCCTTCGCCCAGGTGAACAGGTCCTCTATGTAGCAGTACATGGATGATGATACGTACTCGTCGATGAGTCCCGCCTTGTCCAGGATCCCCTCGACGAGGTCCACCACCTCGTCCAGGTCCTCCGATCCCGGGAATCCAGGTAGTTCGGGGTGCTTCGCAGAGAGTCTCTCGTACAGACCCCTCATGGTGTCGATGGCGCCGTTCTGGACGATCGAGTAGCGTTCCGGGTCGGATGCGACGGTGGAAGGGTCGACGCAGGGCATGATGTCCTGCATCTCCGGGTCGTCGGTGACGACCACTATCTCGACCTCGTCGTTGTCGAACACCAGCGGGTCGTTGAGCATCATGGCGCAGTACATCAGCATCTTCATGCGGAAATCGTGGCTGAGGATGAGGTCACCCTCTTCGTAGATCCCTTGCACGCCCCAGGATTCGAGGCTGTTCATGACGCTCTCCATGTCGAACGGGACCCTTCCCGTACGGTCCTCGGAATCCTCCTCGACGGGTCCGTCGCCGTCCCATCCGAACAAGGTGGGTATGAACCTGTGCGGGTGGTCGTCCACGGAGCCCTTCCACTCGATGTCGATCTCCCAGGGGTCCTCCAGGTTGTACCTGTATGCGATGGGTGCCCCTCCGAAGTCGGACAGTGCGGTCTCCAGGTCGTTGAGGATGCCCTCGTCCACTTCATAGGGTCCGATGAGGATGTCGTCCACTGTGAAATCGTAGTCCATGCAGTCCACCCATCCCATGACGGATTGGATCACGCTGTGGAGGTCGTGGAAGCATGCGTGGTCGGGGATGTCGACGATACGGCTTATCGCCGGTTCCGCACCACGTACGGATATCTGCAGTCTGTATGCCTCCATGGATAATGCATGGAGTATCATCTAGAATATGTTGTGGAGGTACGTTGTGCAGTCCACATTTTCCAAGGCCCTTTTGACGGTTCGAGGTCCATGATAGACATATAATATCTATGAATATTATTGTACATTAGGTGTGTTAATTATGATAGTTTAACATCATAATATGATATTGGTTTATATATCAGAAAAGCGGACACACCCAACTTATCCACTAAACAGTACTTAATTCTTAACGATGTTTGAGGATGGTGGTGACCCACCATCCATGGATCAGAGGCGGTACTCCTCCGCCTCCTCGCGGAGGGATGCGGCGTAGTCGTAGTCGGGACCGTACTCCTTCAGGTTCTCGAGATTGACCACGGCCACGGAACTTCCCCTGGCCTTCGCCTTGATGAAGTTCTTCTTGGCCTCCTTCACATCCTTCTCCACATGGAATCCGCAGAGGTACATCAGTCCGAGTCCGTTGAATCCCTTGTCGGAGTTCTTGGATGCTGCGATCGAGAACAGGTAGTATGCCCTCTCGTGGTTCTCGGGGATGTTCACTCCCATGAGGTACTCGTTTGCGGCGCATGCCGCACCCTCGACATTACCCATGAGTCCGGCAGCCTCGTGGAAATCGATTCCCTTAGCGACGTCCTTCTCCACGACCTCTCCCTTGATGTAGGCGTCTCCCAGGAGCACCATGCAGTTGTCATCACCTGCGTCGGCACCGATGATGAGGTGGGGGATGGACTCCTCCATCTTCTCCTTCTCGTTGGACATGTACAGGAGGCATCCCAGCGCGGCGTGTCCTGCGGGAGAACCGCCATCCTTCGCGAGGATGTCCCTGAGTTTCTGGAGGTCCTCCGGGTTGTTCGCATCGAACGTGTTCTCTTCTCTTGCTTTCCTTGCCATGGGGTGTGGATGTGAATGGGAGATAATACTGGTTTCCATGCATCATGACATGAGGTGTAGTCTTAGGGGGCCAAGAGATTTAGACGGGGCTTTTCAACGGATAAACAACACGATGAATGGACAATAGGTGTTATCCGTTCAGAGGTCAGGTTCTTGTTGATAGTAATATTGGAATGTTCATGATGCTCCACGAATGTGCATATATCAGGAAACATCATTCAATTTCGTATCCATTATGGCATAATGAATCAATTATGCCCCGAATATCCTCTGTTTGGAGTTCTCCGATTTGTTGTTTGAAATCATGGTCTTCCAAATTGATTGGTTGATTATAGATGATGGCTACAGAAGGCTTCCGTAAGTTGGCTTCTTTCCATTTCTTTATGAGGTAACCTCTACGATTTAGATTGGATGTGATTTTGAAAGATACTGTGAAGCACAGATGTTCGCCAATGACAATCACTGGCCTATCTTTTGATGTGTGTGGATCATCTTCGAAACGAACTGTGGCATGCCATATCGACCATTGTTTGCGTTTCATTCATAATCCTTCGGGAGTACAAGGTATCCTTCGGAATCACGGTATCCAGCAGTTCCTTTTTTGAGAATCGCCTCGAGTATGGAATTGGGCAGGGATATGTTCTCGAACCATGAGCGCATGTCATGATCTTCTATGATATGATTTGC
>JAGBGN010000099.1 GCA_017935945.1 Candidatus Methanomethylophilaceae archaeon | reverse complement strand
TCACCTCCTACGCAGGGTGGGGCTTGACCCCACCCTCACACAACTATAAGCGTACAATATTGCAAGGAAACTCCAAGCGAGTTTCCCGGCGATTCCTAGGCAGCTTACCATGCACTAAACGTAGCATCGAACGTCACTTCTCTTCTACATTTGATTTTGATTTTTCTTTTTCATAATACCTATATACCTATTCGTTTTGGTCGCCCTCATCTGATAAAATGGACATCAACTCTATAATTTCAACCACCAACGATTACCTGTGGTTGATAGCTTTCGTATTCGTCATTTCCTTCGGTCTGATCTTCACGGCCAAACTGAAAGGTATCCAATTCCGGGATATCCCTTACTCTTTCCGTAAGACCTTTTCAGACATCAAGGATGGCGAGGACAAGAAAACGCTCTCTTCCTTCGAAGCTTTCTGCGTCAGTATGGGTTCCCGTATCGGTGCTGGAAACATCGCCGGTATCGCTTTGGCCATCGTTGTCGGCGGACCCGGTGCTGTGTTCTGGATGTGGGTATTCGCAATCATCGGTTGCGCCAGTGCCTTCATAGAAGCGATTCTTTCGCAGATCTACAAGGAGAAGAAATCCGATGGAGGTTTCCACGGAGGTCTTGCATACTACACTACCAAAGGTCTTGGAAACAAGAGACTTGGATTCCTTATGGCGGGTCTGACATTCCTGATGTATTTCATCGGTTTCATGGGTGTTCAGGCTTGTACCATCACCAGTACATTCCAGGGTGCTTTATCATTCGAGGGTAACAAACTCTTCATCGCCGTTGTGATAGCCTTGGTTTTCGCTCTGATCATCCATGGTGGTCAGAAGAGGGTTGCTAGGATCTCTGCAAGGGTCGTTCCCCTGATGGCGGTTGCATGGATACTGTTTGCTTTGATCCTCATCGTAGTCAACTATCAGAACATCCCTTCTGCGTTCGCAATGATCTTCGAGTACGCGTTTTCAGCACCTGCACTCATCGGTGGTGGAATCGGTACTGTCATTCTTACAGGAATGAGGCGTGGAATCTACTCTAACGAGGCCGGACTCGGTACAATATCCAATATGTCCGGTACTGCCGATACAACGCATCCTGTCAAGCAGGGATATATGCAGATGGTCGGTGTCCTCATCGACACTCTCATCGTCTGTACTTGTTCTGCACTCATCATCCTCACCTATGGAAGTTTCGAATCCATCCTTGGAATCGGTTTCGATGATGCACAGCTCATCCAGGTAATTGCTAGCGAGACTCTGTTCGGTGACCTCGCCCCATGGATTATTTTCATCTTCATGCTGTTCTTCGCATTCACCTGTCTGATCTCTGATTACAATGTCAGTGAGACAAGCATGAGGTTCATTTCTGACAATCAGAGGATGATCAAGGCCCTCCGTATAATTGCACCGGCCATCGTGTTTATCTGCTGTCTGGTAGCCACAAAATCCATGTTCGCAATCAGTGATGTCATCATGGGAATAATCGCACTATGCAACATCCCCATTATGTTCAAGCTGTCTGGACGTGCAATGGAAGCATATCGTGATTATCGTCAACAGCGTTCCGATGGAATCGAGGAACCGGTCTTCCACAAGTCCGCATTAAGTGATACGACCGGAGTGACCGAATGGGATGATTGATATGAGAAGGATGGTAGTCCTGTCCGGGTTCGAACCGGAGTCGCCGGCTCCAAAGGCCAGCATGATTGACCACTACACTACAGGACTGCGTCCCTCCTGAAGCATTTCTTTTATTAACCATTTTTTACACCCTCGGGTCATCCGAGGGTGTGTCCAAGTAGGTATGTGGATTCGCAATCATCGACCTCCACATCCAGGAATGTACCGAGTTCCACCTTGTCCCTTATGACGACGGGTCTGTAGTTCCCCGTACGGGTTATGGTTCCCTCTTTACCGACTTCGGTGGCCAGAACTCTGTATCTTTTTCCGATCATGTTCCTGTTGACATCCAGTTCGGTTTCATTCTTCACCGTGGTCAGCTCGGCCGACCTGTCCTTGGATATCCTGCCATGGACAGGGGTCATCAGTGCAGCATCTGTCCCTGGTCTCGAAGAGAAACGGGTAATGTTCACCGTGTCGGCCCTGAGTGTCCTGATGAGATCCAGGCTCTTCTGATGATCCTCGTCGGTCTCTCCCGGGAAGCCACATATTATGTCCGTGGCGATACTGATGTCGGGACAGGAGGCACGTAGGTAGTCTGTAAGTTCGAGGAAGCTCTCTACTGTGTACTGGCGTCTCATACCCCTGAGCACATCGTTGCTTCCACTCTGAACGGGGATGTGGAGGAATCTGTACATGCGTTCATCGTCCATCGTCTCCAGAATCCCGTCCTTTATCCTATCCAGGTAGTTGGGATTCATCATCCCTATGCGTATCCTGTAGTCCCCTTCCTTGCCGAGCATTGCCTTGATGAGGCTGGGGAGGTCGGTACCTGTGTCATGTCCGTAACTCGCTGTATCTTGTGCTGTCAGGAGGACCTCTCTCGACCCTCCATCGATGAATCCATTGAATGTTCTGATCAGTTCGTCGGATCCGTAACTCTTTAGGCGTCCACGTGCCAGACGAGTTATGCAGTATGAGCAGTTGCCGAGACACCCCTGTGCGACCGGCAATATGGCATCGAGGTCGTGTTTGACTGGTACCGGGGGTCCGACAATGCCGTACTTCTCACCGACCAGTCTTGCGAAAGAATGATAGTTCTCTGGGGGGACGATGATTGACCCAGGCAACCTGATCTCCACCCTCTGGGGTTGTGCCTTGGCCATGCAGCCGGTCACGATCACCTCTTTCCCTTGCTTCTTAAGTTCTGAGATACGTGCCAGCATACGCTTCTCAGTGGTCTCGACCACCGTACACGTATTGAGGATAACGATG
>JAGBGN010000098.1 GCA_017935945.1 Candidatus Methanomethylophilaceae archaeon | reverse complement strand
GGCAATCTGCTCCATTTATTCACAGTAGGGAGAGGCGTTGCAAGGATATCTGACACAGACATGTATGACATCGCTGTCAATCTGATGTCATTGTGAGGGGTTATCGATTGAATCCAATCTTCTTCCCATTGCCTCAATCAACTGGACCACCAATGCGTTCCCCATGGTGAAGTACCTCTGGCGTTCGCTCATGCCCTCTGTCCAACCATCATCGAAACCGTTCAATCTCTCGCATTCGACGGGGGTCAATGTCCTGAACCTCCCGTTGGACGGATCCTGTATGAGATGGCTGGAACGGTTCGCCGAACCCTCGCTGGTGAGCATGGTGCGGCCAGGTCTGTCCAGAATGTCCGGGAATGGGATGGCGCCCTCCGAGAAAACCTGTGTGGACCCATCGGCTCTGGTTCTCTCTATCCTTTTGGCGCCCTTCATGTACCTCCATTTTTCGATGTCGATGTCGAAGAACCTCTCATCCACACCCTCCTGGAGGAGCTCCCCGAGTGTGACCGATTGCTCAGGGGACAACGGTTCCACCTCGCGGGTGTAGACCTTGTACCCATTCATGAAGCCGGATCTGAAGAAGTCGGCTTCGAAGTTCTCGGAGAAATCCACAAGATCGCGGTACTTGTCCTGGGATATGTCGATGACACCTACCTTCCTTTTCAGGATGTTTCCTGTGACCGGGAAGCTTTCGGCGAAGAACCCCGTTTCAGTGATCACGGTCTCTGGATCATCATTGTATATCTTGGAGAATGCCGCATCATCCCTGCATGCGAATATGAAGGTGCGTCTCCTCCTCTGCTGGAGGCCGTATTCGGCTGCATTTATGATGCGCCATTCGACCTTGTATCCCATGTCCGCCATGCATCTCAGGATTATGCCGAAGTCACGTCCCCTCTGTTTCACAGGGGAGCGCGTGAGGCGGTCCACGTTCTCCAGTAGGACGTACTTCGGTCTCCTGGATTGGACGATGTCGTGTATGCTCCACCATAGGACGCCCTTCTTACCTTCTATGCCCTTGGCGTTGGTCGATGCGACCGAGTAGTCCTGGCAGGGGAACCCACCCACGAGGAGGTCGTGTTCGGGTACGGATCCCTTGACGAGCTCTATGTCCTCATTCACATTGGTGGATCCCGAATCACCGAAGTGACGGTTGTAGCAGTCGAATGCGAACTGGTTCTTCCTACCCGGTTCCCATTGGTTGGCCCATACGGTGTTGAACCTGTCGGATGCCCTCTCGAGTCCGACCCTGAATCCACCCACTCCTGCGAAGAGTTCCACTACGCGTATGTCCTCTGCCATCATCATACCGATGCACACCTCGTTTTTAATTATGTCGATCGACACCTCGAACAGGGGGCCGGTAATATAATAACTTCAAATTGTTATTTTAGTCATGTTTGTAATTGACTGTTTCGGATAATATGGACGTCAGCTCACCGATCACAGATTCCAGGTCCTTCTTGATACGGCATTCCCATACCACGACCGTGGTCCAACCCATGTCCTGCATCTCCGTGAGGTAACGTTGGTCACGTTCCACGTTCTTCCTGAACTTCTCCTCCCAGAACTCCCTGTTGTGTTTGGGAAGCGGCAGGTCACATACAGGGCACCTGTGCCAGAAGCATCCGTTGACGTATATGGCGATCTTCCTGCCGGGATAGCATATGTCCGGTCTGCCAGGTACCTTCCATTGTAACCTGTATCCTGGGAATCCTGCATCCCTGAGTGCTTTGCGGAGTACCATCTCGGGTTTCGTGTCCTTCCTGCGGTTGCCCTTCATGGATTTCACGGTGTTCTCGTTGAGGGGTGGGCACTCCGGTTTCATACGAGGTTGGAAATACCTACTGGGTCGATATACGTTCCGCCATGGATGGAAACGATGGATATGATAAGACGGATCTGGAATCCATATTGGAATATGCTTCGAGGCTCACCGGTAGGACCATGAGGGAGTTCTTGGGGGATCCCGAGGATGATGTCATCGGCGGGGTCAGTTCCAAGGGGACATTCGGGCAGTTGGTCGAGGAGGGTTACTTCCACATAGAGAACAACAGCCGTCCAGAGCCTGATTTCTCAGAGGTCGGTCTGGAGCTCAAAGTGGTTCCCGTGAAAAAGGTCCGTGGTGGATTCGTGTCCAAGGAGAGGACCGTCCTGAACATAATCAACTACGGGGAGGCCCTTGTTGACGGTTTCGGGACGTTCACCCACAAAAGCTCCCATGTGATGTTCGTATTCTATCTATGGGAACCTGACGTATCCATCTACGATTACCGCGTGCTCAAGGTGGTGGAATGGGTCCCGGAAGGCGAGGAGTTACGTTTGATCCATGATGATTGGGACGTCATCGAGGGATACATCGCACGCGGGGAAGCCCATCTTCTGTCCGAGAGGCACACAAAGTACCTGTCCGCATGTACCAAGGGTGTGGGTCACGGCAAGGACTTGGTACAACAGCCCATGTCAGACATACCTGCCAAGAGGAGGGCGTTGTCACTCAAGCAATCGTTCATGACCACGATGTTCGAGGAATGTCCTGACATAGGTTCCAGAAAGACCATCGAAAGCGGATACGGTTCACTGTTCCAGGGAGAATGGCCAGTGGGGATGGGATTCGAGAGGTACGTGCTGGATCATTTCCAGAGGTTCGTTGGGATGGACTGTGCAACCATCGAGTCGAGGATAGGATACTCTCCGAACGATGCCAACAAGGCATACTACAGCAACCTGGTGATGGCGATGCTGGGTGCCCCCGGGAAGAAGCATATCAAGGAGCTTGTTCAGGCGGATATCTATGTCAAGACCATCAGGTTGATGTCCAATGGTAAGCCCAAGGAGAGCATGTCGTTCCCTTCGTTCAAGTACGAGGAAGTGGCGGTACAGGAATGGGATGAGAGTGATTTCCATGATCAGGTGGAAAGGAGGTTCCTGTTCCCGGTATTTGCATTCGATGGCGAGGTCGATGTGAGTCGTCGTTCACTCAGGTTCCTGGGTGCGTTCTTCTGGTCACCATCCGATCAGGATTTAGAGACGATGGAATCCGTCTGGTACGATACAAGGAACAGCATACTTGAGGGGTGCATGGATGGATTCACAAGGATCTCCGACAAGAGGCTTGTACATGTCAGACCGCATGGTCAGAATAGTCATGACACATACCCTTGGCGTGGTATGCAATACGTGAAGAGATGCTTCTGGTTCAACGATGCATATGTCAGGGGCATAGTGGAGGGAAACCTCTACGGTCCGGACTCCACACGCAGATGATCCGCCGGCAACTATATTGCTGCAGCTGCGACTCATGCGTCCATGGCCCAGGAGTTCCCCTTCGAAACCTTGCGCGAGGCCCCTTTGATAGTTGATGCGGTCTACAAAGGTGGACGTAACAACAACATGTCCGACGAGGTCCTGAGCAAGCTCCTCCCGAGGACCGAGAACTCAGGGGGTTTCAGGAAGACCAAGGTCCGGGGATCCAGTGACAGGTTGGCATACATCACGATATACACCACGATGTCCGAGCCGGAATGGCCCGATTACTTCGATGTCGAGACCGGGTTATTCAGATACTATGGTGACAACAGGATGCCCGGACATGAGTTGCATGACACCCGCAAGAAGGGGAACGCCATGCTCCGTGATTTGTTCGCGT
>JAGBGN010000097.1 GCA_017935945.1 Candidatus Methanomethylophilaceae archaeon | reverse complement strand
CCCCATCACGGGAATCATGGAATTCGTCAAGGGAATGCTCTATGTGAGATCCACTCAGGAGGGGAACAGGTACATCGGATTGACCAGAGGTTCCGAGGAGATCCAGGACTACATCGTTCACAACGGATTGAAGGAGGACTTCAACCGCATTCTGAAAGATCTGGCAGAGATGGATGTGAGCCTGGATGTCATCGGTGGTGACGGCGTTCCCGAGAGGTTGGTCCTCAGGACTAAGAACAAGGCACTGGATTTCGACTACTCGGCATCCAGCGGTACGAGGATGCTCATGCTGCACTACTACTGGATGAAGCACATGGGCGATGTCACCTTCATGTACCTGGATGAATTCGATGCGTACTATCATTTCGAACTGGCCGAGAGGATCCTTCTCCTCCTGTCCTCAAATCGGGATGTGCAATGTCTGTTCACATCGCACAACACATCACTCGTGACCAACCGCATATTCAGACCGGATTGCTACATGTGCCTTGACTCCCGTGGGATCACCTCCCTTCCGGATCTGACGGACAGGGAGATCAGGGAAGGCCACAACCTGGAGAAACTCCTCCGCGGTGGAGAGTTCGATGAATGAGCGCAGGGTGTTGTTCATCGTCGAGGGGTCACGTGGGGAACCGCGTCTGTTGCGGAAGATGCACAGCACCCTGTTCGGAACACAGGTTGACAACATATTCTGGCATGGTACCGTGATCCATGACCTGATCGCACGTGTTTTCATTGATGGAATATTAGATGACGATCTGGACATCGTCTCCGTCCTCCGTGAATCGATCACCGATGTGAATCGTAGGAAGGTGCTCGAGCAGGAGTTCTCGGACATCTATCTGGTATTCGATATGGATCCTCACGATCCTCGTTACGACAAGGACCTGCTCGATAAGGCCATGAGGTTCTTCTCGGACTCCACGGTCAATGGGAAACTGTATCTGAACTATCCCATGTTGGAATCGTACAGGCATCTGAGAAGACATGACGATGAGGATTATCTGGAGAGAACCGTCACAATCGATGAGATATATCGTTACAAAACCATAGTCGAGTTGGAAAGTCATCCAGATTTCAAACAGTTGAATGGATACACTCCGGAGACATTCGATGAGATAATCCGCATGAATCTCCGTAAGGCGAACAGTATCCTCAACGGTGACCGTTCTGTCCCCGATGTAAACGAGTTCCTGTCATGGAGCGGTTCCGAGATCCTGGATCTGCAGACGGATTCGATGGTCAGGGAGAACAGGATACATGTCCTCAACACATCCATGTTCTATCCGGTGGAATTCGCACCTTCCAGATTCATCGATGGTGAATGATCGATTGCGGCCCATTATCCCTTGACACATGTTCGAGGATATTATAGCGTATTCCAGATTGAGCACATAATCACCCGGGGTTTTCATGTACGGGGGACGATCCATGAGATGATCGTCCTCAGCCCTCTTTAGAGACCTGTTTGACACATATGCGAAAGATCTGAATGAAGAACAAACAGTGATGCCCGAACATTTGGATTTATGCTGAAAACCGATTCCAGACAATCCATATTTTCACCCTCGATCAGAAGAGTCTGATAATGCTCGAATCCACGTACAATCATAATCTGAGAAGAATAGTGGAATCGATATCGGTCTCATGGGTGAAACATGGCGACGATTTCCATCAACATGTGGTATGCCTCTTCAGCATGGTCCGCCGTTATCATGCGTCTTACATTGGATGGATAGTTCGCATTGACGGCATATGCTGAGAATTCCGATGCGATCTCCAATGCCCTATCCGAATCTGGAATTTTACCCATCTGCATGACAAGTTCAACCTGATTATGAGTCCATGCTGGGTCGATGCCCATCGAAATAAGTTTGGCTTTCAGGATCTTCTCTGATGCACGGGCTGCTAGCATGCAGATGTTGTGATGACCATCTAATTTGGATGAACGGGCCACCTCTATGAAAGCGATGTCCTCATCGGCAGCTTCTAAGTACTCGGATACCATCGTCTGACGATCCAATCCAACAGGCTTCTCATGCCTCATAGGCGACCATTCCTGTACGGACTATTTCACTCGTAAATACCAACGGGTTATCGCGATCGGCTTCGAATTCCTCTGGGGTGACGACGATTATGTCCTTGGGTATCCTGATGTCGGCCAATTCCTTGTACATCCTTGCAGTGAGTTTGAATGGATCGATATCTGTGTCGACGACTACCAGGAGATCCACATCACTATGTTCATCAGCCTCACCCCTGGCAACAGAACCGAAGACAACGACCAACTCCGGATGGAACGTGTCCACTATCCTTTGGATTACCACGTCCACCAAGTCATATCTGAACATCGGCATAGACATCTACATGCGATTATATATCTCTCTGGGAGTGAGTCAAGTATATTGTGTTCTTCTTCTGTTGGATGGTGTCGGTTGTACGCCATCTCCATCATCAAGCTGAGGTTAGGGATATTCCACCATTGTATGGGAGTAATCCGTATACGCATAGTCGAATCTTCGGTGTCGGTTCTAAGAAGTTATGTCTGAGCTTTTGTCACACATCAATCTCTTCGACATCAACCAACGTCACCTGAATTGTTTGGTAATCTGAGTCCGTATACCCCGGGTTTACATGTATGATACGGAATCTACAAAACGATCTCTAGACATCGCTCGAAACGATTTTTGAGCTTTTGTCTCTATGATTAACAAGTATACGAACAAACAGAGGGGACTCCTCGCCGTCATCATGGCAATGGTCATGGTGTTCGCCGGAGCTGCATTCGTTGCGGCTGAGGT
>JAGBGN010000096.1 GCA_017935945.1 Candidatus Methanomethylophilaceae archaeon | reverse complement strand
TCCCGAGAGGGCCCTCGAGATCATCCCCGAGGGTGTCTCGCAGTACAGGGCCGAGATCCAGTCCGACAGGTGTGCTGGTACTGCATGCAGGAGATGCGAGCAGGCATGTCCCAAGTCGGTGCTCAACACACTCAAGTTGACGGTCTGAGAAACCTCATCCGCCCATGGGTTCCATGGGCGGTTTTCAACTCCATCTCCTGGATTGTGAGGTAAGTGTTTTCATAATTCGGGAGTCGGGGTTTTAAAATAAATTGTTTGACGGGTGACCGGAAGGTCACTCCGTCTCACCGATCTCTTCGATCAGTTCCTGTTTGTATGCTTCCAGTTGCCTGATCTTGGATTTTACGGCAATCTTGAAGCTCATGACGTTCTGTAGTTTGCCGTATATCTCCTTGACCCTCTCCTGGTCACCGTCCTTCAGTGCCTTGGCACGTTCATCCGAGAGGTTCGTCACCTCCGCCTCTGCCTTGACCAGCTCTGCTTCATGGTCTGCAATGGATTTCTCGACCAGTTTCAAGGTCTCTTCAGGCGTGGGTTCGTTGTTAGGTTCCATGTTGTTCTCACTCATAGCGAATCAGACTCCATCAGGACTCCAGTTTCAATCCGATGACACCTGCGAGGATCATCATCATGAACAGGAGCATCCCTATGGTCACGGTCTCCAGTCCGAGTACTGCGGAGAAGATGATCGTGAGCACGACTCCGATACCGACCCAGACTGCATATGCGGTGCTCATGTTGATACCACTCTTCATGGGGAGCGACAGACAGAGCATACTCAGGAACAGTGATACCAATACGATGACGTCCCACATGAGGTTCGTCAACCCTTCCGAGTAGTCGAGACCGATGGACCATCCGATCTGGAATACTCCACCAAGTACAATAAGGGCCCAGCCGAGCTTAGTGTTCCCTTCGATATTCATAGCATCCCTCCAGATGTAAGGCGTACCCCTATGACACCGATGATGATCAACGAGATGTACAGGATCTTCTTCTTGTTCATGGGATCCTTGTAGAGGATGATTCCTGCGACGACAGCACCTATCGATCCGATACCTGCGAGGATGCTGTATGCCATACCGGGTCCGATCGACAGGACCGCCAACGATAGCAGGTAGAGGCAGGAGAGCACAGTCACCAGGGTGACGATTCCCCAACCGAGTTTCTTGAAATTATCTGAACGTTCCAGGCATATGACCCAAATAGGCTCTAGGATGCATGCTGCGATCAGATATATCCATGCAATGTCCATGCCTCTAGAGGGTTGTATATCATTTATATTATTTTTGATAAATGATATATTAAATTAACGTCCAATGTATGGAAAGATTGATATGTTGATTTATTCTGAAAATTCCTATATAAATAAAAAATCAGATACTTTAATAAAGGGTTAATAAGAAAAAACATAATTACTATGTCAGATAGGATTCATGGACAGGGATGGATACCGTTACCAGGGCATCATGTGGATGGATGTATCCGAGCGGAATCACACGGATTCATTTTATGACGATGCTCGATACGCCACGACAGGATTTCAGATCCGGAATGACTTCCGGAGGGATGATCCCATCCACCACGATGAGGAGAACGGATTTCTCGCGTTCGCCCGAATCGTCCACCATGGCCTGTCTGACCGACACCCCTGCCTTGTACAGCGTGGAGCTTATGTCCGCAAGTATGCCCGGTATCTTGGCATCCGTGGGTATGATGATCAGGGAAGAACAACCGATCTCGGGGGCCAGATCCACCATCGACAGGGTACATTTGAGTTTGGAGAATATGGAATCCAATCTGGGTGTGGATGATATGCGTTCAAGCGTGGACCTCACCACCCTGCGGTCTACGTTCAGTGCACGACCTATGGCGGAATCACCCTGTTCGATCTCGCCACAGTATGCCTTGCCATTGATCACCTTCACACCAAGACTCATGAGTTGGCGGGCTACCTTCTCCTGGGAAGGGAATCCTTTGAAGCATTCGGTCAAGACATCCATGGCACCTGATTGAATGAACAATATTAATCATTGTTGTTCAAATGGGCCCAGAATCATCCTCGGACCCGACCATCCTCGAATGTTTTGTTGAAGGAACCACGGTCATCGATGCTTCGTCAATCTAAAGATTAATAACCAGCGATTCGATGAAGAGCCGGATGTTGCTATGACCGATATCGTGGAACTCAGAGCACAGATCGAAGCAGTCGACAGAGACATCATCGACTCGATAGCCACTCGTTTGGAGATCGCCGATGAACTGGCCAAAGCGAAGAAGGAATGTTCGGAAGTTTACTGGGATTCATCACGTGAGGGCGGTGTCATCGATCGCTACATGGAGTTGTGCGAGGAAGTCGGTCTTTCCGAGGCCGAGGCACGTAGGATAGCCGAACTCATCCTTAGCATATCCAAGGAACGCCAGAGACATTATTTCGAGTGATCCGTCTACAAGGGGGACCTCTTTTGGAGGATACCAATCTCGGATTGATCCCCGGGGGATTGGTCCGTTTCTTCGAGGAGAACCGGAAGGTCGCACTCTGTTTTTCCGGAGGTACCGATTCCTGTCTCCTGTTGTACGTGGCACGTCATCTGGGCGTCGACATCCTCCCCATATTCGCAGACACCGTCTTTTCCAAGTCACGTGACCGTGAATGGGTCACCGAGTTTTGTGCAGAGATTGATCTGGAACCAGTCATGGTCCACGTGGATGTCATGGTACCGGATGTGGTTTCCAATGGACCGGAGCGTTGCCGTCACTGCAAGATGGCGATAATGTCCGCCATGGTATCCGAGGCATATGGTCGTGGGTACGGAACGGTCATCGATGGGACCAATGCTTCCGATGATGAGTCGCAGCGTCCGGGGATGAAGGTGCTGGGGGAACTGGGCATATCCTCGCCACTCAGGTACTCGGGGATCACCAAGGCAGACGTCCGTAGGATCTCCCATGCGATGGGCATACCGGGTTGGGACCGGCATTCCGATTCCTGTCTCGCCACCCGTGTGATCCCCGGTGTAGCGATAACATCCGAGATGCTGGGACAGGTCGAGAGGTCCGAAGCGATCATCGGGTCCATGGGGTTCTCGGGATTCCGTGTGAGGACGGATGGGGACCATGCCGAGGTCAGGTTCCACACATCGCAGCAGGATCGTGCTCTGGACGTCTGGGACGACATCAGGGCGGCCATAGAACCTTATTTCAATGAAGTCGTGATGGGCGAACCACGGAGTTGATTTGTTGGACAGGTCCGATGTGAGGGAGGTTCTCGAGGATGTCGCCGGTGGTCGCATGTCCGTCGACGATGCAATCGACAGATTGAAGCTGATCCCGTTCGAGGACCTGGGGTTCGCCAAGGTGGACCACCACCGCAGTATCCGGCAGGGTGTACCTGAGGTTGTATACGGTGCCGGCAAGACCGTGGAACAGATCGTCGCCATAGCGGAATCCATGTTGAACCAGGGGTCTGGCTCTGTGCTTGTGACCCGTATAACGGAGGATGTGGCATCGGAGATATCTCGTAGTCTTCCTATCGAGTATGATTCATCGAGTCGCATAGGCGTGGTAGGCTCAATACCTGGACACGAAGGTGTGGGGAAGATAGTGGTCGTATCTGCGGGTACCAGCGATATCCCGGTCGCAGAGGAGGCCGCGGTCACTGCCGAATTCCTCGGTAGCAAGGTGACCCGTATCTACGATGCAGGTGTCGCTGGCATCCATCGTCTGCTCGCACACTCGGAGGATCTGCTCTCCGCCAGGGTGGTCGTGGCCGTCGCCGGCATGGAGGGTGCGCTGCCCAGCGTCATCGGTGGATTGGTGGAGTGTCCCGTCATAGCCGTGCCGACCAGTGTAGGGTACGGAGCATCCTTCGGTGGTCTTTCCGCTCTGCTGACCATGTTGAACTCATGTGCCAGCGGTATATCCGTGGTCAACATCGACAACGGTTTCGGTGCGGGTTTCCTCGCCGATAGGATCAACCGTATGGAATCCCCCTGACCCATCTCTGGAGCGATGTTTTAATTACGGGCGTGTGCGTGCACGTCCCGTTATAGGGGAATCCCAAATGAGCAAGATTAGTGTAGCAGTCCTCGGTGCAACGGGGATGATTGGTCAGAGGTTCATCCAGATGTTGGAGGACCACCCGTACTTCGAGATTGAGGGCCTTTACGCATCCGAGAGGTCCAACGGAAAGAAGCTGTCCGAGGTTCTGAAGGTCAGGGACCATGTGTACCTCGATGAGACCATGGACATGGAGATCCAGACCATGGACATCAAGAAGATCTCCGCTAACTGCAGGATCGCATTCAGCGGTATCCCCTCGGACCTTGCCGGACCCACCGAGACCGAGCTTGCCGGAGAGGGAGTCGCAGTGTTCACCAACGCAGGCTCCCACAGGATGGATGAGCACGTCCCCATCCTCATCCCTGAGGTCAACCCCGATCAGATCGAGGCCATCAAGGACCAGCCCACCTATTCCAACGGCGGATACATAATCACCAACGCCAACTGTTCCTCCACCGGAATCGCAGCACCCCTTGCGGCCATCAACAACGTCTACGGACTCAAGCAGGTGTTCGTGTCCACATACCAGGCACTCTCCGGTGCAGGTTACCCCGGAGTACCTTCCCTCGATGCAGTCGGAAACGTCGTCCCCTACATCGGAGGAGAGGAGGAGAAGATGGAATCCGAGCTCGCCAAGATGCTCGGAACATATTCCGATGGAAAGTTCAACTATGCCGGATTCAAGGTCATGGCCAACTGTGCCAGGGTGCCCGTCGTCGATGGACACCTCGAGTCTCTCGTCCTCGAACTCGAGCAGCAGCCCACACTCGAGGAGCTCGATGCCTGCCTCAGCGGATTCCGCGGTGAGCCTCAGGAACTCGGACTCCCCTCCGCACCTGAGCAGCCCATCATCGTCAGGAAGGAGGCCAACAGGCCCCAGCCCGTCTTCGATGCCATGGCCGGACGTCCTGCCCGTGCAAAGGGAATGGCCGTCACCATCGGAAGGCTCAGACAGGGTAACGGTTACTACAAGGCCTTCGCCATGTCCCACAACACCCTGAGGGGTGGAGCAGGCGGATCCGTTCTCAATGCAGAGCTCGCAAAGGCCCGCGGACTTCTTTGAAAACCATAATCAGCCGGGCTACATGCCCGGCCTTTTAGAAAATCAAAGGTTTATTCCCATTACGCCGGCGGCCAGTCCGCATCTCATCTCCCCGAAG
>JAGBGN010000095.1 GCA_017935945.1 Candidatus Methanomethylophilaceae archaeon | reverse complement strand
GATCAGCTGTTCTCCGTGCTCATGGGAGACGATGTGGAACCCCGCAGGGAGTTCATCATCGAACATGCACACGAAGTGATCAACCTGGATGTGTGATACCATGGATGGAGAGAAGAGACTCATTATCCAGCCCATCGAGAAGGAGATGCAGCGCTCCTACATCGATTACTCAATGAGCGTCATCGTGGGACGTGCCCTCCCCGATGTCCGTGACGGATTGAAACCCGTCCACAGGAAGATCCTGTACGCCATGGACAACCTCAGCCTGACATACAACCGCCCCCACAAGAAGTCCGCCACAGTGGTGGGAGAGGTCCTCGGAAAGTACCACCCCCACGGAGACAGTGCGGCATACTATGCCATGGTGAGGATGGCCCAGCCGTTCTCACTCAGGTACCCGCTTGTCGACGGACAGGGTAACTTCGGTTCCGTAGACGGGGACAGCGCCGCAGCCATGCGTTACACCGAGGCCAGGATGACCAAGATGTCCAGCGACCTCATGGCCGACCTCGACAAGGAGACCGTGGACATGATGGACAACTACGATGGTTCCCTCAAAGAGCCCACCGTGCTCCCGTCCAAGTTCCCGAACCTCCTGGTGAACGGTTCCGACGGTATCGCCGTCGGAATGGCCACCAAGATGCCCCCGCACAACCTGGGAGAGGTCTGCGATGCGATCTCATACACTATCGACAACCCCGATGCCACTCTGGAGGAGCTCATGCAGTTCGTCAAGGGTCCCGATTTCCCCACTGGGGGTACGATCTACGGTCTTTCCGGTATAAGGTCCGCTTACGAGACCGGACGTGGAAGGTTGAAGGTCAGGGCCAACACCCACTTCGAGGAGATGGGCAACGGCAAGGAGAGGATCATCGTCGATGAGATCCCCTACCAGGTGAACAAGGCCATGCTCATCGAGCAGATCGCTGAGAGGGTCAAGAACAAGGAGATCGAGGGCATCACCGACCTCAGGGATGAATCCGACAGGCACGGTATGCGTATCGTTATCGAGCTCCACAAGGATGCAATCCCGAACGTGGTCCTCGAGAACCTGTTCAAGAAGACGAACATGGAGGTCACATACGGTATCATCAACATCGCACTCGTGAACAACAGGCCCGAGACCCTGAGTCTCAAAGCACTGATCACACACTACGTGGGACACCGTCGCAACGTTGTCGTCCGCAGGACGCAGTTCGACCTCGCCCAAGCGGAGAAGAGGTTCCACATACTCGAGGGTCTGATGAAGGCCATCAACATGCTTGATGAGACGATAGATCTCATCCGTGCATCCAAGAACGCGGAGGAGGCCAACGAGGGTCTCTGCGAGCTTCTGGGAATTGATTTCGACCAGGCCAAGGCAATCCTCGACATGAGGCTCCAGAAGCTGACGGGCCTCGAGCTCGATTCCATCAAGCAGGAGTACGAGGACCTCATCGTGACCATGGATGACCTCAAGGACATCCTCGCCAACGACCACAGGGTACTCGCGATAATCAAGTCCGAACTCTCCGAGATGAAGGAGACCTACGGCGATGAGCGTCGCACGGTGATCGACCCCAACGCGATCGATACCGACGAGGAGGACCT
>JAGBGN010000094.1 GCA_017935945.1 Candidatus Methanomethylophilaceae archaeon | reverse complement strand
GCTTCTTCCGATTCCCCTGCGGCGGTATACTTCGAGGATAACGGCAACGGTACTTACACCCTCAAGCAGGAGTACCTCGAGAGCGTGTTCAAGGTAGATGGGAAGCCATCAGAGGTCGAGGACCCTATCGGTAGCGTGGTCATCGAACCCAAGGAGATCGTGTTCAATACCGACTATATATTCGAACACAGTCCGGATGGAGTCACCACAGTCAATAGTAGCGACCAGTACCTGCCCGAAAAGTTGGATAATCGTCATGTCTCCTTCAGTGCCGCGATGATCGATGGTCAGGTCGATCAGATATGCATGTTGGAACTCTGGAGCGGTGAAGAGGATTCCAATTCCACCAGGGATGCTGAATTGACACTCTATGTGAACGGTATAGATGGTGAGAACATAGGTTCGGTGAAGGTCACCGACTACATCAATCCTGCATACATGTACAGTCTTGAGGATGTGAGGAAGGTTCCCGGATTCCAAGCATCCAATGCGATCAACTACGCTGTCGGGGACTTAGATGGTGATGGCCTCGAGGAAATCGCAACCGTCTACAACACCAGGTTGTTGTTCGTGGATTACAACATCGAAACGAAGGCCTTCGATGTCTACAATAGTTCTTTACCAATCTCAGGTGATTATGATAACACCATCCTCTCACCTGTCGATATCCTTGTCGCGGAGATGGATGGGGATGAGGAGAACGGTATGGAGGTCGCGGTGGCCCGTTCATACTACACATTCTATCCGGGAAACGGGGAGGAGACCTGGTTGTCCGTGTTCAAATTCGATAAGGACGTGAGTTCGTATGAAAACAGACATGTTCTGGAGATATACGATCCCAATGACAAATGGTATCTGGACACACTCATGGTCTCCCTCGCCTCCGCGGATGTGGATAACGACGGTGAGCAGGAGTTGGTCGTAGGTGGCTACCTATGGGATTACATGTACAGGGAAACTTCATACACGCAGGATTGGTCCAATTGGGCCGGGGAACTCTTCCTGTTCTACGATGAGTTCGAGAATGTGTACTATGGCAAATTGGAGTTCAAGGGATTGACCATACTCGGCGATGACAACGGCACGGCCAGTACCAGGTACAACCCCTCCAACGATGATTTCGAGGATGATTATGAGCTGTACAACCACAACAGTCATGACACATCCATTTACACTACCGATGAATCGAACGACGGTATCGGCCTCAGCAGGTCTCCGAACTGGTCCAACTGGACCATACCCCTCATGGGCGGCAGTCTGACCGGCCCAGTTAACGGCAAGACATATGACCAGGTGTTCTTCGATGTGGGTGTCTACGAGTACAATGGAACAGGTTTCGTACCGTTCGCAGACACACCCAAGCTTAATAGGTTGATGGACAACAACAACGTGATGTGCTACAGCATGGATTTCGGCACCATCCTGAACCAGGATCCTAACGAGTTCACGGGCAAGGGCGAGTTCTTCATCAGCTATGGTGTGGATCTTCACAAGAGTGTGGATGGTGGCAGAGTGGAGTATTATTACGCCATCTATGGGTACGACACATCCGGATCACAGAACATAGATGTCCATTACAGCTACGACGAAGGTTACAGCATCCAGATGGATTGGGATGAGGACAACTGCGTGATGTCTTACATCGGGAACTTCGACAACGATTCCTACAGTGTGGAATACGTCTCACATGTGTTCACCTACACCGATCCGAAGGTCATCGCGGCGATATCCGCTGTTCCCTACGATGCGGATCTGGCCTCACTTCTCATGCTGGGTTCTGACAACATCGGTTCCACCAGCTATTCCAAGGGGACCGGTACCGAGGAGACCTCGAGTTTCGACCTGGGATTCAACGCCCATGGGATGTTCGAGGGCCATCAGGCATGGGGTTGGTTGGAGTCCAGGATCGAGGCTGGTTACCAGCTGGACCACAGTTGGATCGAGAGTGATACCGTGATAATATCCGAGACGTACACGTCCTCGCACAACTCGGTCGCGATGTACGTCACACCTGTGGACCTGTATTTCTACAATGTATACTGTCCCAACGAGAATGGCGATGGATACGATATAATCATACAGGCCATACCCATGTACTGCAAGACCGTGACCACCATCCTCAATGAATCGGAGTATCAGAGGTTCATCGATGATTACAACAAGGTCATGGGCGATTACATGGGTGAGGATTTCATCCCGATCCAGAAGATACAGTTCTCGGATACGGTCGAGGGGGACCTCTCCTCATACAGGAATGTACCCAGCGATCCCTTGGTGGATCCGGTCCAGATCTACTACGATCAGGGCGGGCTGTACAGCACCGTGACGGATATTGTGGAGATGAACAAGGCCGAGGGTGATTCGCACAGTAATGGTTTCTATTTCAACTTCGACCTGATGGTCGGTAAGTGGAAGAATCATTTCGGAGGCGGAGTGGGGATGGACTTCAATTGGACCTCCTCGGACATGGACCTCTCCAACATGTCCTTCTCCGTGATGTTGGCCCAGGGTAACGAGAACAACTACCTCGGATATCCCTCCGAAGCCGCCGATGTGCTTTCGCAGTATTCCATGACCGGTACGATGTGGGCCGAGAAGCGTCCCAACGGTACATATGTATCCGGTGATAACTCTGTCGAGGAGACCTATGTGTACATAGGGTTCACTGTCGATGACTACACCCTCGCCCCGAAACTCGGTTCCCTGATCCCCAACACCTACATCCCCGATGGGACCGATGAGGAGGATCCGTTCAACCCGACTTCCGACTCGATCTGTCTGGATGTGATCATCCCGAGCAAGGACCGTTACCTGAATGCCGGTGACGAGTACATCGTCCAGATGGAGTACCAGGGTCGTTGGATCGATGTGGGCAAGGTCATGGGATTGTCCATCGAGGAATTCATTGGTAATGCATGGGTTCCGAGTGAGGGGGTCTTCCAATCGATGGAGGGTGAGAGCAAGCACATCGTGAGGGTGAACGGACTTTCATCCCTTGCCTACTACATGTTCGATTTCAGATTGATGACTGTCCTGCATGATGGTCACAGGGACCTCATCAACCCGACAATCGCCGTGACCGGATACAAGGATGCCCGCACGGTCAATGCGGATGTTGCACTCGTATCTGTGCACGAGCCTCAAGTTTCCGGATATCTGAATTCCGTGACGATTTCGAAGGATTCCCTGGCTGGTTTGTCAGATGGAACATTCGTGATCGTCCAGGTCGATGCGGATATCGGAAGCAGGATGGACATAGTGGTCTCCGATGATGGAAGGGTCGTGGATGAGATCCGTAACCTCCTGGTGTACAATGGTGGATACCTGATCTTCCAGCACGATGCTGGCCCCGATCCCGGGACAGAACCCTGGATGACCGTCGCTGTAGTATCTGCAATCCTCATAGTATGTCTCGGGGCATTGGTGGTCCGGAGAGGCTGATGGGATGCTGTCCGGGAAGGACATTGAAATCTCTTCATAAACGTGGTGTGTCCTGCACTTCGGTGCAGGTCCACCACACATAGTTGATCATCGATCATGATGCGGAACGCATCGGTTTCTAGGAAGCAGTTCCTTGGTGAACAGGTCTATCATTATCCCGGTGTTCAGTTCGAAGGCGTCCACAGGATAGACCTTCTTCACGACGTCATTGTAGAATCCATCGGTGAAGTACGCTATGGCATCCTCCCTCGTTCCACCGGACGATATGATCTCCACAACATTCCTAGCGATCTCACGTAATGTGGACTCCGATCTCTCCAAATACATGGATGCACCCTCCTTATCCACGTACCCGTAGTGCGGAAGGACCATCCCCTCGATCTCCAGTTTCTTCACCTTCTCTATCGAATCTAGTGACATGTTGTATCCGACCAGACAAGATGGGAGGTACCTGTCATCACCGAAGTATACGCCGATTGTCTCAGTTCCGAGGAGGATGCCCCTGTCCTCCATGTAGAACCCTATGGAGCATTTGGTATGGCCGGGCAGACCGATTATCCTGAACACCATGTCTCCGCATTTGACCAGATCCCCATCATCAACGGTGATGTCGACACGAAGGTCGTCGATGAGGTCATCATACTCTGTTATACCGTATCCTGCGGCACAGATGTTGTCGAGGCGTCTCATCGTGGCCCTGGCGGATTCCTTCGTGAATATGTGTGCAGCATAGGATCCTGCAACGACCTTCGCTTCGGGGTAACGTTTCAGTATGTACGGTGTTCCCAGGACGTGGTCGTAATGGGAATGGGTCAGGAGGATGTAGTCCAGTTTCCTATTGCCAAGTTCCTCGGTGATCCTGTCGGCGACAGCATAACCGGTGAAAGCGAATCCGGTATCGTACAGCACGGCCGTCTTACCGTCATCTATCAGGAACGCACTGTCTCCGGGAACCTCACGTACATCCGTAACCTTCAGGGGAATCATATTCGCACACTATCTTCGGAAGAACCGATCCGATGGACCCATCATGACGGTTCCCGTAATAAACCGTTATGAATCTGGATACAGCAACCATCGGGAGGTTTCATGGTGCTTCCACCATCACCTTCAATATGTCCGTAGTGGGCACGACAGTCCTCCAATACGGGAACATGTTTTGAATCCTCCAGTCAATCGAAAGCCCATGTCCGATTTATTGGAGATCAAAGCACGTCTGGTACTCGGAGGGGATGTGTCCATCCCCGAAGGTTTCTCACATCCCCACATCGATATGCGTGACGGTGAACCGCACTCGATGGTGTTGGGATTCCAGGGCATAATGGTACGCAAGAAAGTATCCAGAGACGGACAGTTCGCCCTCTGTGATGATGGCGGTGTGCTGTCCCTCCGCGAAGGTGATGAACTGCTTTCGGACCATGTGTCGATCGTCCCCATGTTCGGGCATTCGCCGGAAACCGTGACGGTCACGATATCCAAGGGTGGGAAGGAGATGTCCGTCGAAGAGGCGCTGGCTATCATGGATTCGTATTCCGGGATGGAGGTCATCCGCGGGGTGACCATAAACGGCAACAGGGCCGATCCGAGACACTATGCCGACGTAGTATCCGCCTACAGCTCCAGATACGATCATCCCATCGGTGTGGGAAGCAACGACATGGATCCGCAGGTGGTCAGGATGCTCCGTGAAGCGGGTGCTGTCAACATGAAGGTCGGTATCACCGATGTCCATGACGTGGATGAGGGTTTCTGGCTCCGTCTGTCCGATACGGTAGGGGTTTTCGGTAAGGGCATGGTCACATGTTCCCTGTTCGTCACAGATGATGTGTCGGACGATGAACTCCTCGATGTCATCGATAGGATATGCTCCATAGGGGCGATGCCGGATGTCAAGGTCCGCCGTTCGGAGGAGACCGGACTCAAGGAGGCCACTCCGGAACGTTACTGTTACATCCAGAGGAGTATGAAATCCATCATGGAGAGATACGGTCTGGACGGTTCAGGCTTCGACACAATGTGCTACGGATGCAGATTGTGCATGATAGTCCCGTTCAAGGATTTCTGAGAACATTCTAACGGGGGGATACCCCCCATTTCCCATCATCCAGATCCAGTGATACACTGATGACTATGATATCAGGTACTACATGGATTGATTAAAAAGTGAATGTAGCCGACTCTGAGATTCGAACTCAGGACCTGCTGATTACAAGTCAGCCGCACTACCGGGCTATGCAAAGTCGGCGTATGATGAGTCCTGCAAAGAACAACTGGTTTATATTGATTTCCGTCAACCCGGTCCAACGTCATGCACGGTCACATCAAATCCCGATATCTTTATAACAATCGATGCAATGGCCGAACCCATTTACCTTACTATTACAGGTGATTCAAAATGGCAGACTCTAAGAGACTTGTTCGTTTCAACTACAAAGCATACTTCGCAGACGCAGAGGAGAGGCTCTACGACACCACCGACATGGAGGCAGCGAAGGAGGCAGGAATCTACAACGAGAAGTACAGGTACGAGCCCATGGCCTACGTCATCGGTTCCAAGAACATCTTCCCTGCACTCGATGAGGCCATCGCAGCAGCAGAGGTCGGAAAAGAGGTCGAGATCACCATCCCCTGCGAGAACGCAGCCGGACCCAAGAACCCCAAGCTCATCGAGACCTACCCCCTGAAGGACTTCACCAAGCAGGAGATCAATCCCTACCCCGGACTCCCCGTCAACCTCGGAAACAGGACCGGAATCGTCCTCTCCGTCGGTGCCGGCCGCGTCAAGGTCGACTTCAACAACCAGCTCGCCGGACACGACCTCATGTACAGGTTCACCGTCATCGAGGAGGTCACCGATGCAGTCGCAAAGGCAAAGGCAGTCCTCGAGATGAACGTCGGCAACGCAGACGGATTCGAGTTCGACATCCAGGACGACAAGGTCGTTGTCACCGAGTCCGAGATGTGCAAGTTCAACCAGAACTGGATGATCGCCAAATACAAGATCGTCACCGAGCTCAGGGACATCTTCGGCGTCGGAAGGATCGACTTCGTCCAGGTCTGGGATGCAAACCAGAAGATCTAAACGGGGCAACCGCCCCTCTGAAACCCTTTACTTTTCTTCAACCATCATTCGTAGTCGAATGATATCGTTTCCACCGGACCCATCTTCAGAAGTTTGACGGCATCCGTTTCCAAGGATTCCACTTTGGACTCGGACCTTACCCTCACCACGATTTTCCTGAGTGACACATCATCTATCGAATGCGGATCATTCCCACCTGCATCCGTGAATGTCTGAAGTATGTTGGACAGTCTTTCGATGACCTTTCTCATGGGCATTGCGAACCACCCATCCAAAACATCCGTGCGGATCTCCAGAGTCTCATGGTTGAGCATGTCTGAGAGAACAGGTGTGATGTCATCCTCGATGGAACAAACCGGAACATCCCCCTTGATGCATTGGGCACATCCATTGCATCTCTTTATCCTCATTCCACGGATGAGGGTACAATCCATATCCGAGGGGTGATCGGTGATGACCATGCGATTTCCGTCCATGATCATCTGATGCCCTTGTCGGATATAAGGGGTTCACTTCAGGTAGGATAGTATGGAGTTCACATCCCTGTCACGGTTGCCATGACGGTTGTTCCTCACTGTACCGGATCTGTTTCTCATCTCGATGTGGTTCGACCTTCCCTGCCTGGGGAGGGGGAAGAGCACTGTCTGCTGGTAATACGGCATTTAGTCACCTTCCACAGCGTTTTTACACGCTGTGATTGTAGATGCCGTCTTGAATATAATAACACTAAATTGTAATCAATGTAATGTATGTAAAATATGCCGGGTGGCCCCGGCATGGTTTCACACATAGAATGTATCGATGACTATGCGTCCTTTTTCAGTCAGGATGTACGATCCCCTGAGTTCATCCTTTTCTATCCACTCGTTCTTCAACCATTTGTTGATGAAATCTCTCTGATAGTAGACAGCTTCCGTCTGACGCTGTGTGGATTTCTTGTTGGGGTCTGAGGTCTCGGTATCCCTGTACCACACATTCTTGTCCTTGAGTCTGGTGATGACCTTCCCACTTGTGGTCTTCTTGCCTTCCTTGTTCATTTCATCCAGGATACGTAATCCTCTCACCAGGTGTTCTTCAGGCATATCTATGCTGTAACTGGGGAGTGTACGTGGGTCGAATGTGGATTTGGTCAGGCCGACGGGTTCGCCATCTATGTAGTAGATGTCGGGGATGCGTTCGGTCGGTATCGTGTACTCGGATGTACCGACGGAGAAGGGTACGGTTCCCGGAACCATCATGGATGCGATAGCGGAGGCGGCGGCATATTCGGATGTGCCTGAGGATATGTTGACATAGATGTCGCAGTCCGGGTTCTCGGCTATCTCGGATCTGATGATCGACAGTACAGTACGCAACATACTGGAGAAGTCGCTGACCTTCTCGTTGTGTTCGACGATATCCACATGACGTGGGGACCTCTTGTTGACGATGGAAACCACGCGGTCATAGAATGATTGGTATATGCGCCCGTTGTCTGAAGAAGGGTCGCGGACGTAGTGGATTATGTGTAGCTTGTTTATTTCATAGAAATCTACAGGTTCGGTGACCTTGGTGGTTTCAAAGGTCACACACGCTATCATTATCCTCTTTTTACGACCGGAGCCCATGTTATCGGTGAATGAGTCTCTTGGAATTATTAAATTATTATCGTATTTACTATAATGACAATAATTACAATAAAGTGTTATTATAAAGATCGGGAGATATCAATTCTGTACTCCAAAAGGGGTGCAGACCCGGTTGAAACCTTTTAAAGGGCGGTCACCCAGGCTGTCCGGACAAAGTATGTGGCGGTCAGTCCCATACATCCCATCCCAGACCGCCCAAACACTAAAAAATTTAGACCAAACCTTTTTATACAATCCCCCAATACTAGGAAATCAACGGACGGGTGGCCTAGCCTGGATATGGCGGCAGCCTCCTAAGCTGCAAGCCGGGGGTTCGAATCCCCTCCCGTTCGCCATTTTATCCAATCCAGTATTCGCATGTTCGAGTCCGATTGTGGATTCGCTATTCAAAGGGGTCGAATATCGCTGGATTCGTTTTTCGTGATTTTGCTTCGTTTTCCGTATTTTCCGTGGATTCGAATACTCAAGCCGAATCTGTCGAATATCCACGAAATCCGTGGGTTTCCCCACGGAAATCGTTGTTTCGTTCGATTCGAATGTTTGGTGGGTTGGTGGTATTCGGCATCCCTTAGGATGCCTGTTTTTCAGTTCCTCACTCCTCCGCAACATCGTTGCCGATGTTAGACATGTGACGGGAGATCTGGTCCAGGGCGTCCCTGTCATCGAGGGAACAGTAGTACCCCTCCGTCGTCGCGGTGTTGTTGTGACCGAGGATCTTGCTGACCTGGTTCACGGGAACACCGGAGTCGATGAGGTTCTGTCCATAGGTCCTCCTGCAGGCGCGGAGGTCGAAATGGTATCCGATCTCATCCTCCACGATGTCCTTGTCTGTACGGGCGGTGTTGCCCGCCATGTACCCTCCATCGGATCTTCCACCGGGGAACAGGGCATCGGTGTAGGAGTCGGATTTGACCAGGTAGACCTCACGTGCCTTGAGGTACCTTCTCATGAAGGGGTAGCAGCGGGGGTCGACCCACACGGGCCTGTTCCTGCCGTACTTCCCCTCACCCTTGGGGTGGAGGACGATGGCCTCCCAGACATCACCGCTGTCGTCCAGGTCATCCCTGTTGCAGAGCCTGAGTTCCTTGGATCTCATGCCCGTGGACAGGGCGAAGATGACGATGGCGTATGCCCTCATCCTTCTCCAGTCGTCGTCATCGACGTTCGCAGCGCACTCATAGATGAGGTCTACTGCCTTGGGATCCATGGGAGGGAGCCTTTCCTTAGCGTTACTAGGTTTGAGGT
>JAGBGN010000093.1 GCA_017935945.1 Candidatus Methanomethylophilaceae archaeon | reverse complement strand
CCCAACAAGGATATGGTGTAACTCATGTCTGCAGAGAAAGTAACCGTTTCAGTAATCAAGGCGGATGTTGGATCCGTTGTCGGACACTCCAGGCCCCATCCCTCCATGATGGAGGCCAGCAAGGAGATCCTCGCCGATGCCCAGAAGCAGGGAATCATCGAGGACTTCTACGTCACCCGTGTCGGAGACGACATCAACCTGTTCATGACCCACTACAAGGGTGAGAACAACGCGGACGTCCATGGAACCGCTTGGGAGTGCTTCCAGAAGGCAGCCAAGCTCGCAAAGTCTATGAAGCTCTACGCAGCAGGACAGGACATCCTCACCGATGCATTCTCAGGAAACATCAAGGGAGCCGGACCCGGATCCGCCGAGATGTCCTTCGAGGAGAGGGGATCCGAGCCCCTGATGTTCTTCATCGCCGACAAGACCGAGCCCTCTGCGTACTCGCTCCCCCTGTCCAAGATCTTCCTCGACCCCTTCACCACCACCGGACTCGTCATCGATGCCAGGGCCAAGAAGGGATTCGATGTCGAGATCCAGGACGTCATGGCCAACAAGAGGGTCACGATGAGCTCCCCCGAGGAGACTCTCGACATCCTGTCCCTCCTCGGTGACACCACCAGGTACGCCATCAAGAGGATCCACTCCAGGGCAGGTATCGGACCCGCAGCAGTCGTTTCCACCGACAAGCTCAACCTCACCGCAGGAAAGTACATCGGAAAGGACGACCCCGTCTGTATCTGCCGTGCACAGAGCGGACTCCCCTCCGTCGGAGAGTACCTCCAGCCCTTCATGAACACGACGATGCTCGTCGCCGGATGGATGAGGGGGTCCCACTACGGTGCATTCTACCCCTGCTCCCCCGAGGAGTCTGACCCCGTCTACTTCGACGGACCCCCGAGAATATGCTGTCTCGGATTCCAGCTCAACGATGGAAAACTCCAGGGACTCGAGCCCATGGATTCCAAGGGAGGCAACCACTGCCCCGTGGACTTCTTCAAGGGAAGCACCTGGGACCTTGCCCGCATGAACGCTATCAAGGCAAGCAGGTTCATGAGATCCCAGGGACCCTTCATGCCCGCCATCCTCGGACCCGAGGAGATGGAGTACACCTCCAGGCCCGAAGTCCTCAAGGACCTCACATCCAGGTTCATCGACCTCGATGACGCACCCTCCGACGAGAAGTGCAAGCTCGACAAGGACGTCGAGTGATCGGGTGATCCGTTTGGCAGACATGAGGACCCCTGCGGTCATCGTGAACTACAAGGTCTACACCGAGGTCGAGGGCATCAGGTCCCTCGACCTCTCCGAGATCTGTCAGAAGGTCGCCGAGGAATCGGGCGTCAGCATAGGTGTATGTCCACCCATGGTGGAGCTGTCCCGTGTGGCTGATGCCGTCGACATCCCCGTGTTCTCGCAGAACGTGGATCCCAGGAAACCCGGTTCCGGAACCGGATTCACCACCCCTTCCCTCGTGAAGGCCACCGGTGCATTCGGATCCCTCATCAACCATTCCGAGCACAAGCAGTCCGCAGAGGATGTGGGCACCTGTGTCGGAATGTGCCATGAACTGGACCTCTGCACCTGTGTCTGTGCCGACACCACTGAGATCGCAGCCGATCTGGCCAGGTTCTCCCCGGCGTTCATCGCCGTCGAACCTCCGGAGCTTATCGGCGGGGACATCTCGGTCACAACCGCTAACCCCAAGGTTGTCTCCGACACTGTGGAAGCGGTGAAAGCCGTGGATTCCAACATCTCGGTCCTTTGCGGTGCCGGTGTCAAGACAGGGGAGGATGTCAAGGCCGCCATCGATCTGGGTGCCTCCGGAGTCCTCCTGGCTTCCGGTGTCGTCAAATCCAAGGAACCGGAGACGGTCATCCGCGACCTCATCAAATACCTTTGAACCGGAGGGGTCTCCCCTCCATCATTTTACTCGTAATTTCCATAATCTTCTGTACCGGATTCGTTCGTTAGGGCCTTAAACCCTACCTTTTTGATAGATTTTAACATTATATAATAAAATCGATAAAAATCAAGATATGTTAACAGTTAACATGTGTATGTCTGTTAAATCGATATAATTATAAACACCGTTGACGATACAGAATGCAACAGGTGAACTAACTTGTGTAACGAAGAGACGTTCAGGATGCCGCTTATCGGCGATGATGCTCCTGCCTTCAAGGCAGTGACAACACAGGGCGAGATCAACTTCCCCGCAGACTACAAGGGCAAGTGGGTCATCCTCTTCTCCCACCCCGCTGACTTCACCCCGGTGTGTACCACAGAGTTCATGACCTTCGGTTCCATGATCGAGGAGTTCAAGGAACTGAACACCGAACTCGTCGGACTGTCAGTCGATTCACTGTATGCACACATCGCATGGCTCAGGAAGATCCAGGAGATCGAGTGGAAGGGATTGAAGAACATCGAGGTCACGTTCCCCCTGATCGAGGATATCCGCATGGATGTCGCCAAGAAGTACGGAATGATCCAGCCCGGCCAGTCCAACACCCAGGCTGTGAGGTCCGTGTTCTTCATCGACCCCAAGGGAAAGATCCGTGCGATCATCTACTACCCCCTCTCCCTCGGAAGGAACTTCGATGAGATCAAGAGGGTCATTCTCGCACTCCAGAAGGCCGATGCAGACAACTGCGCCACCCCCGCCGACTGGAGGCCCGGTGACGATGTCATCGTCCCCACTGCAGGTTCCTGTGGAACCGCCAAGGAGCGCATGGAGAACCAGACCGAGGACCAGTACTGCCTCGACTGGTTCATGTGCTTCCGCCGCGAGAAGAAGCAGTGATTTATCAAAGTCGGGCTTCGGCCCGACAACCACCTTTCTCAAAACCATCGCGTCCGCTGTTTCGAACCATTTTGTCATCGAAGTTGGGTAACAGACTGATGAACCGACACTGTTCGGGTTCAGTGAGCTTCACGGTCCATTTGTGAAACGGTGATCCACATCAGTCGATCGGGATCTCCATGATACCGGAACTGAATATCGCCTCATCGTCGGCAGTACCGATCATGTGGAGGCTGATGTAGGCACTGCGATTGCGGAGCATCCTCAGAATCTCCTCCGTCGGCCAGACGACACTGGTGAACAGGTCGGATGACCTGCACTCCCTCCTTTTGAGATCGCAGAGCTCCTCATGCTCCTTGCCCTCATGCTTGGGCACAAGCTTGAGACCGATGTCCAGGTCACCGATCATATCCTTTTCAGGATCATTGACATACGAACCGAATACGACAGCGCGGTCCACCCTGTACAGATAACTGTCATCAGAGTTGACCTTGGAGATCCTTTCAATAAAACCATTCAACAGACGATCTGCAGTCGACCTCTTGATGCGCACTTCCTTACGATCTGATGTCATATTCTCACCCTGTGATAGGAGTCACCCCATTCACATTGATGAAATATGAAAGTTAGTAAACATTGTGACCAATGTTTCCAGGACCCGATGACCTATCAATCTACCGAAGCTAGTGAAACCCAATTATAAAGTTGTGACTATAGAAACATACGTGGTTGGACCTACGTGATAAGGACGTTTCTCCTCAGACACCCACTGGAACATTGCCGACGACCTTCATGAACGACCTGCGGGCGACTATATGCATCATGATTCCGCCGATGACCTCCCCGATCACAACAGCCCAGAATATCGCTTCGAGAGAATGCGTACTGGCTATCGCATACAGTGCTATCAGCAGAATGTTGCGGACAATCGCCTGCACGACGGACTTGTTGGGCATCCCCAATGACTGGAGCATGCTGGACCCCACAGGGATGAGAGCGAAGAAGGGGATGTACAGGCAGTAGATCCTCAGAGCTACCTCCATCTGATCACGTAGACCGACCGTATCCCCCGAATAGGTGAACAGGGACAACAGGGGCTCAGGTACCAGGAAGACGACCACTGTCAACACCGTGACGACCCCCACGGCAAGACGCACCGAGTACTGGAAGGCCGAATGCATACGCTCCATATCCCCCTGGCCGTAGGCAGAGGATGCAACGGACACCAATGCGGAACCTATGGCCATAGCCGGGATTACGACCAATGACATGATCGTGTTGGGGACGGAATAGACTGTGAGACCGACCGCGCCTCCGCATACGAGCACGAAATGGTTCAACACCACGTTCATCGCATACATTATCGCGTACTCGGTCATCTGGGGGACGCCAACATGGAGGACGGGCTTCAAAGCCCTGGTGTCCATTAACCCCCTGGCAGAGGTCAACCTCAGGTAGGAGTTCCCCGATAGGAAGTACCACAGGCCCAAGGACACGGATACTCCGCAGGAGACCATCGTAGCGATCGATGCACCGGTGAGGCCCAGATCGAGCACGTATATGAATACAGGATCCAGGATCATGTTGGATACGGCCATTATGCAGAGGATGGTCGTGTTCACCCTTACAGCACCCTCTCCACGCATCATACCGCTCAGGGTACCGTTGATGATGAGCAACCATGCACACACCGCATACGGAAGGTAGTAGGTGACTGCCAGATCGGATATGTCATCGGTGGAGATGGTGGTTATTATCCAGTCCGCTGTAAGGACAAGTATGGGGGAAAGGATGGCGCCGAAGACGATGGCGAACAGCAACGCCTGGCGTGCGGCCCTGTTGGACATACCGACATCGCCGGAACCGAGGTTCCATGCGATTGTCGAGGCCACACCCACACCCAGACCGTTACCCAGGCTGGTGATAACCATGAACACCGGTGCCACCACGGCGATGGCGGCCAGTGCATCGTACCCCAAGCCGGAACACCAGGCACGGTCCACGAACGTGTTTGCCTCGGCCACTACCAACGCTATCAGCAGGGAACATGCCATTCCGCGTATTGCCCTGCGATGGTCGCCGAGCATCCTGGAGACATTCTCCTCTGCTGTCATGACCATTCCATGATTCTTCGATGATATGTAACTATCTGGGACAAATGTATGCAGGGTCTTTATCGGAGCCGTGTAAGATAATCCACTCTCACCTCCAACTTTAATTAACATTAGTTACATACAGTATTATGGATGCACGCTCACGCGCAATAGCCATTATTATGGCAGTCGTGATGGTCTTCTGTGCCGCACCGATGGTTTTCGAGGAGGGTGATGCCTCTTCCGCCGACGGTGTCCTCATCCAGGAGATCAATCCGAAGGTCGCTCCAGAAGGCGTATCGTTGAAGAACTACGGTTCCAAAGCCGTGAATTTGAAGGGATATATCATCAGCGATGGTGAAGGAGAAATCACCATTTTGAAAAAGATCATGATAGAACCTGGCGAAATAATCACTTTTGCCGAGAAAATCGAGTCCGATAGCAAGTTTACGAATAGGAATGATACATATGTCAAGTCCTCGGATGAGATAACATATGATAGCAATTTCCAATTGAAGAATGACGGTGATGACATCTACCTTTACAATGCATCAGGTGTTCTCATCGATGCTGTATGCTATGGTGACAAGGTCATCAACGATTCATCCTGGTTCGGTGAATCAGTTACCGTATCTGGAAAATACTTCTATCACAGATCCTACGGAACCGATACCGATTCAGCAGATGACTGGTTCAAGTATGTCGAGGGTCTGACCAATCTTGAGTTCGACCCCAACCTGAAATACAATGCTCAAGTCACACCGTTCGTATTCCCTCAGAGTGGAGGTGTTCCCATCTTCAGGGCACTCGAGGAAGCAAAGGAGAGCGTCTACATCACGATGTACGAACTCCGTTCCGACAAAATCGCCGCACTTCTCATCGACCTTGAGAAGAACAGGGGCGTGGACGTCTACATTCTACATAATGCCAACCCAGTCAAAGGGACGATCACTGAAATGCTGCCCAACCTGAAGGCTATCGACGATGCAGGGGCCGAAGTCAGGCTCATTGGTGTTGGGGATATGGACAGGTATGTCCACGTACACGCAAAGTACTGCGTCATTGATGGGGATACAGTCATCGTGACTTCCGAGAACTGGAATGACACCAATCTCAACGGTTACACCAGGGATGATGATTACTACTCCTCATCAAACGGAAACCGTGGATGGGGTGCAGTTGTAGAGAGTGAACCCTATGCGGACTACGTCATGGACCTCTTCAATGTGGACTGGTCGATGGAATATGGAGATGTATCCGAATTGGAGGACGTCTACCCCAATGCGAATGCCAACAAGACCCTGACATATGAGAAGAACGAAAGTACAGCGACATTCAAGACATATGCCGCAACAGTTTCCCCCGTTTTCTCCAACGACACATCCTATGATGCAATGGAGTACTACCTCAACAAAGCCAAAGACAGGCTTTACGCCCAGAACCAGAGCCTCACCAGCTATTATGCAGACATCAGCGATGAGAGGTCACCCATCTACATGATGGCGAAGCGTGCCAGCGACGGCGTCGATACCAAACTCATATTGGATACTAAAAACACTCCTGACAATGCCAATCTGGCTTACACCATCAATGCCAGCACACTCATACAGGCAACGGGCATGGATAAACCCACAGTCCACAACAAGGGAATCATCAGCGATGACTCCGTCTGGGTCTCTTCAATCAACTGGACGCCCAACTCTGTCGAGAACAACAGGGAAGCCGCTGTCGTCATACACTCTGCCGAAGTTGCGGATTACTACGAACACTACTTCCTGATGGACTTCAACAGGTACTACTCCTATGATGGGTTCTCCGTTGATACATCATATCTCAAGAACCACTACGACTCCGGTGATAACGAGTTCGTCATAGGACTCCCTGTAGGTACCTATGACATCAAGTGGAACTTCGGAGATGGAAAGACCACCCGTGACTACAATGATTACGAGATCACCAAGGACGGGGACCTCTGCAAGGCCCTTGCTGCCCCCGAAGACGGAGCACACATACTCACGGTCACCGTCACCAACCAGGATGGTATGTCCCAGAAGATCACACACAGCTATTCCATCGGAAACTATTCAGATTCTGAGGGAACAGGCGGTTCTGATGGGTCCAGCAGTATCGAAGACATAATCAATGATCTCCCGATCCCTGAGGAAATCAAGGAATACCTCCTTCCGATCATCGTGATCATACTCGCTATCGTGATCGCGGTTATCAAGAAACTGAGGTGAACATGACCATAATCAGACATCCGGGACAATGCGACGTACAGAAGATGTTCACGGTCCTCAATACGAACCTGGACGATTACTTCGCCCCGGATGTCATAAACTTCTTCATGATGCAATGGCCAAAGGGACAGTTCATCGCTGTCGACCTCTTCGGCAACGTGATGGGCGTCCTCTGCGGTTCTAGATTGGATGGTTCCCGTGCATCGATATCGCTTCTGGCCGTGGATTCACGCTACAGGGGCCACGGCATCGGTTCCCAACTGATAGAGGAGTTCAAGAGATCCTGCTTCATGGAGGGTCGCAGCACGGTGCAGTTGGAGGTCCGTACCAGGAACACCAGGGCGATATCCTTCTATCAACGCAAGGGCTTCGCCATCACAGAGGAACTCCCACGCTTCTACAGCGATGGAGGAGATGGCTACCGTATGACCATGGACCTCCGCAGGATCACTTCTTCCTGAGCAGTGCGTACATTGTCACCAGGAGCACTGCGATTATCATCACCAGAATAACCGAGATGGTCATCGATCCGTCGCCGTTGACCTGCCCATCCTCCACCATGGGTGCTATCATGAGGCAGTAGTCCAGGTTTTCGTGGCACTCGAATGAAAGAGCATAAGGGGTCACGTCGACAATGCTCACACGTTCGAACGTGTCATCTGACTGGTCGTAAGCGTATACCTGTGCGACATAACCCGTGGGAACCATCGCAGGGACGGTCATGATGATGTCACAATCGGTATCGAGGGCCTCAATCCCCCTGATGTACAATGAGAAGATGTTATTGAACTGTTCCATGGAACCGTACTCGACAATCTTGACGAGGTACTCCTCGGATTGGATCGTCTTCCCCTCGTGAGCGGTGATGGTCAGGGAACGGCGTCCGTTGTCCAGGACGACGGAGAGTGATTCAAGGGGGGATGGATTGTCCTGCTGGATGATCACGGTGTCATCAGGGGACATCACACTGACCTGTCCTGTATTCGACTGGATGGTTATGAGGTCCGCGATGTGTCCGTGACCTGATACGATACCCACCACATTGCCGGATCCGATCTTCCTCACGGTACCACCGTTGATCAGCTCACCCATGATGTTTATCGTACCGTAAAGGTCTATGATCCCGGTGTTGACGAACTTTCCCCCGTGGTTCACATGGATGTAACCCTCAGCGGGAATCTCCAGGACACAGGACACGTAAAGGGATAGTCCGACATCTATATCGAAAGATCCTGGAGTTTCCCATATCCCTTCCGGACCGTAGACATCGATGGTCTGACCCTCGTGAGAGAATGACGAACTCAACGGGGAAGTCGTGGGTGAGGAACCGAAACGGTAGTTGTTGAAATGGTATGCCGAACTACGTTTCTCGTTCAGGAAACATGTGCTGTTATCGACATATACCCCCGTTGCCTCGATCACGATGTTCTTCATCCTGATCTCCGGGGATGATTCCGTGTTCCATTGGAGTGTTGGGATGTCGATGAGCCCACCTCCCAACACGATCTCGCGGTAAACGACGGTTTCACTGATGAACACATTCGTGTCTGCCGTGACGATGAACGTGTTGAGCGAGTCCAAGACCCTGTTGTTGGAGTTCTCGGTATCCGCCCCTATGGCCAGGTACTCGACGACCCCGTGATCCATGTTTATGTCGAGGGTACCAACCCTGGATTTGAGATTGGTCATGTATCCGATGTTTCCTCCCAACAGGTCGATCCAGATGGATGTGTATTTACCGTTCTCACCGGAAGTGTACAGACGATCGATGGTTGCTCCGGATCTGATTATGACATGCATGTCTGTTACATGGATCATGTCTGACGTGGGGTTGAGAAGACGTATGTAGCCCCCACGGATGTCCATCGACAGTTCGTTTATTGGATTGACCATACCGTCGTATACGTTACCGAGCTTGGACGATTGGGAACCGTCCACGGTTAATGCGGTGAAGTTCCTGATGCTGCCTGAGAACATGGTGAACTTCACATTCACATAATCATAGGATTTTGTATCGATATCATCGAAACGGACGATCGTGAGGGTACCTATGTCCGGACCATCCATTGCGACAGATATATCACCACGGTTGTCCGACCACCTGCATACGACGACATCCGACCCGGAAGGATAATCGACACGTTTCCAAACATCATCACTATCTTCAGAGACATCCTTGTATGTGAGGATGATCGAACCGTTCTTGCCCTCTGTTATCACTATGTCGTAACCCTGGAGGTGTTCATCCTGAGGGGGTTCTACAGCGGCATCGACATCATCTACGGCAATCAGGGCGAGTGTGGCCATGATGATCAGCGGGATGATGTGGAACAGTCGCATGATACCCGATTCGACACTGGTTATAATACGCTTTCCGGTTTTAACTCGGCAGAAGTAGAAAGGGAGGGGTCTGGCCCCTCCGGTTTCAGGAGAACATGGAGTCATCCATGTGCTCTGTCTGGAAATAGTATGAGGAACGCTCCTTCTGTGCAGAGGACACATCCTTGGAGAGACCCTTGTTGTAGGAACCGTACCTCTCCTTGATCTGCTCCTCGACACTGCGTGAACGCCTGATGGCCTTCTGTATATGGTCGCCAGTGATCAGGGGTGCACCCTCCATGACCGCCAGGTCCCCTGCGGCCCTGATGAGACCACCCATCTCCCTCAACCTGAGGGTGAGGGAGTTGATCTGGTTGTCGGCCTTGGCACGGAGACGTCCCTCCGCGATGATGTGCTCCACAGCCTCGATGGTGGCATGCGGGATGTTGCCATCGAGATTGACCTCCTGTGCCACGAACTGCGCATACCTCGCACGGTTGTGGGGCGTATCGGGCATGGCGATGTCCACCAGGACCTCGTAACCATTTCCGATGATCCTCGACCTGAGCGGTGAGAGGATGTTCTCCAGATCCTGGATGTTGCATGCCGCCACCAGGATGAAGTCACAGGGCACATCCTCCAGCTTGACACTCGCACCGGCGGATTGGGGGTTCCTTCCGACGATGGGGAAGACCTTCTCCTGCATAGCGGTCAGGATATACCTCTGGAGGTCCTTGAGGTGGGAGATCTCGTCTATGAACAGGACTCCCTCATGTGCCTCGTGGATGGATCCGGCGACGATGCGCTCGTATGCCGGAGATCCGAGCTTCTCATGACCGCCGTAGGGGTCATGGCGGACGTCACCCAGGAGCTCGGTCTCGGATGCTCCCGTGGCGAGGACGAACGGGTCCCTCCTGAGTTTGACGAGGACCTTCTCGCTGGATGTACGCTGGAGTTCGCCCCTCTTGTCGATGGCCTTCTGGTCCAGCATCCTGATCTTGTCACCTGCACGTTCGAAGATGACGACCTCCTCGACACCGTTGCGGGAACGGGTCGTATGGACCTTCTCCTTTCCAGCGGTCGCCTGAGGCATAGCCACCTCCAGGACCCCGCCGAGGAGGTCCTGGAAGGGGTTGGAACGGTTTCCCATGTCCATCTTGGTCTGGTTGCAGTGGGGACACGTCAGGTCGCTGGGCAACGAGTACTTCCCGCAGTTCTTGCATCTGTACCCGAGGTGCTCCGCGACGTTGTTGGGCGCCTCCGGAGGGTCGAGGAGAACACCGACGGACTCCGCCTTGATCTCCTCTTCCTTGAGTACCTCCTCTGCATCCAGGACCTCCAGGAACGGCCTCTCGGGATTCTCCGGGTTCTTGACGACACGGATCTCCTGGCTGGGCTGCGGGAGGTTCATGGACAGTGCACGGGCTATCATCGACTTTCCGGTCCCGGGCGGACCCACCAGGAGGAGGTGCCTGCGCTGCTTGGCAGCTATCTTGGCTAGTTCGATGGCCTCCTCCTGCCCCAGCACCCTGTCAAGAGGGTCCTGGGGGATGAGTATCTCCTCGGTGGATGTCAGCTTGACGACATCCTCCCAGGTGTTGACTGCTACCTTCTCGGTCATGTTGATCAGTACAGGTCCTCTTTGGTCCAGATCACGATATCGGCAGGCATCTTGGTGATGTTGCCTTTGCGTGTTCCGATCACCGTCTTGATTCCCTTGTCGGATGAGACATCGAGAATCCTCTGGGAGATGACACCGTCGAAGACGATGGTGCACACGCCCTCGGAATCCTCCTTGAGTGAATTGACCAGGCTCTTCACGGCCACCTGCCTGATGAGGGTGTTGCCCTCACCGAGGACGTTGGCGTTGTGGGTGGTGGAGAGGTCCAGGAGCATGTCACGATACTCCTCCTGTTCGGGAGTGAGGACCTTGTCGGATGCCCTCTTGGAACGGGACCTTGTCTTGGACTCCCTCTTGGGTTTCTCCTCGATGACCTCCTTGACAGGCTCCTCTACAACGGGTTCCTCGATGACTGTGGGTTCCTCGACGACCTCCTTGACGGGTTCGGCCTTCTCGACAACGGGTTCCTCTACAACGGGTTCCTCGATGACTGCAGGCTCCTCTACAACGGGCTCCTCCACTGCTGCGACGGAACCTTCTGCCTGTGCCTCTGCGAGCGCCTTCTGCTCGCGCTTCTTCCTGTACTTGTCGAGGTTCTCGGTGTTGAAGCGGTCCTTGGTGCGCTTGTCCTCGCGGTCCTTGCGCTCGCGGCGCTCACGCCTGGACTCCATCTCGTCCTTCTCCTCCTTATCATCCTTCTCTTCGGATGAGGGTTTGTCGTCGCTCTCCCTGAGCCTGCGTTCCTTGCGCTCGCGGCGTTCCTCACGACGCTCCTCGCGCTTGGATTCACGCTTCTCGACACGGACTTCGGGCTCCACGGTCTCGCCGATGTCCTCGAGGGTCTTCTCCTCGGTTATAAGTCCGTTCATCTCCATGTACTGGTCACCGGGGACCTTGTTGCGGAGACATTTGATGATCTGCTTGGATGTGAGCTCCTCGACCTCGTGTGCACGGGGTGCACGGGCGACGAAATCGATCTCGGCAACCTGGAAGAGTTCCCTGAGGATGAGCTCTCCACCACGGTCACCGTCGACGAACGCTGTGGCGACCCTTTCCTTGGAGAGTTCCTGGACGGTCTTGGGGATGTTCGTTCCCTCGACAGCGATGGCATTCTTGATTCCGGCCTTGAGGAGGTTGAGCACATCGGACCTTCCCTCCACGATGATGATGGCCTCGGAGTCCTTCACGTTGGGTCCGGCAGGACACCTGTCCTTTCCGTAGGTGGTGATCTCCTCGACCTGGACACTCTGCCTGACGCTGTCCATGAGGTCGGTACTGGAACCCTTGGACTGCTTGATGAGCTCGTTGAGGAGCTCCTTCGCACGCTCCACGACCTTCTCCCTCTTGGTCACACGGACATCCTCTATTCCGAGGACGTGGATGGAGGCCTTGCAGGGTCCGACACGGTCGACTGTCTCGAGAGCGGAAGCGAGGATTACGGTCTCCACCTGGTCGAGACTGGACGACATGTAGATTATTCCGTCCGATTTTCCACCTTTGGATGTGACCTCGACCTCTATCCTTCCGATCCTACCAGATTTCTGGAGGTCCCTGAGGTCCAACTCATCTCCGAGGAGACCCTCGGTCTGACCGAAAATAGCACCAACGACATCCGGCTTCTCAACGATTCCGTCTGCGTTGATTCTTGCCTTAACCATGTATTTTGTTGTATTGGGATCGATGTTCAATCTGTACCCTCCTAGGGTATGCATCGGGGAATCCCAATCTCACCTGCTCATCGCCCCCTTCAGATTCCCATCTCTCCGGAACCTATCCTCCTGAGGCGTGTTACGCGCATTATCGACACATATCTTCCAGGGTCGGCGCTCCGTTGCCCTCGTGTCGGTGTCCGTTCTATCCGAACGATTGATTGTGATAGTTATGTGAACAGGGGAGATTACACTTCCCCTAATCCCTGTATTTTGGAAATAGTTTATAAATATACTGCTGGAAATTACAGTATGTTTAGGAATCTGGCTGATCACCGTTCCTCCTCGTATCACCCCTGCCTCACATGCACATCAGGGTGATACCGTCCATATCGGAACATATCTCACTGGTCTCCCTGTCGCATGTGAACAACAGTATCTGCATCCCATCCGACAATTCCGATAGTGCCTCCAATGCCGCCCTCTTCCTCTCGGAATCGAACGGGAGGAGTACATCGTCCAGTATGACGGGCACCTCTCCGCGTCCCATCTCGTATGCCGTGGCCAGTTTGATCGACAACATCACCTGTGCCCTCAACCCCGTGCTGCATCTCTTGAGGACCTTGTCGCCATCGCCGTCGACGACCGATATCGTCCCGTTGTCCCGATCGACGTTCAGACTGTATCTGCCGCCGGTCATCATGGAAAGATAGCGCTCCGCACGGGAGTGGACGGTCGGATGAACGTCCCCGAACACACCATCGCAGGCGCCCATCAGGATGTCCCTGGCGATTATGAGTATCGCCGCACGACGCAGGGCCTCGTCACGTTGCACCACCAATGAATGCAACTCATCCATTCTCGACTGGAGACCCCTGCCATCCAGCAGGGTGTCCATCATGACGGTGAGCTCGCCTATGCGCCTGTCTATGTCGCTTAGTTCCCCGGAATGATCGACTATGTCCCCGATTGCAGATTCCTCGTTATCCGGGTCCAGACCGGCGTATTCGATGGTCCTGCGCAACAAACTGATGTCGTTCATCAGGTCCCTCCTGGTCACCGAGTGATCCATGCATCTTTGGAAACCGCTTTCACCGCCGAATGGACTCAGGAACTCCCGCAATTCGACCTCGGCAAGGTCCAGTTCCGATCTCGCCTTCTCCAGATCCGAGACGGCGGATACGTATTGGCGGTAGGCATCCCTGACCTCCCCTAGGATCGAGATGTTGCCCTCCACATCCACCGGCGTGAGGCCGATCCGCATCATCACATCGGAGACATCGAGTGCATAGCTGTCCTCGGACCCGTTCGCCCGACCTCCGACATAGTTTCCCTTCTTGGAGGAACGTCCGATGAACAATCCGATTAGACCGCCCAACACCATCACTGTGCCCGCGGCGGAAAGGATGGAATCCACCTGCCCTCCTGTGATGCCGGCGATGCCGACGAGGGCGGTGACGACACCCACCACCGTCAGAACTGATGGGACCTTCCGTCCTCTGCCATGTCTGGGATCGGACATGCTAGAAGACAGGTGTTCACGGTCCCCGGGCGGTCTGCTCAACAGTACCCCGATCTTCCCGACCACCATGCCGACCTTCGCTGGATCGGCTCCGTGGAGTCCGACCTTGTAGGAATCCCTGCGCCCCATATGGGCCGATACAGCCCCTCTTTTTTCGGAGACCTGCCCGACAAGGGACCTGTAGCGGTCGACATCCGTAGGGGATACTTCGGGAACCTGCTCCAACGACGATAACTGGTCTTTCTTCTCGGCCAGCAGGCGGTAGTTCTCGGCATTCGATTCCTGTATCCCCTTCCTCCGGACATCTTCCCTGGATCTCCTCGCGGCCTCAACCAGTTCGGATCTGGTTGATTCCAGACCCTCCCTCTCCGAAGACAGGTCTCCGTAGGTGCGCATATCTGCCTTTTCCCTCTCCACATTCGACTTCAGTTCCGAGATCTGCGATTCCAACTTCGAAACATCATCGGTACGGGACCTGGATGAACTCCCTATCAAGGAGTCGCATTCATCATCCAACATCGAGAGGACGGATGGGATGTCCACGCCATCGGGTACGGCCATGAAGCTGGCCTTCATGTCATCGGACATCACGCTGGACTCGTCATTGAGGTCGTTCAGGTTCATCGCGAAGACACCGCGGTACAGATCCGGATCCATCCCGGATACCGCATCGGGCACCTGACCGTTCACCTTCCGCCCATCGAGCCTCAGGACCTTGTCGGAACCATACTCCTCGTAGGTTATCGACCCCTCATCCTTTCCGGTGCGTTCGGGGTATCCGTTCCTACGGGTGGTAGGCACCATGACGTTCCTGATGAACTCCATCGTAGTCGTCTTCCCACTCTCGTTACCTCCGAAGAAAACGTTCAATCCCGTTGAAACCTGATATGTGACATCGCGGGACCCGCCGTATCTGCCTATGCGTATGGCCTTTATCCTCAACGTCCGACCCCCATGTACTGCAAAAGGGTCATGAGTGCATCATCCACCATCCCCTCCAGCTCCTCATCCGTCATTGAACGGTAGAATTCGCCATGAACCGATGCCACGGGATGGGAGAGTATCGCATTCAGTATCGCTTCCCTCCCGGACCCTGCAGTGGACCTGGCCACCGCGATGGACCTTCCGACGACGTCATCGATCCCTGCGCGCTCATCCAGATCGATGTCGGGAGAGGACCTGACCTGTATCGAATCGACCGTGCAGCCTATGGACTGGGAAAGGGTCGTCATCACATCCGACGTCTGGGAACGGAGCATCCCGTCCAGGATACCGCACCCGATGGTCGTGATGCGGACCACATCACCGCCCTTCACATGACCGCTGATTTCCGAAACCAGGTCCTGCAAGCCCTTGCCTGAGATATCCACCACCAGGTCATGCCATACCGCCCCCTGTGTCGGCAGGAATTCCATGGACATGATTGTCTGATTATGGACACTGACCAGATACGCACCCTTCTCCCCCACCTCCTTCGGATTCCTACCCTGTATGTTCCCAGGGTAGACGATGCATGGTTCCTCCGAAAGGACCTGTCTCTTGTGGATGTGTCCGAGTGCCCAGTACTGAACACCCCTGCCCCTCAGGTCATGGACCTCGCACGGGGCATACACATCCCCTTCGGATACACTACCCACATCGCAATGGACGCATGCCACGGTGAACCAGTCCGAAGACCCTCTGAGGAGTGATGCCAGGTTGGAGGTCTCATGGGGTTTGGAGAAACTCACCCCCACCACCTCCGCACCGCACTCCAGCTGTATGGATTCGGGTTCTGTACCGAACTCATGCACGTTTGATGGATACGGGATCGCTGAATCCCAGGGCGTGTAGCTGTCATGGTTCCCCCTGCAGATGAAGCACGGGCCCCCGAACCGCTCAAGTTCCCTGACGAACCACGCACGTGTAGAGGGGAGGGGGTTCTCCGAATCGTATACATCGCCGGAGATCACCATGAAATCAACACCCCTCTCCAAGGCCGCATCGACGATCCTCGAGAAGGAATCCAACGTGCATTGGGTCAACCTCTTCCCCAGCGTCCGATCACGGTCCATGATACCGCTGAACCTGCCACCGAGATGCAGGTCAGCACAATGGATGAAACTGAATTCCGAAGACATATCGACGTTATCCATTCGCACTGACGATATAAACGGAACCAGGGGGTCGATGAAAGTGGGTTCTGGACACTAGTGGGTTTAAGTGTTGGATTACCCATCTAACTGATAGGCGACGACGATGGATTGCATCAAGAAGAAAGTCAACGAGGAGATACAGGCCGGTTGGATCGGTACGAACAGGAACTGCGAATACAACCCCTGCCACTTCAAAGGACAGGACTGCACGTTCTGCTACTGTCCGTTCTACCCGTGCCATGACGAGGACCTGGGGAACATGCTCATCGGAAGGAGGGGCAACGAGGTCTGGGCATGTAGCGACTGCCTCTTCATCCACCGTCCGGAAGTCGGCCGCTACGTGATGTCGGAGATCAGGAGACTGGGTATCGAATCCGTCCCCGACCCGCGCATGATGGACATATTCAGGGATGCCAAGGAGAAGCTCTGGCGCCCCGGTAAAGCCCTCATGGTCGTCGGAGCCACCTCGGATGCAGGTAAATCCATCACAGTGGCGGCCCTGTGCAGGATCCTGTCCAACAGGGGATACCTGGTCGCACCGTTCAAATCACAGAACATGAGCCTCAATTCCAAGGTCACCCGCTGCGGTGCCGAGATAGCCATGATCCAGGTACTGCAGGCCCAGGCAGCCGGCCTGACTGCTCCTGACGAGCACATGAATCCCATTCTCCTGAAACCCAAAGGTGACGATGTATCCCAGGTCATCGTCTGCGGGAAACCGTACGCCGACTACGACGTCAAGGGGTACTACGGTGAGTTCGTCCCCGGACCTGGCAGGGATATAGTGAAGGAACATGTGGACTTCCTGAAGAAGAGGTACGACCTCGTCATCATGGAAGGTGCTGGTTCACCTGCTGAGATAAACATCTACGACGTGGACATAGCCAACATGCAGGCCGCTAAGATCGCGGATGCCGATGTCATCCTCGTCGTCAACGTGGAATGGGGTGGCTCGTTCGCATACGCCCTGGGGACCGTGGAGCTCATACCTGAAGAGGATAGGAAGCGCATAAAGGGAATCATCCTGAACAACGTCAGGGGCCATACCGAGAACCTACGCCCGGGTGCGGACAAACTCGAGGAGATCACGGGCATCCCGGTCATCGGGATAATACCCCATGCGGAGATAGACCTCCCGAGCGAGGATTCACAGGGACTCCGTCGCTCGCACTCCAAGGGTAACGGCAAGGCCGTCATAGGAGTCGTCAAGTTCCCACGCATAGCCAACTTCACTGACCTCGATCCCCTGTGCCTCGAGGACGTGTCCGTCCTGTTCGTGGAGCGGGCTGAGGACCTGGACGGTGTCGATGCCGTGGTTCTCCCCGGAACGAAGAACACCGTCTCCGATTTCAGATGGATGTGCGAGAACGGTATCGCTGACAAGCTGAGATCTCTACGCGGACGTGTCCCGATCGCGGGAATATGCGGCGGCTACCAGATGATGGGATCCATCCTCGATGATTCCAACGGGATTGAAGGTGGTGAGAAGCGCGTCTACGAGGGATTGGGATTCTTCGGTAACAAGACCGCATTCGGCGAGTACAAGAAGGTCGTCGTACAGGACGAGGGTCACCTAAAGGTCGGTGACCTCGGTGCGATCAAGGGATACGAGCTCCACATGGGAATGACCGAGGTTACGGAACCTCCGTTACTCGTCATCGAGAACCACTTCGACACGGGTCCTGTGGACGAGGGTTCCGTCCGTGAGGACGAGATGCTGTTCGGCACCTACCTCCATGGGATATTCGACAAACCCTCGTTCAGGAAGTACTTCCTGTCATTCATCAAACATGACGGTGTGGTCCATGACACGTCCGAGGTCCGTAGCTATGATGACATCGTAGACGAAAACCTGGACAAGCTCGCATCCGTCTTCGAGGAGAACCTGGACATGGACCGTCTCCTCGAGATCGCGGGGGTGGTCCGTTGAAGGTACTTCTGCTTGGAACGTCCTCCGGAGCGGGGAAGACCACTGTCAGCGCCATGCTGTGCAGGTACTTCTGTCGCAATGGCGTGAAGACCGTCCCGTTCAAGGGATCCAACCTGTCACTCAACTCATATGCGACGGCCGACGGTGGCGAGATCGGCATGGGTCAGGCCTTCCAATCATGGGCATGCGGTGTCGAACCGTGCACGGACATGAACCCGCTCCTCCTCAAACCATGCGGAGACGGTGTGATACAGGTCGTCGTCGACGGTCAACCGTACATGGACATGTCAAAGAACGTCCCCATGAACCGCGAATACGCCCTTCCACGCGTCGGGGCTGCATTCCACCGTCTGGAGGATGGAAACGACTTGATCGTGTGCGAGGGGTCCGGATCGCCCGTGGAGATCAACATCATGCATCGCGACGTCGCCAACATATGGGTGATGAGGGAACTGCAGATACCGTCCATCATAATCGGGGACATCGAGAGGGGCGGGGTGTTCGCCGCCATCTACGGTACCTGGAGACTCATCCCCGACGACCTGAAGCACCTGATGAAGGGTTTCGTGATCAACAGGTTCAGGGGAGACGGTTCGATACTCGGCCCCGGCATCAAGAGGATAGAGGAACTGACCGGTATGAAGTGCCTCGGCGTCCTCCCGTACGAGGACCTGAGGTTCCCGGAGGAGGATTCCCTGTCCTCATCATCCGGAAGTCTGGAGGGCGACGACATCCATGCCGCGTTCATCTCCAACCTGGACAAGATGGTAGATGATGCTGTCGATAGCGGTTTCGACTTCGACGGGGTGCTGGAGATCGCCAGGGGATGAACTCATCCCCCGGATGCCACCCTGAGCAGACGGACCTCCTGACCAGAGAGGACGGTGTCCATCGGAACGGGTGTGCCGCCGACCACGTAGAGGTAGGCATCTGGATGGAGGCCCAGGTCCGCGACGGCGGCGGAGATCGTCTGACCGTCCGCGACCTCTTCCCTCTTCCCGGATACTACTAGAATCGCCATGGTCGAATCGGATGGATTAACATATATAAGCATTACTCCGAACCGTCCTATATTCCCATGCCAGCCTATTAATAGGTCTGGATGTTTCGCTGGAGCATAGTTTCGACATCCGAAGGGATGAATCATGTCCGTCAGGGACAGTGTGTAAACCACTTTTGGGGAGATATTTGCATGAATGCCGATTACAAGAATTTCATCGTTGAGAAATGCGAGATGTGCCTCAGCAACGACTCGTTCTCACCGGACATGTACGCCAAATACGACGTCAAGAAAGGACTTCGCGACAGTCATGGGAATGGGGTGGTCGTCGGTCTGACAACGGTCTCCCAGGTCAACGGGACGAAACTCGTCAACGGTGAGAAGATCCCCGCCAGGGGTACCCTCCGCTACCGCGGATACGACATAGTCGACCTCACAAACGGTTTCATTAGGAAGAGGTTCGGATTCGAGGAGATCACATACCTTCTTCTCTTCGGAGAACTGCCCAACCAGGAGGAACTGGATGAGTTCAAGTACTACCTCAACCAGGAGCGCAGACTCCCCTTCACCTTCACGAGGGACGTCATCATGAAGGCTGCGAGCAAGGACATCATGAACTCCATCACCAGGAGCGTCCTCTTCCTCGCATCCTATGACGACAGGGCCCTGGACAACTCCTTCGACAACGTACTCAGGCAGTGCATCTATCTGATCAGCGTCTTCCCCATGCTCACAGTGTACAGCTACCACGCCTACAACCACTACATCAACGGCGAAAGCATGTACATCCACAAACCCGACCCATCCCTCTCCACTGCAGAGAACTTCCTCCGCATACTCAGGCCCGACAGGTCCTACACCACGCTCGAAGCGACTGTGCTCGACCTCGCGCTCGTCCTCCACATGGAGCACGGCGGGGGCAACAACTCCACATTCACCACCAGGGTCACCACATCCAGCGGTTCCGACACATACGCCGTGCTGGCAGCCGCCATGTCCTCACTCAAGGGACCCAAGCACGGAGGTGCCAACCTGAAGGTCATGGACATGATCGATGACATCAAGATGCACGTCCAGAACCTGGACAGCGACGAGGAGCTCACCGCCTACCTGAACAAGATCCTCGACAAGCAGTGCTTCGACCACCAGGGCCTGATCTACGGAATGGGACATGCGGTCTACACGGAATCCGACCCGCGTGCTGTCGTGTTCAAATCGTTCGTCGAGAAACTGGCTACAGAGAAAGGCCGCGTCAAGGACTTCGAACTCTACAAGAGGATCGAGAGTATCGCACCCTCGCTCATCCTCTCCAAGAGGCCCAATGCCACGAGCGTCAGTGCGAACGTCGACTTCTACAGCGGTCTCGTCTACGACATGCTCGAGATCCCCAGGGAACTCTACACCCCCCTCTTCGCTACTGCCAGGATCGTCGGTTGGAGTGCCCACAGGATGGAGGAGCTCATAACATCCAACAAGATCCTCCGTCCCGCGTACGTCAACATGCAGGAGCCCAAGGAGTACCTGCCCCTGGAACGCCGCTGAGATACTATCCATTTAAACCCCTTTTACCATTACCCATCCATGTTCGGAGAACCAACTAAGGCGTCCATCCTGAAGACTGTCAGGAAGGGTCTCGACAAAGTCGGGATGGAGTACGAGGTCAACGATTCAGGTAACATCGTTCTGACTGCGATGGGTGATGATCTCCCCATAGGCATGGTGATCATCAACGATGATGAGAACAAAAGCCTGAACTTCTACTGCCACCTCATGTTCGACATCCCCTCACACGCCAAGGAGATGATCCTGCCCGAACTGAACAAGCTCAACACCTTGGTAAACAACGGTACATTCATGCTTGTGGAGGATGAAACGATCACACGCATCCTCTTCAAACTGGTATTGGGATACTACGGCTCCAAGGTCACCCCCAAGCAGGTCACGCACCTCGCGATGCTCGCACTGGGCACTGTCGACAGACACGATGCCGCATTGAAGTCCATGATACCCGACGACGCCGTCAGGAGCGGAAAGGACGTGATGTTCCTGTAAGGTGGTCCGCCACCATCCGATGACGGACCGTTTTCTTCAACAAGTGGAAGATTCGACAATACTCAGGAAATAGCGGTGTACCCTGTCGTCATCTGTGAGTTCGGGATGGAAGGCTGTGGCCAACTGGTTTCCATACCTCACGGCTACGATCTTACCTTCGTGGACTGATAGGATCTCCACCCCCTTATCGACGGAATCCACATATGGTGCACGGATGAACCTCATCTGGATACCACCCAGGTCTCCGAATGATCCGTCCGCACTGAAACTCCCCAACTGACGTCCGTATGCATTCCTGCGGACGGTCACGGGCATCGTGCCTATACTACCGACGGTACCATCGACGATGTTCCTTGCCAGTAGGATCATACCCGCACAGGTACCAAACACAGGCATGCCGTCCAGGATCATCTTGCGGATACGATTCATCATATCCATGTCAACAAGGAGCTTCCCTATCACGGTACTCTCACCTCCTGGGATGATTAGACCATCCATCCTACGATCGAGATCGGAGGGCTTCCTGATCTCGAAGCATTCTACATGCAATCTCTTCAGTACAGCCTCGTGTTCGATAAAGGCACCCTGCAATGCTAGCACACCTATTATCATTGACCGCGCTCCGCCATCTTTATATTGTTGAGCTTCTCGATCTCATCCTTGTTTATCCCGACCATGGCTTCACCGAGTCCGGATGAAACCTCTGCAAGGATCGTCGGATCATCGAAATTGGTAACTGCCTTGACGATAGCAGCGGCCCTCTTCTCAGGATTGCCCGATCTGAAAATGCCCGAACCGACGAACACCCCGTCAGCTCCCAGCTGCATCATCAGAGCCGCATCTGCGGGAGTGGCCACACCTCCAGCGGCAAAATTGACAACCGGCAGCCTTCCATGATCATGGACGTACATGGCGAGGTCCAGGGGAGCCCCGATCCTCTTTGCGAATTCATGGACCTCATCGCGACGAATTGATGAGAGGGCCGCTATGTCCTGATTCATTGCCCTCATATGAGAAACGGCCTGGACGATGTCGCCTGTTCCCGGCTCCCCCTTGGTCCTTATCATCGATGCACCCTCACCTATCCTCCTGAGTGCCTCACCCAGATTCCTGGCTCCACAGACGAAGGGGACCTTGAAAGTGGACTTGTCTATGTGATGGACGTCATCCGCCGGAGACAATACCTCGGATTCATCGATGTAGTCTATCTCTATTGCTTCGAGGATCTGTGCTTCCACGAAATGTCCGATACGGCATTTGGCCATCACAGGTATCGATACCGCATCCTGTATCCCTCTGATCATCTCTGGATCCGACATCCTGGACACACCTCCCGCCATACGGATGTCTGCAGGGATGCGTTCCAATGCCATGACCGCACAAGCACCAGCCTCTTCGGCAATCCTGGCCTGTTCAGGTGTGGTTACATCCATTATGACTCCTGATTTCAACATCTGAGCAAGTTCTCTGTTCAACCCGTACCTATTCTCATCAGACGAAAGCATTTTCATCGCCAACCATTACAATAACATCGGTGTATATAATTTTTCTTCAATGAATAAATATATTCATTGATAGACAATTTAAGTTGATTAAACTACTGGAACCCTTCTGAAAAAGATGGCAAATGCAGTGTCCACTAAGGATGTAAAATAAAATGATAGGGAAGTCACCAATCCATTGGTAACCTGCCCAAAAAGAGAAATGTCGATGATGGCGATGCCCTTACAGCTCGCGACCGACCATACGCTGCACAGGCAACCTGGCACGTTCTATGACCTGTGGATCCAGGTCGACCTGGTTGCTGAGGTTCTCCAGCGATGACACGATGGAATCGAGATCGACCATCTTCATGGCGGAACAGACCGCGTACTCGGGGAAGTAGAACCTCTTTCCGGGCATCTCCTTCTCGAGTCTGTGCTTCATGCCGACCTCTGTGACGATGATGAACTCGTCTCTGTCGGAGCCCCTGCAGATGTTCAGCATTCCCTCTGTGGAGCAAACGTGATCGACCAGATCGAGAACCTCTGCCCTGCATTCGGGATGAGCCAGGGAGACCGCATCGGGATGGGCTTCCTTGAGTGCTCTGACCTGACCGACTGTTATCGAGTGGTGGATGGGGCACATCCCGTTCCAAAGTACGACGCCCGCGTCCGGACACTTGGACTTGGTGTAACGTCCCAGGTTCTGGTCGGGTACGAAGAGAACCTTTCCGGAGGAGAGCTTGGAAACCACGTCCACGGAGTTGGACGATGTGCAGCATACATCCATCTCGGCCTTCGAAGCTGCGGTCGAGTTGACGTATCCGACCACTTCCGCATCGGGATTCTCCTTCCTGTAATCGACTATCTGGGAAGGGGAGCACATCTGGGCCATGGCACACACAGCATGAGGCTGGGGACTGATGACGATCTTGGAAGGGTTGAGTATCTTGGCTGTCTCAGCCATGAACGTGACTCCGCAGAAAACGATGACTTCCGCATCTGTTTCGGCTGCCTTGATGGACAACCCGAGGGAATCTCCTATGAAGTCAGCTACATCCTGAACTTCGGGCAAACAGTAGTTGTGCACGAGTATTACGGCGTTGCGCTTCTCCTTGAGTTCCTTGATGCGGGAAACCTGGTCCATATCCTCGCCAACTGAATCCGCTATTAAAGAATTGTCATCGATATCCGATGTGAATGCTAAACCCAGAACCAGGAGTTTCCCCTGACTGGCACATGGCTCATCATTATAACATCGACGACGTTACGGCTGGTATGGAAGACAGAGATGCCGTAGCCGGCAGCAGATTCTCCTGTAACGACAGGGACAGGGCCGTTTTCGAAGCCGGGATTAAGATGGGGACGATCTACCACCAGTTCGTCGGCACACCGTTCAACCAGGATACCGTTTCAGACCTCGAGGCCACGATATCCAAAACCATCGGCGTACAGCCCTATGTCGAATCCGCTGTCGTAAAGATAGACCGTTCCGTTTTCGACAGGGGTGATGACAGGTACTCGTATGTCTCCCTCACGGGCGTCATGATCGATGCAGTGGTGACCGTAAGGATAGGTGACTGCAGGGTAGTCGCCGAGATGAGGTACGATCAGGAACTCGATTATCCGCTGATGTTCGTATCCTCCATCGAACCCCAATCCTGATGCTGATTTGATTGGTCGACATCCTTAAACCCCCTTTAAGGTATACCTAAATTATATTAATCAGCATGATGTTTTTATACCTTCCAGGATATTAAGGGGTACCCAGCTTTTACACTGGTGGTCGTTCAAATGATAAGTGACATAAAGATCGGTATAACCGGACTCCCTGGTTCCGGCAAGACGTACGCGTTGCTGCGTGTCATCGAGATGCTCCGCGACGAAGAGCTGTCCATCGGAGGGATGGTGGATGAACCCATTCTCGGCGATGGAAGACACAAGACCGGTTTCACTGTCAGGAACCTAGCCACCGGCGAGACAGAGGTGTTTGCCAGCACGGAGATCGAGAGCAAGATAACGGTTGGAAAGATCGGGGTCGACATAACCAAACTCGAAGCCGTGGGGGTGAAGGCCATCAGGGAGGCCTGTGAGTCCTGCGACATCATCGTCATCGACGAGGTCGGTAAGATGGAGGTGGAGAGTCAGGCGTTCATTGATGCTGTCAAGGACGCACTGGACATGGAGAAACCCATGATCATAACCCTCCACAAGAAATCCAGGAACCCTCTCCTTCAAGACATCAGGAGGAGGGACGACGTCAGGATCCTCGAGGTCACACCCACCAACAGGAACATCCTGCCTTACAAGATCGTACGCCTCATGAATGGTGAGAACGTTTGAATCCAGAAGGTTCCATCATAACCGAGGGTTCCACCAAGATACTTGTTCCCGAGAACCACTCGGTGCACGGCCCCGGTAAGATCATGGGGACCGTCTTCTTCAACGAGCAGATGTCGTTCAACAGGGACATCAGCGTGATGTTCCTCCGCGCGATGGGACGCGACATGACCGTCGCCGATGCCATGACGGCCACAGGATCCCGTGCCGTCAGGATCGCCAACGAGGTCCCCAACTGCGAGGTCACGGCCAACGACATCAGTGCGGATGCGATACCCTACATCGATGCCAACATCGAACTCAACGGACTGGAGAACTGCCGTTCCTCCAACAGGAACATGCATGGCCTCTTCGCCGACGAGACGTTCGATTACGTGGACCTCGACCCCTTCGGTTCCCCCGTTCCCTTCATACAGTCCGCCATACGCGGCTGCAGACGCAAGGGGATCCTGGCAATCACGGCTACGGATACGGCCCCACTCGCAGGAGCCCATGCGCCCAAATGCAGGAGGAGGTACCAGTCCGAACCCATCCGTGGATTCATGTGCCACGAGGGTGGCCTGCGCATCCTCATGTGCACGATAGCGAAGGAACTCGCCAAGTACGACCGTGGGATGAAACCCCTTCTGTCGTTCTACGCAGACCACTACTTCCGCACCTACATACAGGTCCTGGAGGGTGCCGAGAACGCCGATCGCACACTTGCTCAACTGGGGTACATGGAATACCACACGGACACCCTGGAGCGCTCCACATCCCGCACTTACGATGCGGACCACAAATACGGACCGTTCTGGTTGGGACAACTCCACGACAGGGAGTTCCTCGACCGCATGGATCCCACAGGCATGGCTTCCGAGAAGAGGTGTGCGAAGTACCTCGATGTCTGGAGGAACGAGATTGACTCCGAGGTATTCGTATACGACATGAGCGAACTGTCATCGCACATCAAGATGTCCCCTCCGAAGATCGATGATTTCATGGATTTCCTCTCACAACATGGAAGGGCCTCCAAATCGCATGTGTCACCGACATCGTTCAAGACAGACATCCCCTTGGATGAACTGAAGTCCCTGTACAGGGAGTTTTCACCAGATGCTTCCAGGAAACTGTGAGTAATCATGTGTTAAACAGTACTTACAAATCCCGAGTGGAATAGTAGGTTTTATCTACCCTGCACTGCGACTCCTTTCCAGAGGTATCTGAATGAGTGGAGAATGCACAGTTACGGTCAATGCCGGCGTATGTGGCAAGGTCAGCAAGATCACAGCCAAGCAGAACGATGATGGGATGACGGTTTCGGTCACCATCGAATCCGACTGCCCCATGGTCTCCAAGAACGCCCTTCCCGACATCGTGTCTTGGGAGGAGGTCGGTGCACCCTTCAACGAGAGCAAGGTCTACCAGTGGGCGACGGAGAACCTCCGTCACACCGCGTGCCCCGTCCCTTCGGCGATTATCAAGTCCATCGAGGTGGCAGGCGGTCTCGGTCTCAAGAAGGATGTTTCCTTCAAGATCGAATGAAACCCTAACCCCGGCGGAACATCGTGTTTTTCCGCCGGGAAACGGATATTTATATTCATCTTCACATGCACCAGTGATTTATCATGAAGAAGATGATCAAGGCTTCCAGAAGATCGATGGGAATGAACTACGCCATACGTGAGGTAACAGTCCCCGCTGCCAACGCCGCCAAAGCTGGCAAGAAGCTTCTGAACCTTAACATCGGAGATCCCAACAAGTGGGATTTCGAAACCCCCGAGTACTTCAAAGCAACACTCAGACATGCTGTCGACGAAGTCGACAACGGATACGGTGACTCGCAGGGCAACCTCGACCTGAGAGAGGCCATCGTCCAGAGGGAGTACGAGAAGCACGGTGCAACCATCTCCCCTGATGATGTCTACGTCACCAGCGGTGTGAGCGAATGCATAAACCTGCTCATGGGGACCTTCCTCGAACCCGGCGACGAGGTGCTGGTACCCGGTCCTGGTTACCCCTCGTACGCCCAGTACATCAACTTCTACGAGGGGCGCGTCGTACCCTACAGGATGATCGAGGAGGAGGATTGGAGACCCGATGTGGACATGATCAGGAAGAGGATCACGGACAGCACGAAGGCCATGGTCCTCATCAACCCCAACAACCCCACGGGATCGGTCTACGATGAGAAGGACCTCCGTGACATCGGGGACATCTGTGCCGAGTACGGCATACCCCTCATCTCCGACGAGATCTACGACAAACTCGTCTTCGACAAGGAGTTCTTCTCCATGTCGAGACTTTCAGCCGATGTCCCGAGGATCATCCTCAACGGATTCTCCAAGGTCAACCTCATGCCCGGGTGGAGGATGGGATACTGCTACTTCATGGACCAGGATGGACTCATGTCCGAGATCAGGGAGGGTTTCATGAAGCAGCTCAGGGCGAGGATATGCCCCAACGTCCCCTGTCAGGCCGCCGCAAGGGCCTCACTGCAGGGACCCCAGGACTACATCGTCGACATGAACAGGAAACTGAAGGAGAGGGCCGACTTCTCGTACAAGAGACTCAACGAGATACCCCATGTCTCCACACGCAGGGCCAACGGTGCGCTGTACATGTTCCCGAGCATCGACCTCAAGGGGACACCATGGAACACCGACATGGAGTTCGTCCTCGACCTCATCAAGGAGGAGGGCGTGGTCCTGGTCCAGGGTTCTGGATTCTGCCAGGAGTTCGGTCAGAGCCACTTCCGTTCACTGTTGCTTCCCCCCATGGAGGTCCTTGAGGAGGCCTTCGACAAGATGGAGAAGTTCATCGTCCACAGGATAGGTTGAACATGATATCGAAGGATGTCGACTACCACATCCGCAGGATGATGGAGGAGGCTGGACTGGACGTCAGCTACGACCAGACCGAGTTCCCTCCGTTGGATGCTGCCCTGCGTTCGGTCAAGAAACCCGTCCAGGACACGGTCGACGCCTTCGCTGTCGTCGATGACTGCCTCGTCATCGTCGAGAACAGACTCGGAACATGCAACCAAGTGGAATGGGGGCTGATGCAGTCACCGTTCAGCAGTCCCGTACCGGTCATAGACAACAACCTCGTGGCCGAGGGGAAGGCCGAGAACGGAACCATACAGCACCTGCGTGTACTGGCGGATGCCCTGGATCCGGCTACATCGTCCATACGCTCCATACTCGCGCTCGGATGCTCCATGGACCAGGATGGAAGCTTCATCATCAGACCCTACTTCTCCCAGGTCGGAGGCAAAGATGTAGTCCGTCTGCCCCCTCTGGATGACTTCTCACCGCTTTCACTCAGGAACATAGGCGACTACATACTCAGATGCCGCAGACTGGTGAAATGGCATAACGACTCCCGCCTGAACCTCTCCAGGGAGGTGGAGGACCTGAGGGACAAGCTCAGGAAATGGAGGGTCTCCGATGAGAAGCTGGTCTCCCTTGTGGCCGTGGTCCTCCTGGCCATGGGTAACCCCCGTTTCGCCAGGACACGCACGCAGGATGCCACGGATTCCACTACCGTCCGCGAATGCGCCCTCTCATGGGTACAGGGCGGAGACCCCTACACAATGATATCCCGCGAACCCCGTGAGATCGTCAAGGACAGGATCAAGACGTTGACTGCAACGGGTCGCATAGGAATCACCAATGTGAAGGGTATAACCCGCTTCATCGACACCGAGCAGTTCATCCCCGTGGAACAGTACTCCCGCCTATTCGATTCCATGGTGATGGATGCCGACCTACCCTACAGGGCACAGATGATGGCCTCCCTGCTGGATCCCAAGGGAACCGGCATGATACTCGACCCGCACTGCAGGAACGGTGCTGCCATCGGCCTCTGTGCACGTAGGGCGGGATCATCCGGACACAACGTGATCGCAGTGTGCGATGTCGAGGACAACACGTTCAACACCGTGGTCGGTCTGCTCCTCCATGGACTCATATTCATAACGGTGGAGGAACCGCGCCAGTTCAGGCAGAGGTTCATCGAGAGCAAGAAACGCGCACGCCACATAGTCTCCGACCTTGTCGGTCAGGGGGATGAGGTGGACCTGATGTACCGTTCGATGGATCTTGGATCCTCAGGTTGCACAGCCGTGTTCTGCCTTTCCGCTGATGCACTCAGCGATGACACGGCTACCGCCAGGGAGATCAGGGAACGCATCGCATCCAGATGGACCATCGAATCCATCGTCAGCTGGAAGGACTACCTCCTGATAAAAATCAAGAAGAACCGCAACAAGAACGGCACCGGGACCAAGTTCTACAGGTTCCGCAACTCCTCCGCGGAAACCGTCCTGGATGCCATCGAGTCATCGGGACGCATCATCAGCTTCACCAAGGTCATCACCGATGATGATTGGTCCCTCTGACACCTCTGGAAGCAGGTCGAGGGGCGGATTGTGGACAGGTGAACGTCCATGGCATCCTCAGGATTCCCAGAAGTACTTTAACCTCTTCCGATGTGCCTTACCACATGGCAATTATAGACAACATCCTCTCGGCGATCGGCGATACACCGATGGTCGAGCTCAAACGCATCTCACCCGAGGGTTCCCACGTTTTCGCCAAACTGGAATGCCTCAATCCCAGCGGTTCTATCAAGGACAGGATCATCAAACCCATGATCGACGATGCGGTCGAACGCGGTCTGCTCGATGTGGGAGGCACCATCGTCGAACCCACGTCCGGAAACACCGGGATATCCATGTCTTTCATCGCCGCCGCCATGGGATACAAGGCGGTGTTGGTCATGCCCGAGACCATGTCCAAGGAACGTGTGGCATTCATCAAATCCTATGGCGCGGAGATCATCCTCACCCCCGGTGACGAGGGGATGGATGGTTCCATCCGTGTAGCCAACGAGATCGCCGCCGAGCGCGGAGGATATGTCCCCAACCAGTACCACAACCCCGTCAACACCGAGGTCCATTTCAAGACCACCGGAGCGGAGATACTCAGGGACCTCCCCGATGTGGATGCCGCTTTCGCGGGCATCGGTACCGGCGGAACGGCTTCCGGAATCGGTAAGGCTTTCAAAGCCAACGGTTCGAAAGCGAAGATGTTCGGAATAGAGCCTGCAGAGAGCCCCATCATCACGAAGGGTATAGCCGCTCCCCACAGGATCCAGGGGATAGGTGTCAACATAGTGCCCGACAACTACCGTCCGGAGTATGTGGATGAGGTCATCGGTGTCCCCGACCAGGAAGCAGTCGACATGGCACTGAGGCTTGCCAGAGAGGAGGCCGTCTTCGGCGGAATCTCATCGGGAGCCAATGTGTATGCGGCATGCGAATACGCACGTGAACATCCTGGCTGCAAGGTCGTGGCGGTCATTCCCGACAGGGCCGACCGTTACTTCAGTACGGGAATCTACGACTGATCCACCACGGATCATCGTTTCAAAACACGATCCTGTGAATCCCTCTTGATGGAGGGATTTCAGGTGTCGGACCACAAGGAGGCGGATGGTCCGACACCATTTTTGCTCATTAAACCATTCCTGTGTAGCGACGGAACAGGTTTCCGTACTGACCTCCGGACATCTTGTCGGCCCTTCCGAACATCCTGATGATCGTCCTGGAGAGGTCGTTCATGGCCTCTTCCTTTGTGACACCGAAACCGGTGACGTACAGGTCCGGTATCGATACGGTCCATCCTTTCCATCCGTTCATCTCGATGACCACATCCACAGGCTCATCGAGTTCGATGGTCTCTCCGTTGTATGTGAAATGATCTACAGAAACCGTGCTCATCTTACGCAGCGTCATGGTCTTTGGAAGCATTGCTGCGCGCCTGATCACGTCGTTATCCCCACTTCTTACGATATTGTGAATCATTGAATCACATGTGAACAATCGTCGGTTTTCTATTTCAAATACTGTTCATAATAGTCAATGTGTGTAATAATCCCTTACCATAGTTTAGTTAATCTTTATTGTCATTAGATATTTGTCTAATTTTAATAGATATTAAGATCAAATGTTTCGAGATTAGATTAGTAACTATAACAAATGTTTACTAGTAAACTCTCTCCATTCAATATCCAGTAAATTATCAGTTGTACATATCATCCAACCAATGTTAAATATCAGTACAGTAT
>JAGBGN010000092.1 GCA_017935945.1 Candidatus Methanomethylophilaceae archaeon | reverse complement strand
TTCATGAGGCCGAATGCAACGGGCTCAATCTTTGTCTCGAGGAGCTTGACACCTGCGGGGAGAACTCCGGGAAGGGTCTCGATGATTGCATCGAGGTTGATGTCAGTGCTCTCGGGCATGAGGTCGTATCCTGCAACAATCTCTCCCATATCGACACCTCAAGGTCCCATGAATCCGCATTTCTTGCACTCGTATGCAACACCCTGGTCGCGGCACTGGTCGCACCTGCCGATCTCGTACTCGCCACACTTGGGGCATTTGAAGAAGGTGTTACCGTGACCGATAAGCCTCTTGCCACATGAAGAGCATATTTTGTCAGTAGCCATGTTTGAGCGATAAAGTTTCTTATATAAAAGGGCAGGGGTACCATTTTACTATTGCGTGCGCGGGGGATGCAATACGACCCTTCATCGTGAATCATCCAGCACACAGAATTTATACGCCTCTGTCAATCGCAAATGGACCGGTTCGGGTATTCCGGCCGTCTGTGGTGTACGTATGGAGATTACTGCTGATTGCATCCCTTGTTTGATGAAACGCGCCCTTTTCCAATCACGTCTGATAGACGACAGTTCCGATTTCAGATCTACGGAGGCGGCTTTGAAGGCATTCGCCGACAATATAGCTCCTGGAAAGAAATCCGTGGATGTCGCCACCGAGGTCCACCGTGCCTCATACGCGGCTATCGGTACGGATGACCCATACTTCGATCTGAAAGTGCGTGCGGATGAGGTGGCGGAGAGGTTCATGGAACGTGCATCTTCTCTTGTGGTGGCATCGGACAACCCGTTGCGTACAGCGATCGAACTCTCTGTCGTTGGAAACATCATGGACTTTGGTTCGGGAATAGCAATCGACGATCCATCCGAATTCGAGAACATGTTCGATGACCTCGTCGCCCAGGGTCTGGGTATCGATGACTCGGACAAACTGGCCGAGATCCTGAAAGGGGACGGTTCGGTCATATACATCTTCGACAACTGCGGCGAGTCCCAGTTGGACCGTATCCTGATAAGGTACCTCCGCAGCATAGGTAAACGGGTCGTTGGAGTGGTCCGCGGCCGCCCCATATTGAACGATGTGACCGTCGAGGATGCAGTTCGCAGTGGGTTGTCGGAGGATCTTGATGTAATGGTCACCACAGGCAAGTTCTACGTCGGAATCGATTGGGCAGACCTTCCATCAGACCTGTCCAGGGAGTTGGAGGGGTCCGATGTGATCATAGCGAAGGGCATGGCCAATTATGAGTCCCTGTCCGATGAGATGCTTCCGATCCCAATCATGCATATACTGCGCACCAAATGTGTGGCTGTAGCCAATTCGATGGGTGTTCCGGTGGAGATCAATGTCGCCAGGATCACCATGCCGAGGGGGGATTCGCAATGAAGGTCAGGCAAGCCGTGATAATGGTCGGAGGTAAGGGCACACGTCTCCTTCCCCTGACTGAGAACCGTCCTAAGCCCATGTTGTCTGTAGCAGACAAGCCATGCATATGGTACCTTGTCAGATCATTGGCCCGTGCTGGCATCGAGGAGATCCTGATGGCATGCGGATACAAGCCCGGGGTGATGGAGAACCTGGGTGACGGAAGCGACCTGGGTGTGAGGATCCGCTATTTCTACGAGGATGAGCCCATGGGTACCGCGGGCGCGATGAAGTTACTCGAATCACAACTGGATGAGGTATTCGTGGCCGCCAACGGGGACGTCTTCGCGGACATCGATGTGGACAAGGAGGTGGAGGTCCATTTCGCCAATGATTCGGACATCACCATAGCCTTGACGCCCGTATCCAATCCGTGCGAGTTCGGTATCGTTCGTGTGGATGAAGCCGGACGCATCCTGGAGTTCAAGGAGAAACCACGTCCGGAGGAGGTCTTTTCCAATCTCATCAACGCGGGCGTGTACGTGATGGATCGTTCGGTCCTCAGGTTCGTTCCAGAGGGTGTATTCTTCGATTTCTCCAAGGATCTCGTTCCATTGGTCATGGCAGACGGAGGGCATATCCATGGTTTCGAATTGAGCGGGCTGTGGATGGATGTCGGCCGTCCGCATGATCTGCTCGGTGCCAATCTGTCGGTTGCTGAACGTTCCGGAACCCAAGTCGCGGAACGTGTGAAGGGTCCGTTCTATCTCGGGGATGGAGCTACAGTGGCTGGTTCGGAGATAGACCACGCCGTCATCCTGATGGGTGCTTCGGTGGATGGTTCCGTGCTGGACC
>JAGBGN010000091.1 GCA_017935945.1 Candidatus Methanomethylophilaceae archaeon | reverse complement strand
GTGTCACCTTGGAATCGCCCCTGGCCTCCGCGTACCTGAAGGCGTAGTCCGCGAACCTCTCGATACCCTTTCTGGAAAGGAGACCTATCTCGAACGCGAATTCGTCGCCATTGGACGGCACGCCCTTCAGGTCGATGTCCAGATTGTACATCTCCCTGGAGATGGAGACCTTGGCGGAATCTCCGTGTTCTCCGCCGAAGTACCCTCCGGCTCCCATGTAGAAGTCCTCGGTGTTCTCCCTGAGGAAATGGATGTCGAAGTCGACCTCCCTCTTCAGGGGAACCAGGGGGAACCATGATGTGACGGGCCTGAGGTTGATGTACTGGTCGAAAACCGCCCTCATCTTGAGGAGGACGCCCTGCTCCAGGACACCGGGTTTCACACGTGGGTCCCCGATCGCACCGAAGTATATCGCATCCTTCGACTTCAAGCCGGAGATGTCCTCATCAGTGAGCAGTTCACCTGTCTTCAGGTACCTGTCCGACCCGATGTCGAAGAACTCGGCATCGTACTGGAAGGAGGATACCTCGGACACGGCATCGAGGACATCCATGCCTGCGGCGATGACCTCCTTTCCGATACCGTCTCCGGGAACGATTGCGAGGTGCTTCATATCCTCCCCTCCTTGACCAGGTTCATGAGTCCTCCGGACTTGATCAGCTCCGTGATGAACGGCGGGTAGCCGGGGAAGGTGTACTCCCTCCCATCGACGACGACACTTCCCTCGTCGATGTCCACGGATGCCTCGCATCCCTCGACGGGATCGTCCACGGCACACTCCACGAGGAGGAGTCCTATGTTCATGGAGTTCCTGTAGAAGATACGGGCGAACGATTCGGCGATGATGCAAGAGAACCCGGCCTGCATGAGGGACAGCGGTGCGTGCTCCCTGGATGAACCGCAACCGAAGTTCCTGCCGGCGATGAGTATGTCCCCCTTGCCGACCTCCTGTGCGAATCCCGGCCTGACCTTCTCGAATATGTAGTCGTTGAGATGGTCCAGGTTGGTGGACACCAGCCTCTCTGCGGGGATTATCTGGTCCGTATCGACATTGTCTCCGAAGACCCATACCTTGCCCTTGACCTGATCCATCACTGTCCCTCCAGCATGTCGGGTGTGACGATCTTTCCCGCGATTGCGGAAGCTGCGACGACTGCAGGACCTGCGAGATACACCTCGGAGGCCTTGTCTCCCATCCTTCCGATGAAGTTCCTGTTCGTGGAGGAAACGGACCTCTCACCGGCGGCGAGGATTCCCATGTACCCTCCCAGGCATGCGCCGCAGGTAGGTCCGGATATGAATGCACCGCAATCGAGGAATATCTGCATCAATCCCTCCTCTATCATCTGCCTGTACACCTTCTGGGATGCGGGAACCACGAGGAACCTGACGTCCTTGTGGACCTTCCTGCCCTTCACCACCTCTGCGGCGATCCTCATATCCTCGATTCTTCCGTTGGTACATGATCCGAGGTAGGCCTGATCTATGGTGACATCAGTGTCCCTCACCCTGTGTCCGTTGCTGGGGAGGTGCGGGAACGCCACCATGGGCTCCAACTCATCCAGATCGTATTCGAGGACCTGGCAGTACTCTGCATCGGGATCGGCATCAACAGGTTCGTAGTCTCCTCTGACCGTATCCTTGATGTACTCCCTCGTAAGGTCGTCACAGGGGAATATTCCAGCCTTTCCTCCGGCCTCTATGGCCATGTTGGAGATCGTCAATCTGTCGGCCACGGGGATGTTGGAAACATCTCCATGGAACTCGAACGCCTTGTAGTTGGCACCGTCGACACCGATATCCGTGATTATCTTGATGATGAGGTCCTTTCCACCCACATCCTTCCTGAAACTTCCCTTCACGATGACCTTGATCGTCTCAGGTACCTTGAACCAGAGTCTTCCCGTTGCGAACGCCGCAGCTGCCTCGGTGGATCCGATTCCAGTGGATAGTGCGTTAATTCCCCCGTATGTGCAGGTATGGGAATCTGCACCCACGATGAGTCTTCCGGGAGCCGCGAACCCCTCCTCAACCATGATCTGATGGCACACACCGCTCTTACCGACCTCGAAATAATTGGGGAGTTCATGCCTTCTGACGAAATCCCTCATCTCCTTGGCCTGCTCCGCTGAGGCCACATCCTTGTTGGGGACGTAATGGTCCGGGATCAGGACCATGCGGTCCTTGCACATGTTGCATGTGTCCAGCTTCTCGTACTCACGGAACGCGATGGGACCGGTCACATCGTTGACCATCACATAGTCGACATCGGCCATGACTACCTGTCCGGCCCTTGCATCCGTTCCGGATTTCCTGGAGAGGATCTTCTCTGCTATCGTCTTACCCATTTCCAATCACTTCTGTCTAGCGTAATCTCTGTTTATCGCTGCCATCATGGCATCTACCGATGTCCTGACCACGTCCAATCCAACTGCCTTGCCGACAGAGAGATGTCCGTCGTCCTGGACGTTCTTGACCATGACCGTCGCCTCGCAGATGGAGTCGCTTCCACCGGTCACGGCATCGAGTTTGTACTGTTCCAACGAGATGTTCTCGTTGACGGCTGTGCATATCGCCCTCAGGGCCGCATCGACAGGACCGACACCTGTCTTCGCAACGGTCCTCTCCTCACCGTTCAGGGTGATGGTCACCGTGCATGTGGATGTCACATCCTTTCCTGTGAACACGACCATGCTGTCGAGGGTCGCATGCTGGGTCTTGATCTCCTTCTTCCAGAGTACATGGTCTGCTATGGCGACCAGTTCCGCATCATCGATCTCCTTTCCGCCGATGGCGATCTCCTTGATCGCGGCCATCAGCTCCTCCATATGGTCCTCGGGGAAACCGATGCCGAGCTCCTCCATCCTTCCTTTGACGGAATGGGCGCCGGAATGCTTTCCGATGACGAGACGCCTGTCCACGCCGACCATCTCGGGTTTGAAGGGCTCGTATGTCAGACTGTTACCCATGACACCGTGAACATGGATCCCGGACTCGTGTGCGAATGCGTTCCTACCGATTATGGGCTTGTTGTGGGACAAGGGGAAACCCGTGATCCTCTCGATGAGTGCGGAAGTTGTACCGATCTTCCTGAGATCCACAGTCTCCACACCGTAATTTGCGAACAGGTTGACGGCAACCTCCTCCAATGCGGCATTACCTGTCCTCTCACCGATACCGTTCATCGTCACATGGCATATCTCGGCCCCGGCCTCGACTGCAGCCAAGGTGTTGGCCACTGCCAGACCCATGTCGTTATGGCAGTGAACCGCTATGGGGACCTTCAGTTCCTTGTGCAGTTCACCCACGATGTACTTCATTCCCTGGGGTACGATCACACCGACGGTATCTGGTATGTTGACGGATGATGCTCCCGCTTCCTCGGCAGCCTTGAACATCTCCTTCATGAATCCGAGATCGGTACGGGTGGCGTCCTCGCAAGAGAACTGGACCTGCAGACCATGCGCCCTGGCATACTCGATCGCATCCACTGCACGCGCCTTGACGTCCTCCGGTGACATCTTCAGCTTGTACTTCATGTGAAGGTCCGAAGTGGCGATGAATGTGTGGATGAGGTCTGCACCGGTGTCGATAACCGCGTCCACGTCCGATTTCACGGATCTGGCAAGACTGCAGACTGTCGCCCTGGGCCTCTCCGCCATGATCCTCTTGAGGGTCTGCCTCTCCGTATCGGAAGAGGCGGCGAAACCCGCCTCCATGATGTCCACACCGAGATCGTCGAGTGCAAGTGCGATACGCACCTTGTCATCCGAGCTCAATGCTATGCCCGGAGCCTGCTCCCCGTCCCTCAGCGTAGTGTCAAAGATTTTGACCCTGTCAGCGTGGGCAAGCTCGCCGAGCGCTAGCTGATTGTACTGGCTCACTGCCAACATTCCCTGCAATTCTCTAGCGTTGTCACTGGCTTGCTTAGTCATTCGATCACCAAACAAACCACCTAGTTCCCACTGGTCATCCAAGAAGAAGAATAATCCCAGTAAGGTACGTGTGCGTCATCTCTGCGCCTCAGGTGGTGTTGATAGTGGATTTCTCTTTCCATATATATAATTTCACATCAATTTAGACAAATCAATGATTTGTTTTCATCTTATGAATGATAATGATGAGTAATTTTTTCAAAAATAGTGTATTAATCGATTAAAAAAATTATTGATTAGACATTTGTCTAATGACATTATCGAACGGCTTCGGCAGGTGATGGAGACATGTTGTCGAATCGGATGGTCCTAAGGGAAACCAACCCGATGATGTCTGGCAAAACTAGATGTTGCATTTGTTTACTGCAACACGATGGTTAGAAATAGATGGAAGATTCATTGATTCCATCGCAGGAAGTGAATGACGGCTCCCGAAGGAGCCGGATCCTTAAAGCGGATCAAACTTCGTCACCCCTTATGGGATGACTACGATCACCACCACCTCGTCGGTGATGATGATCATGATGATACCACCGAAGTGGCAAGTTGATGTAAACACCAAAGTGTTCACCTCCTGCCGGGGTGGTATCCGGTGTGCCGGCTGGGAATATATTCCGGTGCACCGGAACTGCCCTCCACTCGGCATTATCCCGTTGTCTGTATATGGATTTAAAAGAAGTATGCTGCAGTCAACAAACAACGGATTGTATCGGAGTTGTACAATGAAGTGATGGGTGGAGGACCACCCATCTTGTTTTAACAGGCGAAGTAACCGTGTGTACGGAGCATCCTCTTCTTCACAAGGTGGGAACCGAAGAAGTAGACGCATGCGATGAACGGCATCCAGATGAGACACCACAGCGGGATCGCTATGAGGTCGCTGCATCCGGATATGGCCTCCCACAGTCCGCCGGTGAAGGGCAGGACGGTACCGACGAACAAAGCTATGATTGTCGTGGCGACCAATGCCTTACAGGACCAGGACTGGAAGAAGGGCAGCTTGTTGGTACGGACGATATGGATGGACCATACCTGCATCCAGTACTGCTCGATGCACCAGATGGACTGGAACAGCACCATGAACGGCACCAGATCCACGATCTGACCGTTGGCCATGTACTCACTGGAACTGAGGTCGACCATTCCGAGGACCATGTCCTTCATGTTGGCATATCCCTCTGCAACCATCGCATCAGGTGCGGCGATGGTGGGGAATATGACGAATATCATGAACAGCCAGGTCATTATGTCCGTGACCACACACATGGGTCCGTATCTGACCATGACGGATGTGAGGTTCGGTGCATCCCACTTACGCGGTTCACGCACGAACTCATCCTCGACCTTGTCCCACGGAATCATCATGCAGGCGAAGTCGTTGATGAGGTTGAAGATCAGGATCATTATTCCTCCCATGGGCTCGAAGTTGAACAACAGGGAACCCAGGATCAGGGAGAACATGTAACCGAAGTTGATCGATCCGATCATCTTCACGTACTTGATGGAGTTGACATAGACCTTCCTTCCCTCGATGGCACCGGTCTTGAGTATGCCGAGGTCCTTCTCGAGGAGGATCATGTTTGCGGTCTCCTTGGCGATATCCGTTCCGGTATCGACGGAGATACTGACATCCGCGTTCTTCATGGCGACGACATCGTTGATACCATCGCCCATGAGTCCCACGGTGTGTCCGTTGGAACGGAGAGCAAGGACGATACGGGATTTGTTGTCGGGATTCAGACGTGCGAAGATGCTCGTCTTCTCGACGGCTTCCTTGAGCTCGTCATCAGACATGGCATCGATCTCGGGACCGACGAGGAACGAGGAGGCATCGATTCCAATCTCCTCGCAGACATGGCGGGAGACGTACTCGTTGTCTCCGGTGAGGACCTTCACATCGATTCCGTACTCCTTCATCTCGACGATCGCCTTCTTGGCACTGGGTTTCACGGGATCGGTGAAGACGACGTATCCTGCGAATATGAGATCGGACTCATCGGATGAATCGAACGAGTCCTTTCCACGGGGGATGTACTTGTGGGTTATACCGAGGACACGCATTCCCTTGGCGCTGTACCACTCGACGAGACCGAGGATCTCGTTCTCCATCTGGGGATTGAGGGGCTGGATGTTCCTGTCGGCATCGAGATAGCCGGTGGATATGGAGAGGATCTCCGGGATGGCACCCTTGGTGATCATCATGTTGACATCCTCGTCCTTCTTGACGACGACAGTGGACCTCCTCCTGATGAAATCGAAGGGCACGTCCCCGACGAACTCGTAACTGTCGAGCTCATCGGTGTCGAGGTTCTCCTCCGCATACTCGTCGATGGCCCAATCGATCTGATTGGTTGCTGATTTCAGGTTCCTGCTGTTCAGACATGACAGCAGCTCCACGGTGCTGCTCGGATTGCCATACACATCGTTGCAGGTCTCGACAGAGATCCTGTTCTGTGTCAGGGTACCGGTCTTATCTGAACAGAGGACGTCCATCGCACCGAAGTTCTGGATCGAGGTGACATCCTTGACGATGACCTTGTTCTTCGACATGTCTATGGCACCCTTGGCCAGGTTTGTGGACACGATTGTGGCCAGCATCTCGGGCATCAATCCGATCGCCAAGGTCAGTGCGAACAGGACGGCCTCCATGACGTTGTCGAAGGTGAACCCGCCATCGTTGAGGTATCCCTTGGCGAGCATGATGATGAATACAGGGGGGACCATGTAGACCATCAGCTTCAGAAGAACGCTGACGATGGCCTTGCTACCCTTGTCGTAGGTGGTTGCTATCTTCTTGCGGGTGAGCTTCTCCGCCATGGAACCGAAGATGGTCTCGTCACCGACTGCGATGACGACTGCCTCGGCGGAACCGCCCACTACGTTCGTTCCCGCGAAGGCGAGGTTGTCGCATCCGAGGATGCTGCCATCGCAGTTCCTGACGTCCGCATATTTGGTCACACCGCCCGACTCACCGGTGAGTGCGGACTGGTCGACCTTGAGATGGTTGGAACTTATTATCCTGACATCTGCAGGAATCATGTCGCCGGTATCGAGGATGATGATGTCTCCCACGACGAGCTCCTTGGAATCGATCTCCGATTCCATTCCCTCACGGCGAACCGTGATGATCGTAGTAACCATGTTCACCAGTTTGGCCGCCGCCTTACTGCTGCGGGTCTCCTGGATGAACGTCATTGTACCACTGACGAGAATCAGTGTAGTAAGAATGATGAAGTAGATTATGTCCGGTTCAAGAACCATCCAAAGAATATCGATAATTGCTAAAGCGATTATGAATACGTTCGCGAATGAGCGGTATAATCTCCTGAGGACCGCATGCTTGTTGCGGTTGGTTACCTCGTTCTTCCCGTACTGGATACGGGACGTGGTTATCTCCTCGTTGAAGTGACCCTCGGGCCGACTGTTGTATTCCTCGATGACACTTGCGGCGTCCATTGATGCCGCTTGTTTCATCCTTTGTTCAGATGAAAGCGTACCATTTACCACGGAGCTTCGCAAGGGGTTTTGATATTTAAGAGGGGCCATCGGGCCCCGACCGTCCAGCATCGAAAATGGCCGTTTTCGGGACGGTCGGATGTAAAGGGGGTTAAAATCGATCCGGATGCAACCATCACACGGACTTTCTGACGGTCTTGGCGGGAACCTCGTCCACGGGTATCTCTCCCGGGACACCTTCCTCCGCAGGGGTCGGATCCAGCACCTCCTGGACCTCTTCGGCAATCTGCTCCACCTCGATCTCCTCGATGCCCTCCTGCCTCTCGGATGCCTGTATCGCTTCCTCGACCTTCTGCTCCTCGTGGGCGACGATGCCCGCCGCCTTCATCTGAGCCTCCTTCCTCTCCTTCTCGGCTCTGGCCTGCTCTTCCGCCCTGCGGGCGAGCTTCTGCTCCCTCTCGACGGCTTTCCTATGACGGATCTGCTCCTTGAGCTGCCTCTTCGCTTCGGCCCTCTCCTCCCTCGGAAGCTTCTTGATCTCCTCTTTGCGTCTCTCTTCGGCGAACCTGACCTTCCAACGATCGTCCTCGACCTTCTGTTTGGCCTTGATCTGAGCCTCCTTCCTCTCGTTGGCAATCTTCTCATGACGCGCCTTGGCCTTGGGTCCGTTATCCGCTCCAATTGTACCTGCCATCTGAATGCACTCCCTCAGTTGATGATTGGAATCCGATGGAGGGTATATATCTGAACATCGGAAGGTCGAACGCCCTGTCCGTGGAATCGGTGATCCCGAACGATTCGACTGATCGGATAGATGAAAAATAACGGTGTTTGTGGGTGCAGGGGCTCCGATCCCCCTGCACCCGGATTTACCTTCACTGGTTGGATTTCCAGAGGCCGTGCTTGTTGCAGAACTCCCAGGCACGGATCTCCTTAGCATCGGTGGCGAAGAACGCCTCGGGTGCATCACCGGGCTTGAGGTACTTCCTCATGAGGACACCGTCGGCACAGATCTCGATGTAGACGATGTAGTGATCGTCGGCCATGGGGTGTGCGGTCTCCTTACCGACCTTCACGAGGACACCTCCGTCGACCCTCTCGATGTAGGGGACGTGCTTCTCCTTGACGTAGTCCTCGGTCTTGACCTCGGCGGGCTTCATCTCCTCTCCGCAACACTGGGGGATCGCACCGCCCTTGTAGATGATGTCGACAGCTGTTCCGCATTTCTCACAGACGTATATGTTGCTCATAATTCATACCTCTACAATATGATTTAACAGTGTGATGATATAAACCTTACTCGACAATGCTCGACAGTTAAGCCTATTAAAGACTACGGAATTGTGCGTGTATGGACATCCCCGCGTTCTTCACCAGCAGAACCGACGACAGGTTGTCGGTATCATGCGGACGTTTCACCTCCACGAAGACCGAGCACTGGGGTCCCGCAGTCCCCTTCAACGAGGCGACAGGTGCCGGGATCATAAGGGAGGAACGCTCACCCGCTGTTGTCGTGGATGTGGACAGCCTGGAATCCAAGGCGTTCAACGAGGGTGTGATGAAGATCATGAAGGTCCGTGGTGCGGACCTGTGGTTCATGACGTACATAGAGACCGTCGATGATGTTTTCGACGCTTTCAACAGCGGTGCGGACATGCTGCTCGCCCCATACCATGTGGTGGAATCTGACTATGAGCTGGAGGACATACACAGCGTATCCGACAGCTTCATACCGGTCGTGTTCACGCACAACGGCAAGGGTGTGATGAGGAACGGCAGACTCGGCGAGGTCCCCGACATCCTGGAATCCCTTTCAGACCTCGGTTTCTACAGGACCTGTGTCGTCGATGGCGAGGAGACGATCCCGGATTGTATCTGGGAATCGCTGGAGGACGATTATCCCTCGTGCATCCCCATCGTGGACAGGGCGACGGTTTGCAACAACCGTTTCAGGAACCGTATCATCCCTTTCCGTCCCCGATGACACCGTCGAGGAACGAGGACACGCCCGAGCGGATCCTTTCCACATCGACCCCCGAATCGGTGTCGCCGAGGCAGTACTGACCCTTCCATTCCATCCCTGTGGTTATCGCGAACGCCCTCATGGTGTAGATGGTTGCATCGAACCTCGGTTCAGGGCTTCCACCGCACAGCAAGGCCACAGCATGGGAGGGATGGGGGAGCGTTTCATCGAACCAGTACGGTTGGAACCTGTCCATCACCAGTTTTATCAGGGATGATGGTCCACTGAAATGGATCGGACATGCCAGGATCAACATGTCCGAGGTCGCGAACGCATCGTAGATGACATCCATCTCATCATCCAACACGCACATGCCGTCCCTGCACCCGTCGCAGTCCCTGCAATGCGACACATCCATGTCCGAGACCACGATGAGGTTCACCGACACGCCCTTGGATTCGAGATGGGAGCGTGCGCATCCGCACATCGTACTCGTCGCTCCATCTGGGTCGGCACTGCCACACAGTATCGTAACCCGTTGCATGGACGGTGTATCATCCAGGACATTCTTATCCATGACCCAGGGACAGTGGGAACACCTATAACCGCACCATGCATACGGGTACCCATAGGATGGGATAGTATGGATGGGAGTTTCCTCAAGGCGAAGGTTGTCGAGTTCCCCCGCAACGTGATTGCAGGTCATGATGTCCTCGGCAACGTCAGAGAGGTCTGTGTCAACAACCACTCCGGTCGTGTAGGTACACTGATCACAGGTGACAAGACCCTGAAGGCCGCAGGTGAGGCCGTCCTCGGTTACATGGACGGTTACGATATCGACACCTGCATCGTGGGCAATGCCACTGCCGAGAACGTCGAGGCGGCCAGCAAGCAGGTCACCGAGTACGGTTCCGACTTCATACTCGCAGTCGGTGGCGGAAGCAAGATCGATATCGCCAAGATCGTGTCGAAGGACCTCAACCTCCCATTCATCAGCATCCCCACCTCCTGTGCCCACGACGGGATCGCCTCCAACAGGGCATCCCTGAAGTCGAAAGACGGTTCCAAATCCATATCCTCGGCATCCCCCCTGGGTGTCATCGCGGACACCGGGATCATCTCCCAGGCACCCCACAGGCTGCTGGCCTCTGGATGCGCAGATGTCATATCCAACCTCACCGCGATCAAGGACTGGGATTTCGCCAGGAGACTCAAGGGGGAACCCATGAGCAGATCTGCCTACGCCCTCTCCAGATACGCGGCGGAGTCCATCATCGAGGATTCCGACCTCATCAGACCCGACCTCGAGGAGAGCGTCTGGGTCGCCATCAAGCCCATCATAATCTCCGGATTCTCCATGTGCATCGCCAACAGTTCGAGACCCACCAGCGGTTCGGAGCACATGATCTCCCACACCATCGACCTGAAGTACCCCGGCAGGGCACTCCACGGTGAGCAGTGCGGTGTGGCATCCATAATATCGATGTACCTCCACGGTGGCGACTGGGAGATGATCAGGGATGCCCTCTCCAACATAGGTGCCCCCACCACCGCGAAGGGGCTGGGACTGACCGCGGAGGAGATGATCGATGCGATCACGCACGCTCATGAGATCCGTCCCGACAGGTTCACCATACTCGGGGAGACAGGGGTCACAGCCGAGGCTGCCCAGACGGTCGCAGAGGCCACGGGAGTGATCTGATGCCCACCATCACCCTGGTCAGCAAGTCGCTTGCTGAGGTCGGACGCGAGTTCTACTTCCTCGGTCCTTCGGAAGAGTGCACCGATTGCAAGCTGAACGGTGTTTGCTTCAACCTCGAGGATGGTTCCAAGTACCGCGTGATCGAGGTCAGGGGTCAGGTCCACAACTGCCACGAGTTCGATGATGATTCCGCGGTGGCGGTTGTCGTGGAGAAGGTCTCGGTGGCCGCATCCATACCCAAGAAGGGTGCTCTCGAGGGCATAGTGACCATGTTCCAGGAACCCAAGTGCGGTAACATCGGATGCGACAACTACCGCATCTGCCACCCTGTCGGAACGGCGGACGGTTGCAAGTACAAGGTGGTGTCACTCGGCAAGGACATCGACTGTCCGATAGGGGAGAAGAGGGTGTATGCGGAACTCCTCTGAGTCCGCGTCGCTCCACCCTTCCCCGTTTTCAAAGAAGAATGGCCCGTGAGGGCCGTTTCAATGGTTTCAGAACTTCTCCCCGGTGATCCTCTCGTACATGTCGACGTAGAGTTTGCTCACACGGTCGATGATGTCCTGGGGGAGTGCGGGGATGTCGGGCTCGGCCTCACCTGCATCGCGTGCGGCATAGAGAGCCTCGTGGTATCCGGACTCACGGTAGTGCTGACGGACGAACTCCTTGGAGAGCTCCACGATGTTGCCCTTGGCGTACTCCTCTGCGTCCCACCAGCGGTCCTCGTCGAGTGTTCCGAAGGTGTCGATGACCATGAGCTTCCTGTCCTTGTCGTATGCGAACTCCTTCTTTCCGTCACAGTGGATGAGTCCGCGCTTTCCGGCCTCCCTGGCGATGATGTCGTCGATCCTGAGGACCGTGTCCATGATCTCCTGGAACTCGGCATCGGAGAGTCCGGCCATCTCCTTGGCCTCCTCATCGGTGAGGTTCATGTCGTGCTCTTCGAGCTTGGTGGTGCACTCCATGAAGGGTTTGGGGAGCTTCTCCCCCTTCTTCAGCTCATGACCTGCGGGGAATCCGAGGTCCTCCACCTTCACCTTACCGGATTTGACCCTGTCGAGGAGGGATCCCGCGGCATAGTATCTGCAGATGACCTCCAGGGGGATCAGGTAATTGGTGGTGGAACCATCGATCTTGTCATAGTCCCTGATGATGTCCACCCTCTTGACCCTCATCCTGTCGTCGGAGGGTTCGCTGATGTAGTGGTTGTTGATGCCCTCCTTGGTGAGGAGGTTGAACCAGTACTTCGCGGTCCTGCAGAGTGTCGCACCCTTGTGGGGGACCTTGGAGGGAATGATCTTGTCGAAAACAGAGATGTTGTCGGTGTAAGCGAACTCGAGGGTATCGTCATCCACCTTGTAGACTTCCTTGACCTTTCCGGTCATTATGTGCTCCATGACCCCGTAGTGAGTTTCAAGCCCTATATAGATGGTGCCCGGATCCGAACGGATGTCTGGGTGTGACGACCCCGTGACCCTGTTGACACGGGCCCTTGTCCCTCGGTTCCGATGTGGATCCATGAAAAAAGGAGAAGGTGGATGTGGACGTCCCCGGTCGACCATCATGGATGACCGGGGGCATGGGCATCAAGGACGGAAATCCTCGGTTCCCCAGGATGACATGTCGAACGTCACCAACCTTCCGGCCGCACCCGATCCGAGACCGGATATGACCTTGAGGACCTCCAATGCCTCCATCCCTGCGATCACGGATACGGCCGCGCCTACGGAGGGTGTGTCACCCTCGGTATCGGACATCGTGCCTATCATGTCCCTGAGCGATGGGGTAGAACCGGGGATGCAGACGGCGATCTGGCCATCCATTCCGGTGACACCTCCATGGACCAGCGGGACACCCATCTCCTCGGAGAGATCGGACATTATCATCCTGGACTCGAAGTTGTCAAGGCAATCCACCAGTATGTCGCAACCGGAGAACATGGCACGGGTCTCGACGGTGACGGGTTCGGAGTGCACCTCCACCTCGGCCAAAGGATTCAGAGCAAGTATCCACTGGGCGGCGACCTCGGCCTTGGGACGCCAGTCGCTGGCTGTGTAGATGAACTGGCGGTTGAGGTTCGTTATGTCCGGGACCTGCGGATCCGCCAGGATGAACCTGCTGACACCGGCCATCGCCAACTGGGTGATGACGTTCACCCCCAATCCACCGCATCCGGCGATACCCACCTTGGCATTCATTATCCTCTGCTGACCATCCTCACCGAAAATCGGCATCTGCCTGTCGAACCTGTCTATCATAATATCCCTCTGAGTAGATCCGTCAGTAACCTGCATGCCTCGGACATGGTCTGTCCACGGATCTGGGCGCGATCGCCCTTGAAAACGTTACGGGTGACGATGGTACGCGGACCATCCGCCACCGCGATGTAGACCAAACCCACGGGTTTGGTATCGGTCGCACCACCGGGTCCCGCTATCCCCGTGACGGCCACGGACACATCGGATCCGAAGGCCTCCACGGCACCGCGGGCCATCTCTGATGCCACCCTGTCGCTCACCGCACCGAAAGCCTTGAGCGAATCCTCGGACACGCCCAGGAGCCCCATCTTGGCCTCGTTGCTGTACGTCACCGCACTCCCCAGGAAGACCCGGGACGCGCCGGGGATGTCGGTCACGGCGGCACCGATCATGCCACCTGTGCACGACTCCGCACAGGACATGGTCCTACCCCTCCTGAGCAGCTCCTCCACCAATTCGGTAACCTCAGATTGGGGCGTTGTCCCTACCCCCGGAGATGTCGATCAACCTCCCCACACCATCTATGTCGTCCATGACGTCGGAAACTGCTTTCGGCACGAGTGAACGCCACTCCTCGCCTGCCACGATCCTGCGACGGATCTCCGTACCGGAATACACATCTCTGTTGTACAGGGGGGAATTGCGGACCTCGAAACCTGCTTCCATGAAGAGACGCTTGGTCATGGGGTTGTTCGTGTAGACCCTCTTGAAAGGAGGTGCCATGGAGACCACATGGGCCACCCATACGGAGAACCTGTTGAGATCCTCCATGGGTACGATGCTGTAGTTGCTGATCCCCTCGTCCCTGAGGGAGTTGTTGATCATCAGGTACCTCTCACCTGCAGTGAACGGATCCGACGGGTAATGCGAGTATTGGGCGCTCCCAATCCCTATCACGAGGTGGTCGGATTCGGATGCGCACTTGCGTAGAACCTCCATATGCCCATTGTGGAACGGCTGGAACCTTCCCACTACCAGCGAATGACCGCTGTAATCGTTCCTGCTCATGATACACTGAATGGTGAAGGCATATTAATGTTGAATGATGGTGGAAAAAGGAAAGGGTTTCAGCCCCGGCGAACCGGGGATGATGAATGTTATCACCAGTTGGTTGCCCTGAGCTCGAAGAAGGACTGAGCGTGCTTACAGACGGGACAGACCTTGGGTGCCTCGGCAGCGACGTGGATGTATCCACAGTTGCGGCACTTCCACATGACGACCTGGTCCTTCTTGAAGACGATACCCTCCTCGATGTTCTTGAGGAGTGCGAGGTACCTTGCCTCGTGGTGCTTCTCGATCTCACCGACGGCCTCGAAGAGGTCTGCGATCTCGGTGAATCCCTCCTCCCTCGCCTCCTTGGCGAAGTCGGCGTACATGATGGTGTGCTCGTAGTTCTCTCCGGCAGCGGCATCCTTCAGGTTCTCGACGGTCTTGGGGACGGTTCCGTCGTGAAGTGCCTTGAACCAGAGTTTTGCGTGCTCTTTCTCATTGTCAGCGGTCTCGAGGACGATGTCTGCGATCTGCTCGTAGCCCTCTTTCTTGGCCTGGGATGCGTAGTATGTGTACTTGTTCCTGGCCTGGGACTCTCCCGAGAATGCGGCCAACAGGTTTGCCTCTGTCTTGGATCCTTTGAGTTCCATGATCATTACCTCTGTATGTTTCAAGAAATAGCGAGTATATGAATTTGAGGTCATAGAACGTTTTCATAAACGAGTGTTAATGAAAAACGACGGATGCTCAACGCCCTGGCGGACGGCTCACCTGCGTAGGAAAGCCAGACGCTTCTTCTTCACATTGCCGTTCTTGTCGAACTTGGTGCGGAGGAGCTTGTCGTAGTTGTTCTTGGCCATGACGTCCCCGGGCCTCATGTCCAGCATGATCTCCAATTCGGATCTCGCCTTCTCGTAGTCCTTGAGGTCGTTCAAGAGGAGGACCGCATAGTTCTGATGGAACTCGTAACGGCCGGGATCCATGGCTATGGCCTTCTCGTAGTACTCGGCGGCTCCGTGGAAGTCGATGATCTGGTTCCTGAGGAACCTGGCATACATGTTGTACATGTCTGCTGATGGAGCGAGCTCCAGCAACCTCTTGAACTTCTCGTTGCTCTCCTTGTTGTTCTTCTTGTACTTGGAGAGGACGGTCACCTGGGCGATCAATGCATCGACGCAATCGGGATCCAGGTCCAGGATGATGTCCAGCTGCATCATACCGTAATCGTAGCTGTCGAGCTTGTACAGATGCAGTTGCGCCAATTGGAGTCTGAGTTTGATGTTGTGCGGATCCGTTGATAGGTAGTTCTCCAAGGTCTCGGCCGCACCGACGGGATTGCCACTCTCTGCCTGCCTCTTGGCTTTGCTGGATGCTTCGAACGCCGGATCCGATGTCATGCCCACTCGATGCACGGGGATGTATAAAAGTGAATGCAGGGTGACCACCGACCTTCCCGGAATGATGATTTCCCTGACAAGGGGTATTTAATACAATATCACGGTTGGATGTGATGTCCATAACATAAAAATGTATATAGTATTAAATAATGTTTAAATATGAGGCATTACTCTTCATTTTCTAGAGCAGGGGTGAGGCACCTTTCAGTCGAATGTTAGTTTCCTCCTATTCCTATAACATTCAAAGAACCATGAACGCCCCGCTCACCTTTTCCTGTACGACCCTTTGTAATCCTCGAACCTCGCCTGGATGGTGAGCTTCATGGCCTCGTGGAAGTTGTTGCTGTAGATGAATGCGTACATGGCGGACGTGAACACCAGAGGTATGAGGTAGTACAGGTAGTTCTTGAGGATATCCAGGACGTCGTTGCCGAAGTACAGTGAGAGCACGAACATCATCATGAACACGCCCAGGGCCGCGAACGTGGAGAACAGGCGCTTCTTCGCACCCACGTAGAGGTAATAGTCGCGGGGGGCATCTGAACGGATCTTGGCACCGAGGTCCTCGACCAGCTGCCATGGAACGACCAGTACGGGCACGAACATGGAGAGCATGAGCATTATGGAGAGCATGGTCTTCCAGCTCATGACGTCCAGGAACAGGGGGTTGATGAACAGGTACGATGAAATCATCATACCCAGCACCAACGTGTACAGGAACATGCGGAGGAACACGCGGAAATTGAACCTGTGGACATTGATCTTCGGTTCTATCACCACTTCCTTCGGATCGATTATATCAGGGACCATGAAGAACGATTCCGCCTTGCCCCTGATCCCATCTACAGCATGGGAATCCATCGTGGCGAACACACGTGCCAGATATATGCGGAGGTAGGCCGATGTCACCGATAGGACCCCGACTGTCGTGAACAGTGTTATGTAGAACAGGACCAGGAATCCCAGTACTACCACCATGTCATCCGAGAGATCCATATGCAGTACCGATAGGACGGCATCCACGGCATCGGCATAGACCATGTTCTCGAAATGAACCTCGGACCACCATATGATGGACGATATTATCAACGACCCAATCAGCAGTGACCATCTCGGGAACGTGCCCATGTTCAACATACGGAAGAACAGGGTGCCAATCAAAGCGAACATCACGACGAACACGAGGCACAGGTTTTCCAGTAGTTTGGGGAACGAGTAATCACCGAGGTACATAATCACGAAGATCCACAGGACGACGCAGGCCAGAATGAAGAATGGGAAGTTGCGCGTTATGGTCAGGTCACGCCTCTCGGAATGCATGAATATGGAGCGCATCTCGGGAGAGACCTTCTCTGCCAGATGGTCTATCCTGTCGTTGATGGAATCTAAACCATCCTTGAGACGCCCGTCCTTCATGCAACGTCAAACGTGTACTCAGTTATAGTTATGTCCCCTGCGACAACAGGTTCCTCGTACCAACCGTTAATACAACGTACTCACTGGGGATGGTCATGGCAGAACAGAACGGACTGAAGAACCGCGGATATTCGCGTTCCGATGTGGAGGAACGCCGTACAGCGGCGGAATCCTTCACAGGAACGAAACTGGAGAAGATCTCCGAGTACACAATCGACCCCGAAGCATCCTCGAAGAACATCGAGAACATGATCGGTACCGTGCAGATCCCGTTGGGATACGCAGGCCCGGTCAGGATCTCTGGAGGACATGCGGACGGGGAGTTCCTGATACCCCTTGCAACCACCGAGGGGGCACTCGTCGCTTCCATATCACGTGGTATGTCCGTGATCAACTCCGGAGGAGGTGCCAGGGCAGCCGTGTATGCGGATTACATGACCCGTGCACCGGTCCTCAAGGTGGACGGCATCGACCACTGCAACAGGGTCATCGAATGGATAGACTCCAACATGGACCTCATCGAAGAGGCGGTTGCCGGTACCACCAGCCATGGAAAGCTCCACCGCATCGACAAGTATCCCAACGGACGCAGCCTGTTCCTGAGATGCCTTTACGAGACCGGCGATGCCATGGGTATGAACATGGCGACCATCGCCACCGAGGCCATATGCAGGCTCATTGAGAAGGAGACCGGTGCCGTCATGGTCTCCGTGTCCGGCAACATGT
>JAGBGN010000007.1 GCA_017935945.1 Candidatus Methanomethylophilaceae archaeon | reverse complement strand
TGGAGGCTGACGATCCAAACGTCACCGGCGTTGAACGTATCGCAATATTCACGTCCGGGGAAGACCATGATTCCCTTGTACTTCCCCGAGATGTCCCCGCGGTCATCATTCTCGAATTTGACCACAGCTGCCTTTTTGAGGAATTCCCAATCGGACTCATCGGTACCGAACCTGATTTTCATATCTTTCACGAAATCGTTCCAATCGATTTTCTCGGGTGCCATCACTCAACACCCCCATCGACCAGGACCTCGTGAGTCGGATTGGACATGCTGAGCAGGGGGAGTGATTCCAGCTTGTGGAAGATGTCGGCTGCACGGACCATCTCCTGAGAGACATGGTTTGCGAATGCGGCAATCTCCACCCTCTTACCGGCAGCCTGAACCTCCTGAACCGCCGGTATGAAGTCCCTGTCACCACTGACGACTATGCACACATCATAGTGGTCCTTCAGGGCGTGGACAACCATCTTGCAGGCCATCGCCACATCGACCTCTTTCTGCTCATCCCTCTTAGGATCGTATGCATCACGTGCCATAACCCTGAAACCCTTGTAACGGAGATAGTCATGGAACCTCCGGGTAGTATCCTCTCCATCGAGGATCCCCTTGCTGTCGAACACATATGCACCGACCAGCTTCCTGGATCCCCTGAGATGCCTGGATAGTGCAACGAAATCGAAACGGGTGAAGGCTGCATCCACCTGGATGCTGCCGATCATGTTCCTGAGGTCTATGAAGACCATGACCCTGTCATCCTTGTCGTATGAGATTATCGACATTGTTCCACCTCCTCTCTGATTATGGCTCCTCCACATTCTCGGACGATTCCATTCCGTTGCAGTTCCCATTTACATTGCTTGTCTCACATCTCGTTTCCATTTCGATAGCCTCCGCTAACTGGTGTGTTTCTCATCATCGGGAATCCCCCTCCCGTGGGGTAGGGTAGTTGTAAATCGTTTGATCCAGGCCGTGATCAATAAATCGAATAGCCTATGTTTTCTCCTTTCAGATCCTACTTGACCTTCTCTTTGCATCTTCACGAATCGTCTGGAGCGTGATCGGTTCCATCCATGACATCACCCTGCAACCGTCATCGGTCAACTCATAGACACCACGGTTGTTGGTCGTCACCATTCCGGCCTTCTTCAGTTCGGCAGCCACCCATGCATTCTGGTACTGCCATTCCGTTCTTGATTCATTGGCGTTCCTTCCCTGGTAGCGGAGTGCGGCCTCCTGTGGTGTGAGTCCGAGGATCTCCGCAGTCCTTGCGGAAATCTTCGAGATGTGTGTCGGACCGTTCTCGTGAAGCACGCGCATGAACTGCGGCACTATCCTCTCCCTCATGTGTGAATATCCTGTCATGTCATATCCCCCTGTAAATCGTCTTCACCTTGTCGTTCGATGGGAAGACCTTCAACCCGTCACCTACAGGTTCCACTGTGGGGTCCCCCTCCATCACCTTGGTTATTGATGCGAACGATACGTGCTCGACACAGAATGTGAACATCTCGTAACCCTCATCATGGATGGCCTTGAACCTCCCCTGACTTGGCATGGCGTTCTTCAAACCGTTGATGAAGCGCTCCGGGATGAGACCATCCTTGTAGTCGTTCTGGATCACGGTCCCATCGATAAGACCCAATGTCAACCTGTGGTAGACATCTCCCCTCATTCCCTGCATCCCCCATCTTCGGTGACGGTCCT
>JAGBGN010000090.1 GCA_017935945.1 Candidatus Methanomethylophilaceae archaeon | reverse complement strand
ATACCGTTTTGCAGCTGTCCGATATCAAAAAGGGCGTCAGAAAATTCAACTGTGATGACCGTCCGTCAAAGTCACTTCGCGGCTTTCACGCAGGACTTCCGAGTCGGGATCAGTTTGCTTTTATGAGACGACTGTTCCGGTACGTTCTTCTCCCACTGCGTTACAATACGTTTTTCGTAGAGTTGGCGGGTGGGATGCGATACAAGAGTCATCCTGAAATCACGGTGGTACCTGTATCTCCGGATAAAGTCCCTGCAGTATTCATCCGATGAACCGGTGATGATGACCGTGGTAATCAGGGAACTTCTGTGCTCTGGCCCAGGCGTTATCCGATCCATTGCATCCTCCAAGGACGATTCCACGATGGACGTCACGAAGTCCAATCCTGTTCTCTCGGAGGAAATGAAGTATGCATACTCATGATCCTCAGCAGACCATAGTTTGGCGTCCTTCGAGAGGATGTATCCCTCGTTTTTAGAATGGAACTCCGCCCTGAAGGTCCATACTCCATCCTCGTGGATGTCGTAATAGTGCTTGTATGAATCCTTCAGGCGTTCTAGGAATGGTTTGATGTCATACATCGGCGGGCGAGTAGGTTCCGGTCAGCACCGAGAAGTCCAGTACATGATTTTCCATCGCGAATATCAATTCGTTAAGCATGAATCCCCTTTCAAGATCCAGGTCACAGTCGAGGGCGAATACCTTGAGGGTGTAGCGGTGTTCGCAGTTGGGGGGAGCCATTCCGCCGTATCCTGTGGCCTCCTCTACGGAAAGTTCATCGGCTATGCTGTGCCAACTGTTGCATCCTTCCACGAAATCGGGGTCGTTGTGGGATTCCCCTTCGGATACCGTGTCGCGATGGAGGTTGCAAAGCGTCCAGTGTATCCAGTTGAATCCGCATACGGGGATGGCATCGTAATCGTCGAGGATGGCTGCGAAAGACTTCGTACCAGCCGGGGCATCCTCTATCGAGAAAGGTATGGAGAGTCCCGGCATGCCGTTGACCGAGACATCACCCTTCGAGCCATATCTGTCTAGGAAACGGCCCTCCTCTATGCCGGGACTCTTGATCTTCATTCAGGCACCTTCGTAGGTGATGAGGGATTCCACATCGTAGTTGCTGAGTTTCTTTCTTCCCTCGAGGCCGGCGAGCTCCATGACGAAGCAGATCTTCACGACTTCTCCGCCGAGCTTCTCGACCATCTTCACGATGGCTTCCGTGGTTCCACCGGTGGCGATGAGGTCGTCGACTATGACCACCTTTTGTCCGGGTTTGATGGCATCGGCGTGCATCTCGAGCGTTGCAGAGCCGTATTCGAGGTCGTAGTCTTCGGAGATGGTCTCTCTAGGGAGTTTCCCTTTCTTGCGGACAAGGACGAACCCCTTGTTCATGAGGTATGCCACAGGGGTTCCGAAGATGAATCCCCTGGATTCGGAACCGAGGACGAGGTCGAATTCACAGTCCTTGAGTGTGTCCACGATACCGTCGATAGCCATGTGGAGGCCATCGGGGTCGCTGATGATCGTTGTTACATCTCTGAACATGATCCCGGGTTTGGGGAAATCCGGGATGGTGGTGACGTAGTCTTTCAAGTCTGCCATGGTTGTGGAACGTCTAGCGATGATAAAAGGATGTGTCCAACGGCATGATCCCTATGCCGAAGGATACAATGTAAGGTGCCAGCTCTTCCTGGTTTGAGATAAAGGAGGAAGGGCGCAGAGATGCCTGTTGCAACCCTGCATTGGTGAAGATGGCGGTTGCCGGTTTGTTGCGGTCATCCGTCGGTCTTGCGAATCGCCGTATCATTCCATTCCCGAAGGATAAGTGTCAATCGACCGTTCTTTCCTGGGAAGAACCGATGATTCGTGGCAATCCTCGCCGCAGATCCATGTTACTTGTCGTTTAGCGATTTGCACTTACCTCCTGCATATGATGTTACGCATTATTACTATTTATAATTGTATTATTTCGATTGTCGAAATGTTGATGAAATCAATACTATTTTTTTCGAAGAAATTT
>JAGBGN010000006.1 GCA_017935945.1 Candidatus Methanomethylophilaceae archaeon | reverse complement strand
TGGGTGAACCGCGAGTCTGTAATATAACCTCATCCCAACAGATTCATCTCCGATATGAATAGAATATCACCATTATCAGAAAAAGTCCCATTGAAAGAATAATATCCATACAAAATGGGCTCATCTTTGAAATAACATTTCTGGAACGATCCATCAGAGAGATTCATGTAGAATGTGTATCCATTGGAAGTGGAACTCACATCGTGTACAATCCCTGTGTAATCATATTCGATGTTGTCCTCATCGGTGAATACCACGAAGATCATCATCACCAAGGTCAAAGAAAGACCAATCAGCATATACTTATTCAAAGAAACACCAAAAAATGTTGTTTCATGGATGATAAAAAGAGGAGAGGTTGCGGTAAACATCACAACCCCCCCACCCCTTCATTTCCACTGGAACTGGAAAAAAGGGTATACCCTGTCTTTCAGATCAACCGATAAGACAGAGAAGTCCAATGAAAGCTACTATTCCGAGAATACAAGCTCCGATTACTAACCAACCTTTCATTTTAGGTCAACTCCTTTGAATGAGGTGTCATTGGACAACAGATATAAAAACGACTCTTATCGAATCTGAACCAATCCGATAGAAGAAATATTCGAATCAAATAATTGATTTTATTGTATTATTATGATTTTAGATTTAGATTATATTTAATTAATTTATTAATTAATTAATATATATCTAAATCTAATCAGTAATGTATTATCGAATTTATATTTAATATGTTCGTTTTAGATCATTATCATCGGTTCAAAAAATCAAAAAATCATTAAAATTTGAAAGCTAAGGATTAAATTTATGATTTTTATCCAGAGGAAACAAAAAGAAAAAGCGGTGGTTCCAGTGGAGAATGAAGGTAATAACGGTGCAAACATTTTCACACAATATATGCAAAAAAGGAATCAGATTGTCAAGAACAAGAAAATCTTGCAGTCATCATACATTCCTTCAAATCTTCCTCATAGAACAGATAAGATCAATGAAATCGTTGAAATCATTGCACCTTCCTTGAACAGGGATAAACCTTCTAATATCTTGATAATAGGTAAAACTGGAACCGGAAAAACCGCTGTCATCAATTATATCGGTAAAGAATTAAAAAAAGCTGACAAAGATGAAGAGAATTGTAAATTCATTTATGTCAACTGTGAAGTTGTCGATACACCATATGGTATACTGTATAACATATCAAATCAGATAATAACCGATCCATCCAAGAGGATTCCTTTCACTGGTTGGAGTCTGGATAAGATCTTCGCTGAATTAACGGATTATGTGGATAAGCAGGATAAGGTCTTCATCGTTGTATTGGATGAGATTGACAGATCCTTTGAAAAGAATGGAGATGACATATTCTATTATCTGACTACGATAAATGAGCTTTTAGAAAATTCAAGGGTTTCTATTATAGGAATTACCAATAACAGTAGATTCACGGAGATGTTGTCTACCAAGATCAAAAGTAGATTGGGTGAAGAGAAAATCATTTTTCCTCCGTATACTGTTGAACAATTGGGAGATATTCTCGTGGAGAGAGCTAAAGATGCTTTCGAAGAAGGTATTCTTGATTCCGATGTCATCCCATATTGTGCAGCATTATCTGCTCAGGAGATGGGCGATGCCAGAAAAGCCTTGGATCTCTTGAGGATCTCTGCAGATCTCGCCGAAAGGAATGGTGATACTGTTGTCACTGCAGCTCATGTCAGATTGGCAAGGAGTAAAATCGAATTGGATGCGGTATCGGAAGTTATCAAAACACTCACGGTCCAATCTAAGATCGTTCTCATGAGTATCATCAAGAACACTGAAGATGAGAATATGACTGTCATGACCACCGGTGATGTTTACACCATGTACAAGTATGTCTGTGAAGCCATTTCTCAGACAATTCTTACACAACGTAGGGTTGCTGGTCTTATCTCGGAATTGGACATGCTTGGAATAGTTCATGCAAGGGTCAAATCCTTTGGAAGACAGGGTCGTACCAAGGAGATATCATTGAACACTCCTAAGGAGATCATCAACATGGTGAAATCCGACGAGGTTTTCAGAGGATTGGATAGTTATAGGCCTCAGAAACAGATGACTCTCATGTGAATGAGAGACCCCCATACCCTTTTTTCCAGTTCCAGTGGAAATGAAGGGGTGGGGGGGTTACTCAGTTTTTCTTCATCTCGTTCTTCATATCCTCTGTGTTCTTCCTGAGGAAAATGGCATCAACGATCAGAATCAATGATATGATCACGATGAATGCCAGGATTAATGATGGAAGGCTGTTGGGGACGTACTCGAGGTTTTCTCCATCGTTCTTCAACAGTATCTTGGTTGTACCAGCCCAGGGGATCTCCAATATCGGAACTGATCTTATATCATTCATACCGACCAGGTGGTTCACGATACCGCTATTTTGATCGAAATTGAGGTTGCCTACAGGATTATCCCCGAGTGTGAGGAATCCACTTTCATCACCGAGGTTGTCGAGATTAATCTCCAATGTTTTTCCAGACTGTGTTATGTCTATGAACTTCAGTGTACCACTGAGTTCGTTGTGATTGGTGATTCTCTCCAGTGAACCGTTCCTCACATCCATGCACAGCCATTTGTTTTCATGACCTTCAAGATCCGGTGCACTCCATGTACCATCACCGTTGTATTCCAACCAGAGGATTGCACGGTGTATGACGGGGTTCTGATTGTAGCCACGTTCATAGATTATCACTGATCCATAATCATCGAAACTACGGAATCCCGTATCCAACCCTTCGAAGTAGCTCTGTATATCGGCTTTTTCAGGAGATTTGACGATGACTATATCTCCTGTATCGATGCAGCCGATTTCCGAACGTTCATTGTCGTGTTGCATGCTCTGTGACATCACGACACTGAACGGTGTATCGAATCCGGTATAGGCCTTGATTCCAGCGTATCCTCCCACCAGTATTATCAAGAACACTCCGAGGACTACCAGTAACCTCTTGTTTTCCGAATCCATAATGGAGGTTATATTCTCTGAATATAAAACCGAAGTCATCGATAAATACGATGTAGTGGATGGATAGTGCATGGAAAGACCCGGAAACGATCAGTATTTCATGGATATGGCCAAGTTGGTCTCCACACGTTCCACATGTACCAGAAGGCATGTCGGCGCTGTGATTGTGAAAGATAAGAGGGTCTTGTCAACCGGTTACAACGGTTCTCCGAAGGGTACCAAGCACTGTGAGGAACTCGGATGCATAAGAGAGCAGATGAACATCCCTTCCGGTACGAGACATGAGCTCTGCAGAGGTGTCCATGCTGAGCAGAATGCTGTCACCCAAGCGGCTTATTTCGGTGTCAGTGTCAACGGTGCCACGATCTATACGACCACATATCCTTGTTCCATGTGTGCGAAGATACTCATAAATGCTGGAATAAGGGAGATCGTGTACGATGAGGGATATGTGGACGATCTTTCGAAATCATTGCTCGATGAGACGGACATATTGATCCGTAGATATCCTCCACAGGAGTGATTGCCCCATATATAATACTGGGAAATGGATGTTTAACGGCATTTCGAGTATTAAAATCCATTTTAAACCTTATTTTATTCTTTTTTTAAACTAGGGGGAACGTTACGGTTAAGTACCCCTCCAAGGATAACGACCGTAGGTCGGGGAGTGTAAATTTGAGCCGAACTGACATACTTACGGAAATAAAGAAGGCGGAGGCGGACGCTGACGCCATGGTCGCTAAGGCCGAGGAAGACAAGAAGTCCGCTATCGCTGAAGCTCGCAGAGATTCTGTGAAGAAGATTCAGGACGCTGAGGCTCAGATGCGCAGCTCTTACGAATCCGCTATTGCTAGTGAGAAGGAGGCACTCAACTCCAAACGTGATGCTATGCTTGCCGACGGTAAGACCATCGCAAATGGAATTGGATCTAACTCACAGGCTAAAATGCAGGAAGTTAAAGATTTTCTTAATAAAGAAATTGAGAGGACCTTAAACGTCACTTCCTGAGTCGATGAGTAGGATTGTGATCGTGGGTACGAAATCCCATATGGACGAGGCCATCGAGGCCCTGTACAGTGCGGAAGCTATCCACCTGATCGATCATACCGTCGACGCGGATGAGGGTTTCACTCTGGGAACACCCCGCCCATACTCACCCAAGGCATCCGAGAGGCTGCTCAAGGTGCGTGCTATGGAGAAGGAGTTGGGAATCACGAACTCCGTGAAGACCGATGCCGTTCCCGAAGATGAAATCAAGAGCCAGATATCATCTGACAGCGTCGAGCTTGTCGAGAAGGAGGTTACCTCCGTCCTTGACAAGAGGAATGATCTCAATCAGAGAATCACCGAGTTAAACGCTACGAAGAAGAATCTTGAGCTACTTTCTGACATACCTGTCGATCTTGAGCTGTACTCTGGTTACAAGAGTATCTTCTCAATGGTCGGTACTGTTGTCGATGATCCCACAGCAGCCCTCTCGGGTATCGACTGTGAGATCTTCTCTTCTCTCAACAAGAAGAAGGGCAACGTCGTGGCTGTTTTCGCAAAGGATGCGGACAAGGAAAAAGTCCAGGCAATCCTTTCCGATAACGGTTTCTCCGAGATTCCGGTCCCCAAGGAGACTGGATCCGCTGCAAGCGCGCTTGCGAGGACCGATGTGGAACTCACAGCCGTCAGCAACGAGTTGGAGAATGTCAACAAAGAGATTGAGAACCTTCTTGAGAAACACAAGACTTTCCTCAAGGCATCCGATGAGGAGCTTTCTATCGAGGTCCAGAAGGGAGAGATTCCCGTCAGGGTCGCGAACAGTGAGTACACCTTCGTCATCGATGCATGGGTACCTGCGAAGAAGGCAGACTCCGTCAAAGCGGAGATCGAGTCCAAGGTTTCTGGAACCTATGTTGAGGTTCAGGAGACCCGTGGCAGGAACCTGCACGAGGTCGAGGAGGCCGAGGAGAGGTTCAAGACCACTCCGTCCAAATTCAAGAACGGAAAGATCGTCGAGGAATTCCAGTACTGTACCAAACTAGTAGGAGTACCCGCGTATCAGGAGGTCGACCCTTCGATACTGATCGCAATCTTCCTCCCGATGTTCTTCGGATTGATGGTCGGAGATGTGGGATACGCCATCCCGTTCATTATCATTGGAGCCTATGGACTCAAGGTCACTAGGCACAAAGATTGGCGTGCAATTGCTACTGCTCTGTTCTTCGGTGGAATTTGGGCATTCATCTTTGGATTCTTCTTCTTTGGAGAATGTCTAGGAATGCACTTCGTTACATCGTCACACATGTTGGACGTTGAGTTCTCTTGGGAGATGCTCCTTGGTCTCCACGGACTTCCCGAGATCTTCAATGGAATTCTGCCTTATGAGGCCGGAGTCGGTAAACTGTTCCATGTCGGATTCCTTCTTAAGTTGTCCGTTTACATCGGTATCGTTCACCTGTTGATCGGATACCTGTGTGGATTCTACAACAAGTACATCCAGCATGGATTCAAACACGCATTCATGGAGAAGGGATCCTGGATCATGGGATTCATCGGTGTTGTGCTTGCATGTTACGCACTTACTGAACTTCTCATATACGGAACACCTATGGACGACATCATCATATTCCTCGGACTTGGAATCGTGCTGATCGTCCTCGAAATCGTTATGAATATCAAGCACGAGGGAATCCAGGCAATTCTCGAACTGCCCGGAATCATGGGTAACGTCCTTTCCTACACTCGTCTGGCTGCAATCGGAATGTCCAAGGCCGGTATGGCACTTGCATTCAACTACATTGCACTCGGAATGATTGCCGGAGTCGACATTACTCCTGCCGTCGTTGTAGGTCATGAGGTCGTTGTTGATGCATTTATCACCAACACGTTCAATTTCATGGATATTCTGGGACTTGTGGTCTTCGCATTCCTTCACCTTGTGATTTGGACCCTTGCTATCCTGTCTGCCGGTCTTCACGGACTTAGGCTTCAGATGGTCGAGCTTATGGGTAAGTTCTTCGAGGGAAGCGGTGTTGAGTACAATCCCCTTAAAATCAAACGCGAAAAAACAGTTTCAAGCAAAGCAAAAGCTACTAAAGAGGTATAAAAATGGTACTTGAAGGAGATGTTGGATCTGGACTTATTGCAATCGGAGCAGGACTCGCAGTCGGACTCACCGGTCTTGGAGCCGGTATGGCCGAGGGAGACGTCGGAGCTGCAGCAGTCGGAGCAATCACTGAGGATATGTCCCTTTTCGGAAAATCCATGATTTTCGTGGTTCTCCCTGAGACCATCGTCATTTTCGGACTTGTTATTGCTATCATCAGTATCTTCGTGATGTAAGCTCGCCAAGAGGTAATCTCATGGCATTGCAGAACGTTACTCAGGAGATCATCAAGTCCGCTCAGGACAAGGCAGCAGCCATCAGGGCTGAGGCCGATGCAGAGATCGCTATGATCAATGCAGATGCGGAGGCGAAGATCACTGAGATGAAAGACAAAGAGGACAAGAAGCTCAAAGAAGCCATTGAGCGTCTCAACCGTCAGGAACTCTCCAGCGCTGAGCTTGAGAGCAAGAAAATCGTTCTGGCTAAGAAGAAGGAGATCCTCTCCGAGGTCTTCGAGAGTACCCTTGCTGGTCTTGAGAATGCACCCAGCGATGTGAAGCTGGCGCACTACAAGGCAATGGTCGAGGTTGCAAAGAAGATCATCGAGAACCCCAAGGCAATCATTGCAGAGAATGAGTCATTCTCCGCAAGCGACCTCGGAGTCATCTCTGTGGAGAAGGACAGCAGGATCGTCGCAGGTATCATCGTCCAAAGCGAGGATGGTCAGGTCGAGGTCGACATGCAGTACTCCACTCTTCTCCAGTCGGTTTGGGACCGTGAGATCAAATCTGTGTCTGATATTCTCTTCGGGTGAAACGTATGTTCAGCCGCAGCGGAAAGAAGGGCAATTACGCGTACACCGTCGCCAGGGTGAAAGCGAAGAAATCGCATCTCCTTGGTGAAGAGGACTACAACAAGATGCTGCAGATGAGTGTTCCTGAGATTTCCCGTTACATCAGTGAGTCCGGCTATCAGAAAGAGATGGTGGACCTCGCTGGTAGGCTTGAGGGAATCGATCTCGTTGAGCATGCTACTTATGTCAACATGGCAAAAGTATTCAGCAGCATCCTCTCTGCCTCACAGGGTGAACTTGAGGTCATGGTTGCAGCATATCTCGAGAAATGGGATATCTGGAATCTTAAGGTCATCCTCCGCGGTAAGTCATACGGTCTCAACACGGATGCGATCATGGAGGATCTCGTCCCCGCAGGCCGTCTCGGCACTGAATCATTGGAAAAACTTATCTCACTTGACGCCACAGAAGATATACTCGCAAACTTCGGAAGGATGGCAAAGGTCAATCCCCAGGCACTTCTTGATGCCTACAGGGAGTCCGGTGGAAACTTCGGTGCAATCGAAGACTACCTGGACAAGTACTACTACGCCAGACTTATCGCAAGTATCGATCCTACCTCCAGGCCCACCAAGCTGTTCCAGGAGTACGTAAGGAAGGAAATCGATGTGAAGAACCTCGAGACCATCCTGAAGCTCAAGGCAGAGGGCATCTACGGAGAGGATGTGATGCAGTACATCATACCCGGTGGAAAGCAGATCGATAAGAGACTCGCAGTCCAGCTCGTCAACGCGGAAACCATCGAGGCGGCAGCATCCGACCTTTCACAGCTCGACTTCTACGAGACCATCAGGGATCTCGTCGAGTCCGACAGTGTCAGTATCAGGGATGTCGTCACCGAGATGAAGAAATACGAGATCGCACAGGCGAAGAAGTTCTCTCACCTCTACCCGCTGTCCGTCGTTCCCGTCATCGACTTCATGATCCACAAGGAGCTCGAGGTCAGGAACATCAGGACCGTCGCAAGGGGAATTGAGAGCGGACTTGACAAAGAAACCATCAAAGGACTGTTGGTGATCTGATGGAAATCGCAGTAATAGGCAGTGATGAGTTCGTACTTGGTTTCAGGCTTGCCGGAATCAGGCGCGTTTTCGTTGCTAATTCAGAGAACTACCAGGAGAAAATGCTGGAGGCGATGTCCCAGCCAACAATAGGTATCCTCGCAGTAGATGCGAAGGACCTCGACAATCTCTCTCACCAGTTGAGGCTGAAGGTAATGGATTCCATTCAGCCCGTCATCGTTCCCGTAGGAGGAGATGACGGAGACCTCCGTGAGAAGGTCAAGAGAGCGATTGGCGTTGATTTATACAAAACAGAGGATGCATAAATGAGCACTGAAGGTGTAATTTACAGGGTCGCAGGACCTGTGGTGACAGCCGTCGGTATCTCCCCTAAGATGTACGATGTCGTTCACGTCGGGGATGAGCAGCTGATGGGAGAGGTCATCAAGATCGTCGGCGACTACTCCATCATCCAGGTTTACGAGGATACATCCGGTATCAAACCCGGAGAGCCGGTTACCAACACCGGTAGGCCTCTTGCCGTTGAGCTCGGTCCCGGACTTCTGACTTCCGTTTACGACGGAATCCAGAGGCCCCTGCCCGTTCTCAGGGACAAAATGGGAGACTTCATCTACCGTGGAGTCGCCGCACCTGGACTGGATCATGAGAAGAAATGGGATTTCACTCCCGTAGCTAAAGTTGGAGACGAGGTTGCAGCTGGACAGGTTATCGGTACCGTTCAGGAGGGACCCATGGTTCACAAGATTATGGTTCCCCTCGACATCAAGAGCGGAAAGATCGATTCCATCAAGTCCGGTTCTTTCACAGTCGACGAGACCGTGGCAGTCATTGACGGAAAGGAAGTCTGCATGATGCAGTACTGGCCCGTCCGTAACCCCAGGCCCGTCGCAGAGAAGTACCAGCCCGACGTCCCCCTCGTCACTGGACTCCGTGTCCTTGACACTATGTTCCCCCTCGCAAAGGGAGGAGCAGCAGCTATCCCCGGTGCATTCGGTACCGGAAAGACCGTTACTCAGCAGTCCCTCGCTAAGTACTCCGATGCAGAGATCGTCGTTTACATCGGATGCGGTGAGCGTGGAAACGAGATGACCGAGGTTCTTACAGAGTTCCCCGAGCTTGTCGATCCCAGGACCGGAGAGTCCCTCATGAAGAGGACCGTCCTGATCGCAAACACCTCCAACATGCCTGTGGCAGCAAGGGAGGCATCCGTTTACACCGGAATGACCATTGCAGAGTACTTCAGGGACATGGGATACAATGTTTCCCTTATGGCAGACTCCACCTCCAGGTGGGCAGAGGCAATGCGTGAGATCTCCTCCAGGCTCGAAGAGATGCCCGGAGAAGAGGGATACCCCGCATACCTTGCAGGACGTCTGTCCGAGTTCTACGAGCGTGCTTGCCGTGCAAGGACACTCTGCGGTGAGGATGGATCCATCTCCGTTATCGGAGCAGTTTCACCTCCCGGAGGAGACCTTTCCGAGCCCGTTACTCAGAACACCCTCCGTATCGTCCGTGTCTTCTGGGCACTCGATACCAAGCTGAGGGAGAGGAGGCACTTCCCCACAATCAACTGGCTGACTTCCTACACCATGTACGACAAGCAGCTGGTCGACTGGTACAAGACCAATGTCGCAGACGACTTCCCCACCCTCAGGGCATGGGCAATGCAGATCCTGCAGAAGGAGTCCGAGCTTCAGGAGGTCGTTCAGATGGTCGGTTCCGATTCTCTGCCCGATGAGCAGAAGATCACTCTCGAGGTCGCAAAGATGATCCGTGAGATCTACCTCCAGCAGAACGCATACCACCCTGTCGACTGTTACTGCCCCCTCCCGAGGCAGTACATGATGCTCTCTCTCATCAAGAAGTACTCTGACCTTGCTGAGAAGGCACTCGCCGCAGGCGCACAGGTCGACAAGATCGCATACCTCCCCGTCAGGACCAGGTTCAACCAGGCCAAGTACGAGGAGAACACCGACGCTGAGCTTCAGGCAGTCAGCGAGGACATGGACAAGCAGTTCGCAGAACTGGGAGCGTGATTCAAATGGCAGACATTACCAAAGAGTACAAGACTATCTCCCAGATCGCGGGACCTCTCATCTTCGTCAAGAAGACCGAGCCCGTCTCCTACAAGGAGATCGTTAACATCAGGCTGTCCGACGGTTCCATGAGGAGGGGAGAGGTTCTCGATTCCTCCGATGACATCGTCGTCGTTCAGGTGTTCGAGGGTACCACTGGAATCGACAGGGACGCATCCGTGCGTTTCCTCGGCGAGACCATGAAGATGCCCGTGTCCAAGGACATGCTCGGTAGGGTCCTCTCCGGAGCAGGAGACCCCCTCGACGGTGGAGCGAAGATCGTTCCCGAGCAGGAGCTCGACATCGTCGGAGCAGCTATCAACCCCTGGGCAAGGGACAGTCCCTCTGATTTCATCCAGACCGGAATTTCCACCATCGATGGAATGAACACTCTGGTTAGGGGTCAGAAGCTGCCTATCTTCTCCGCATCCGGTCTTCCCCACAACGAGATGGCTCTGCAGATCGCAAGGCAGGCAAAAGTCCGTGGAGAGAACGAGGAGTTCGCTGTCGTGTTCATCGCGATGGGAATCACCAACGAAGAGAAGCAGATGTTCATGAAGGAGTTCGAGAGAACCGGTGCACTGAAGAACGCAGTGGTTTTCCTGAACCTCGCAGACGACCCTGCAGTCGAGCGTATCGTCACACCCCGTCTCGGTCTCACCACCGCGGAGTACATGGCTTTCGAGCTCGGAATGCAGGTTCTCGTCATCATGACTGATATCACCAACTACTGTGAGGCACTGCGTCAGGTCGGAGCAGCTCGTGAAGAGGTGCCCGGAAGGCGTGGATACCCCGGTTACATGTACACCGATCTCGCACAGCTGTACGAGCGTGCAGGAAGGATCAAGGGCAAGAAAGGATCCATCACACAGATCCCCATCCTTTCCATGCCCGGTGGTGACATTACTCACCCCATCCCCGACCTGTCCGGATACATCACCGAGGGACAGATCGTTCTGTCCATGGACCTCCACAGGAACGGTATCTACCCGCCTGTCAACGTTTCCTCATCCCTCAGCAGGCTGATGGGAGGAGGAACCGGTAAGGGTAAGACCCGTGAGGACCACAAGGGAGTCTCCGACCAGCTGTATGCATCCTATGCAGAGGGTAAGGATCTCCGTGGACTCGTGGCTATCGTCGGTAAGGACTCCCTGTCCGCAAAGGACAGGAAACTGCTGGACTTCGCAGACATCTTCGAGGACCGCATTGTCCGTCAGGGACTCGACGAGGACCGTTCCATCGAGGAGACACTCGACCTCGCATGGGAGATCTTCACCGAGCTCGACCTCGATCAGCTCACCAGGATCGACCGTAAGTACATCGAAGCTTACCTGCCCAAGAAAGAGTGATCGCCATGTCTGCACACGATGTCACCCCCAACCGTTCAGTCCTTCTGGACCTGAAGAAGAGGATCAAGCTCACACAGAGTGGATACAAGGTCCTCAAGATGAAGAGAGATGGTCTCATCATCGAGTTCTTCGAGGTCCTTGAGAAGGCAAGGAAGATGCGTGAAGGTGTCTCCTCCGACTACGAGTCGGCAATGGAGAAGATCACCATCGCCCGTGCTGTTGAGGGAGAGATCGCCGTGAAGAGCGCGGCGTATGCCCTTAAGGCAGACCCGCAGGTGAAACTGGGCAGCAAAAGCATCATGGGAATGATGGTTCCCAAGGTAGAGGCTGAGAAGATCCACACCAAGATGACCGAGAAAGGTTACGGTGTGATCTCCACTTCTGCCTATATCGAGGAGGCCGCAGTGGCATTCGAGAAACTTCTCGACACACTGGTACGTGCCGCCGAGGTTGAGACCACCATGAAGAAGCTGCTCGATGAGATCGAGAAGACGAAGAGAAGGGTCAACGCCCTCGAATTCAAGATCATTCCCGAGCTCAAAGAGGCGGAGAGGTTCGTCAAGTTCAGTCTCGAAGAGATGGACAGGGAGAACACAACCCGTCTCAAGCACCTGAAGAGAAAAGGGGCGGCCGAAGAGTGAAGTCCATCGAAGAGCGCTTGTCCGAAATCCGTAACGACCCTGTCAAACTGAAGAGGGCGTTCACGGCGATATGGGTGGCTGCATATTCGATGCTCATGATCGGAGCGTTCCTGATTATCGGGGTACTGCTCTACACAAAGGTGTAACGGTTTAAGGAAACAATTTACCCGGCCTTCGGGCCGGATACCTTTTCTTTCAAGATGGTTCGATTATATTCCGACCATGTCATTGGATCCTGATTTTCCGCATACAGGGACACAGATCTGGGTAAAATGGATCAGCTGTGGAAGTTGTGCATCTTGATGCGACCTGTGCCGAGGTGCACGGTCGGCATTATCCCAGGTTCTGGATTGAAGTTGTGCATGCGCTGGTACTCGGTCTGATCCTGCCATGTGGATGCATTGATCATCCTCACATCGTTGTATATCTCGGTTCCAGCTCCGTGCACGTGTCCGGAGACGAATATGTCCGGGATTATCTCCATCGCCATGTAGTCCTTCTTCTCAGGTGCCAGGGCGTTCCTCTGACCGTAGATGGGGGCGAGGTGACGTCTCACACACATCTCCTTCATGACCTTCAGGGGATCATCGTATGTCAGGTACTGCACGGATGCGATCCAGTCGTCTATGCTCTTACCATGGTATGTGAGCACCGTGCGACCCTCTACATTGAGGTAGACCGGGTTGCTGACCATCTTCACATTGGAATCGAATGATTTGGTGAAAACAGTGTTCAGAGCGGGCTGGGGTTCCGCTGCACGTGCCGCATCGTGGTTTCCAGGGTGAAGGACCATCTCTATGTGGTCTGGAACATCCTTGAGGTATTCGGCTAGTTTGTCATACTGGTCATAGATGTCTATGATGTCGAGCTCCTTGTCCTGATCGGGGAACACACCGATTCCGTCGACTACATCCCCTGGGAACACCAGGTAGTTGATGTTCTCCTTGACGGAGTTCTCCTTTAACCATGCCATCATGCGGAGCCAGCTCTTCTCCAGGAATGTACTGCTTCCGACATGGACGTCGGAGAGGAACGCTATCTGGGAGTTGCTGTCACTCGGTTCCCATGAATTGCTGCGTGGGATATCGGGTCTGAACACCTTTTCGGCCATGATGATGGTCCTCTGGGCGTTCGGTTTACCATGGATGCCGACAACTTCGTCGGTGACGAACAGTTCGTTGGCGATGGGCGATTCCTTCGAGATGAACACCTTGGCTGTTCCACTCTCATCCTCCAGGGTGAGCATGGTGTGACCGTTCTTGGTCGTGGACTTCTCATAGACGATTCCGATGATGCGGACCTCTCTGTCGAGTGTCTTGGCCCTGCTGATGTCCATGGCCCTGCCGAAGTCGTTGCGTTTCTCGATGAGTCTCTTCAGGCTGTAGAATCTGCTCTTGAAGTACTGGGCGAAGTCGTTGACCTTACCTTCGCAGGTGGATTCCCCCGTCACATCGGTACCTTTTACGATGGACAGGTCCGGAGTGAATTTGTTCTGAGGTTTCACTTCCTTCTGTGATTCGAAGAGTACCTTGTCCCCTGCGATGCAGTCCATGATGTCCTGTTTGTTTACGAACATCATGTTTGATGCAAGATGTGCGAAAACGGTGTTGGTGAATCCCATCGGGTCGTTGTTCGAGAGGATCATCTCCATGGCATCCGGCGAGAAAAAGATCTTGCGTTTAGCGGCTGCTGATAGGATCTCCTCTTTCATCGGATACCCTTATCATCCATTGTTGATAAGGAGTTTGGCCATGGTCCCAAAAACGGTTGTTTATATATCTTGTAGGCTCTGGCAAACATATGGTCTCCGTCAGGATATTCTGTCCGGTTAATCCCAGTGAGGATGAAGAGAAGGTGAAGTCCGCTGTTCTATCGATTTTCCCCGATGCAGAGTTGGAACTCGGTGAGAGGGGTTTCGAGGGAAGCGGTTCATTGGATAAGTTCTCAAGACTCATCCGTAAGCAGAAGATCCTCGATGCCACTAGGGGAGTACTGTTGGCCAATCTCCGTGGTGACCATACGTTCATGAACCTCAACAAGCAGGTCGCCACAGTCGGTAAGGTCTCGTTCTCCAATCCCCGTCCCGTTCTCGGTGCCATCCAGGTGGATATTGAGGGAGATGATCTGGAGGCACTCATAGACAAGGTTGCACCCATGACCGTCGACGGGGAGGAAGTGATCCTTTGATAGGCATGTCCTGTACCGGATTCTCCATCGATGAACCCCAGGTATGGTTGGACCGTATCGTCGGCAGGTTCGAATTATGGGAGATATTCTCCGAGTGCAGGCACAGCATATCCGAGAGGACGGATCTCTTCGCAGATCTCCTGCCATCGTATGATCTGCATTACTCCGTGCATTCTCCCATATCCGACACAAACATCGCCGCAATCAACGAGAGGATACGTGAGGCTTCGTTTCAGATCATGGTCGATACCGCTAAGGCGGCCAACAGGTTGGACATATGCACGATGACCGTCCATCCCGGATTGGCATCCATGGCCATCCTGGCAACTGAGGAGATGGCGATGGGTATAGCGAAAGAGATGATGCCCAGGTTGCAGAAGGTTTCTGAGGAGTACGGGGTCACGATAGCAATAGAGAACATGCCCGAAGCACCTTTCTTCCTGGGACGTACCGCGGATGCCCTGGCGGACATCATCGACGGTACGGACCTGTCGGTATGCTTCGACATAGGTCATGCGAACACCACCGGTCAGATCGACAGGATGATCGATCTGTTCCAAGACCGCATCGCGAACATACACATCCACGATAACTATGGTGACCGTGATGCTCACATGACCCTGGGGGAGGGGAACATAGATTTTGACCACGTCCTCTCCAGGTTGTCCGATTACGACGGGAACTTCATCATCGAAGCCCGTGGATTCGATTCCGCTCTGGAATCTCAGGGATTCCTCGAGTCGTCCTGATCCATACCGGTTACTGGAAGTCCGGGTATTTCCTTCACTCCGTTGTGGATCCTCATCAGTACGCTGACGAGGCATACCAGTCCGACAACCATCAGGACCAGCATCACTGCAGCCGTGATGATCTCACCTGCGAAATCCATCGAAACAAGCAGGAAATCCGTGAAGAAGTGATAGAATATCGCTGCGTGTATTCCGAATCTGATGTACAGGTACCCCATGATGAACCCGCCGATCATAGTGGGTATGAACTTGGCCGCACTCCAGTTCTCAAGGTGAGCATATCCGAACACCAGAGAGGATATGACCAACAGGATGAGGGCGTAGCGGGACATTCCGAATCCTCCCAGGAGGTTTCTGAGGAAGTCCTTCTTGCCGTAACACAGGGCGAGCAGGGCCATGGGCACACCGATCCACAGTACACGGCATGCGATCTCCTCCCAAACTGCTGCATTCATCATCGAGACAATCATCTCGCCGATATCCATGCTGTCAAGGTCCAGACTCGTGTCGAGTTGGAAGCCGAATGCGAACTGCACGAGGACCAGGATTATGGACAGTATCAGATTGCCGCAGAACAGGAGTATTATCCAGTACAACGGAGTCTTCTCAGCATCGGACACGTCCTTTCCGCGCGGGTCGAACAATCCACGTGACTGATACATCACAAGGGCCACTGAAGCCAGAAGTGCGATCAGTATGAGGATGAAGTAGGTCTGAAGGCCAATTCCGGTGAGGGTTCCTATGACAGAGAGTCCGGGCGTCAGGACTATCATGTCCAGTCCTCCTTGGCTAACAGCATCCCATGCAGAGCCTATGTTGACGATCAACGCTATGATGTAGATGCCCAGGAGAATCAGGAAGAACGGCATACCGGCCAGGGGTGCCATGCGGAGCGGGTCCTGTGTAGCAGGAGCCGCGGGAGGGGCATCGGAAGCGGGTCTGGGTTCCAGACGGTTCCCGCACTTCCCACAGTATTCGTACCCTTCCTTCTCGTACTGTGCGCAGTACACACAACCCTTTGTCAGCGGTGTTCCGCAGACGGGACAGAACTTGTATCCCTGTTCCTTGCTCTCTTCGCATTTGTCGCAGGTCATAGACCATCCTCCAGTAGTCTCATGACGCCTTCAAGACGTTCTATCTCGATGATCATCAGTAGACTTTTGCGGTATTTCGTCACATCCTTTATCTGTTTGACGATATGTTCTTCTCTCTTCTCGGAGAGCTTCTTGTAACCGTTGACAGTGTTGACGTATTCATCCCATTCTATCGCGAATGATTCGGGGTCCTTGAATTCGAACTTCCTCTTCAGACCTTTCTTGGCCAGACGATGTTCCTTCACGAAATCACCTGTCTTCACGGTCTTGCAATACATGTCCGTGAAATCATAATCGTTCATGTCGAGGGCGATGACATGTTTGCCCTTCTCGGTGCATGCGTCCACGAAGGCGCAAAGTGCGGGCGAGGGCATCTCGACGGTTCCGAAGCGTCCCATGTGCTGGGCATATACGAGGTCCAGTTCACTGACCTCGTATTCATCATCGATGTTGGCCCTGTTGCGTATGGCCTGTATCCCTTCGATCCCCACGGTGGCACCGTATGCCTCGTAGTCCCCGATAAGGGGTCTGATGCGTTCCGCCTCAGAGACCAGTCCATTTACAATCGGTATGATATCTATGCTGCACCCGTTCAGGTCGATGTGCCTCATGAACGGGTCCCCCTGGACGCGACAAGGTCCGTGAGCTCGCTCGGTTCATCGATCTTCTTGAGTTCCTCATTGGAGACCACTGCGGTGGTGTCTATATTGTCCCTCTTGTGTTTCTTCTCGACGATAATGACCGAGAACCTGTCCATGACACGGGACAGTTCGGAGGCAACGATCGCTCTCTGCAGGATCTTCTCGTCATCGGAAGCGGTTCCGGTGAGCATGAGTGCACGGTCGTTGTGCGTCACTGCATCGAAGGGACTCCTGACCACTGGACGGACGGAGAACCCGAGGTTGCAGAGTTGGTTGTACGCGAACGTGTCTATGTTCTGGGCAGTGCTCCTGTCCTCTTTCTCACGTTCCTCGCTCTTGAAGGTGAAAGGATCTATGGGCTCGATTATCGGCAGTCCAAGATACTCCTCGATACGCAGTGCCGCATCGATCATGGCTCCCATCCCGGACTCGTACATCTGTATGGTGCGCCTGGATACCCCTGCGGTCTCGGCGAGTGTTCCAAGGCTGATGCTCCTGTCCTCGCGTACCGCCTTCAGCAGTTCGCTGTCCAGTTTGACATAGAGTCCACCCGGAGCGGCGAATATGAACGGTGGGGCGTCATCCAATACCAGGTCGGCCAGGGTCTCGTTGGAGACGATGGAGATGTTGAACCTGGAGTAGACGATGCCAGCCTCCAAAGCACCTGAGCTGGACCTCTCTCCTGTGACCAGCGGGGTGGCACCGAGGGCATCTGCAAGAATCTTCATCTCTTCCGCGTTCTCCTTGGAGAACGCATCGATGTTGCTCAAAACCTTGATGATCAGGACCTTGTCATCCATCCTGGCGACTACATCGAAGCATATGCCTCTTATCGTGAGTGCGGAGGATACGTCGTATCCGGCTTTCGCGAGGATTGCACGAGTGGTGTTGATGAGCTCGTTCCTGCTCATACAGATAAGAGTGTCTGTTCTTCTATTTAAAATTGTGATTTGGAAGGGGAGGGAGTCACCTCCCCTTCGGTCGGTCATAATCAGTTCAGGGGGATCCTCACTCCCTCTCCTTCCTTGTTTTTGACGGAGAGGGATACTTCGAGTATGCCGTTGTTGTATTCTGCGGTGGCCGAGTCGGGATCCACCTCGCGGGGGAGTGGATACTCCTGCACGAATTCCTTGCCGGGAGTCTTGATGTCCACGGTAAGTGTGTGACCGGTGCATCTGAGGTCGATATCCTCCTTCGATGTTCCTGGTACCTCGAACACGGCCTTCACCGAGTCCCCTTCGACGACTATGTCGTGGAAGGGCCTCCTGGCACTGGGGAGTGCATCGCCTGACTGGAGCATGCTGCCACAGTTCCCGTACTCCCTGACGTGCGGTATGCCGTCGGGTCCGCGGTACATCGTGTATCCATAGGTCCGTACCCCTGGCCCCTTGTCGGACATCATGTCCCTGATCCTTTTCTCGAAACCGTCCATACCTCCGAAGAGGTCGTTCCAGATGTCATCCACTATCATTCTTCTTCCTCCTGTGTTATGGAAAGGTTTTCAGTAAGGGGTTTTCAGGCAGAGGCACCGTAGTCCTTGAGTTCCTGTCTGGACCTGGGTCCGAACTTCTCCACTGCCTTGTCGAAGTCCTCCTTGGACACCTTGCAGGCGGCAATCTCCTCGTCGGATGGGACCTTTCCCTCGGAGACGAGCCTCCTCACAGCGTTCATCACGGCCTCGTTGCAGATTGCCGAGATGTCCGCACCGGTGCAACCGTCCGTCGATTCGGCCAGTGCGCCGATGTCCACGGATTCGTCCATGGGTCTTCCCCTTGTGTGGATCCCGAATATGGACTTCCTGGATTCGAGGTCCGGAGGTCCGATGAATATGGATTTGTCGAATCTTCCGGGTCTGAGCAGAGCAGGATCCATTATGTCGGGTCTGTTGGTGGCGGCGATCACCACGACGTCGTTGAGACTCTCGAGTCCGTCCATCTCGGTGAGCATCTGAGATATCACACGCTCTGTGACGTTGCTGTCGCCTCCGGTCCCTCTCTCGGGTGCGATCGAGTCGATCTCATCCATGAAGATCACGCAGGGCGAGGCTTGTCTCGCTTTCCTGAACGTCTCCCTCACAGCCTTCTCGGACTCACCGACCCACTTGTTGAGGAATTCCGGCCCCTTCACCGCGATGAAGTTCGCTTCGGACTCCGTCGCCACAGCCTTTGCGAGCATGGTCTTACCGGTTCCCGGGGGTCCGTAGAGCAGGATGCCCTTCGGGGGTCTGGCGTTCATGTGCTCGAACACCTTTCCGAACTTGAGGGGCCATTCGACAGCCTCCTTCAGCTCCTGCTTGGCGGACTCCAGTGCTCCGATATCATCCCATTTCACGTTGGGCTTCTCTATGAGCACCTCCCTCATGGTGGAGGGCTGCATGTCCTTGAGTGCGTTCTTGAAGTCGTCCCTGGTGACCAGGATGCTGTTCAGCACCTCAGTGGGGATCTCCTCCGCCTCCAGGTCCATCTCCGGCAGGACACGTCTGAGTGCGGCCATGGCCGCCTCCTTGGTGAGTGCTGAGATGTCCGCTCCTGCGTATCCGTGGGTCTTGTCGGCAAGCCATGCCAGGTCCACATCCTCTGCCAAGGGCATTCCATCGGTGTGGATCTGGAGGATCTCCAGACGTCCGTTCCTGTCGGGAATCCCTATCTCGATCTCCCTGTCGAACCTTCCAGGTCTCCTGAGGGCCTCATCGATGGAGTTTGGCCTGTTGGTGGCACCGATGACGACGACCTTGCCCCTGGAGTTCAATCCGTCCATGAGGGACAGGAGCTGTGCGACTATGCGCCTCTCCTCCTCGCCGTTGACCTCGTCGCGCTTGGGGGCGATCGAGTCGATCTCATCGATGAAGATGATGCTGGGTGCGTTCTCCTCGGCTTCCTTGAAGATCTCCCTGAGCTTGCCCTCGGACTCTCCGTAGAACTTGCTGACGATCTCGGGTCCACCGATCGAGATGAAGTTGCTACTGGTCTCTCCCGCTACAGCTTTGGCGAGCATGGTCTTACCGGTGCCCGGGGGTCCGTGCAGGAGAACTCCCTTGGGAGCTTCGACACCCAACCTCTTGAAGAGCTCCGGATGCCTGAGGGGCAGTTCTACCATCTCTCTGATCTTCCTGACCGCATCGCCGAGACCTCCGATATCGTCATAGGATACCTTGGGCACGTCACCCTTGTTCGCAGCCGGTTTGTCGGATATCTTTACCTCCGTGGAACCGGTCATGAGGACCGCATCTCCCGATGGGGAGAATGATGTGACAACAAGGTCGAACTTGTTACCCATGACGTTGAGGGTTATCGCATCACCCTTGCTGAGCGCACGTCCCTCGAGGATCTGCTTGAGATAGTCCTCGCCCCCCTGGAGTCTGAGTTGTTCCGTGGGTGCGAAGGTGACTTTCTCCGCATTTTTCGCAACGATCTTCCTGATGCCGACGCGCTCGTCGAGTGAAACTCCTGCGTTCCTCCTGGTGGAACCGTCGATCCTTATGATTCCGCGGTTGGCATCCTCGGGTGCACCCCTGAGGACCTTGGCCACAGTCTTCTTGTTACCGTCGATCTGGACGATGTCCCCGACTTTTATACCGAGGATGTCCATCAGTTCAGGGTCCAACCTGGCTATTCCACGACCAGTCTCGCCCGCCTTCAACTCGGCTACTTTTATCGCTCTGTCATTCGTCATTTCCTGACCTCCGTTTCATTATGGTATCCACCATCGGTGCTCGTTCTTCCTTCCATCATGATATAACGCGTCGTCGCATGTGCATTGTCGTTGTTTCCGTTCATGTTTTCATTGAGCCAGTCCAACAGCCTGTTTCTCTCACGGATGAGTTTGATACGCTCCTTCTCCAATGATTCCAGTCTGGTTTCGAGTTCCCTTACACGCCCGATGGCCTCATCTATGTCCGTTTTGGAGGGTTTTTCATCATCGTGCTCCTCTGCACGGATCAGCCTCGTTGTGAACATGCGGTTGTGCATGTCGATGACGATGGTGAACTCGGTGTTCGGGGAGTAGACGGTTCTCATGGGCCCCATGGTGCTGCTCTCACGATGGCTCATGACCAGACCGTGACGTTCCAACAGTGTCAGGTTCTTCATCACGGCCTGCTGGCTCACTCCCAGTTCCTTCGACAGCTGGAGTGGATAGCGAGGTTCTGCCACCAGTGCTTCCAGTATACGGCGTCTTGTGGGATTCTCCACCATTGAAAGCAGGTCATCTAGGTCTGTCATGTAATCACTCGGTTGTTAACCTCTGGTTCACAACCAATAATATGTTAGATGTTCTATATAAATTTTTCTATAATGAAACAAGATTGGGTGCTTTGAAAACCGTTTGGTGTGGGATTCGGGCAGTGAACGGCAAAACAATAGTCACTTCGGGACTCACTCGTTAAAATACAGGAATCCATACGCTCTGACGATGGTCGGACTATTGAAGGACGATATGGTCATCGTCAAGGAACAGAAGGAAGGAAGTCAGCTCTACAACAAGGGTAACTATGGATACCCCCGTAGCGGCGGCGGTGTCGATCTGGACCTTGTGGAGGCCACGTACCTCGTGGAATGCAAGAGGTTGGAGGTCAAAGGTCCCGAGGGACCCATGACGTTTTCAGAACTGTTCCGTCATTCCGCCGGTGTCCTGGATGGATTCGACATAAAGTACCTGGTGTACAGGGATCTCCGTCAGAGGGGATTCGTCGTCAAGATGGAGACCGGCAACTACGACATGTCGGTGTTCCCGCGTGGGAAGACCATGAGCAACTCCCGTCCTGAATACTATGTCAGGGCCGTATCCGAGAGGAATGCCATCGAGATATCCGGTTTCATAAAGGAGGCGATGCAGGCCGATGACAAAAGAAAGCGTCTCCTTTACGGTGTAGTCGATGAGGAGAGCGATGTCACATACTACATGATGTCCATGAAGGACCCTGTTGGGAAGGTCTTCCCCGAGGGCGGGCATCTGAAAGCAGAAGGCTGGCTCATACGTGACAGGGTGTTCGTGTTCGATCAGGAAGGGGCCGAGACCCTCAGGCAGTACGGTTTCTACGGCTAGATGCTGAACGGTGTCCTACAACTGTCGTTGATCGAGAGTTGCTATCTGATCGGCAAGGGACGTCTTGTCGTCCATGTCGATGATTCTGAGGACATGGATTACGATGGGATACGTGATTTCGCCTCATCGTTCCAGGATGAGTTCGATGTCCGGCTTTCAGCTTACTCTGATCTTCGTGCCAGAGGACTCGTCGTCAAGACCGGTTTCAAGTACGGTACCCATTTCCGTGTCTACGAGGCATCCCCTGACGATTGTCATGCCCGTTACTTGGTGCATGCGGTCTCCGATGATGACCTGAAGATGTGGCCGGAGATATCCAGGACGGTCAGGCTCTCGGGCGGAGTGAAGAAGGAGATCCTGTTTGGAAGGGTTCATAAGAACAGGATCCAATACCTCGAGTTCAAGTGGTTCAGACCTTGATCAGTCCTTGACCAATCCGTTCACGAATCTGGCCAGGTCCCTGAACCTGACATTGTTCAAGAAGTACACGTGATCGGGACCATCTCTGCGAGATGATATCAGTCCTGCGGATTTCATCTTCCTTATCGCAGCGTTGGTCCTCTTCTCGTCCATCCCGAACAGGCCGTCCGGGAACGGGGAACGCTTCTCCTCCTTGGAGAGTCCTCTGACCAAAGTCAACACGTCCTTGTCGGCCAATGCGATGAGCATGTCGAGTTCGGGGTCTTCGGATATGCCAAGTGGTCCCCTCACGGTGAGGCAGACGTGTTTGCTTGGTTTCTGAGAATGTTCATCCATAAAATGGGATAATGGGTTTCAGGGTAAAAGGTTGGGGTGGGGGTTGCCCACACCTCAGAGTTGGATCTCGATTCCGAGTTTCTCGGTGAGTTCCTTGTACCTGTTCCTGATGGTGACCTCTGTGACTCCGGCGACATCAGCGACTTCCCTCTGGGTCCTGCGCTCGTTGCACAGGATCGAAGAGATGTAGATGGCTGCTGCTGCAACCCCGGTGGGACCCCTTCCGGATGTGAGTTCCTTCTCGGAAGCATCCTTGAGGATCTCCGCGGCCCTGCTCTGGACCTCTCCACTCAACTTCAGCTCGGAACAGAACCTCTGGACATAGTCCTGGGGCTTCGTGGGCATGAGTTTGAGTTTGAGTTCACGGGTCATGAAACGGTATGTTCTTCCGATTTCCTTCCTACCGACACGGCTGGAGCTTGCGACCTCGTCAAGTGTCCTGGGGACACCGCACTGCCTGCATGCGGCATAGAGTGATGCTGCCACGACACCTTCGATGGACCTTCCCCTGATCAGGTTCTTGTTGACGGCTTTCCTGTAGATCATGGCTGCCGTCTCCCTGACGTTCCTGGGGAGTCCCATGGCGGATGCCATCCTGTCGAGTTCAGACAGGGCGAATGCGAGGTTCCTCTCTGTAGCGTTGGAGACACGGATCCTTCTCTGCCACTTCCTCAGCCTGTACAGCTGTGCCCTGTTCCTGGTGGGGATGCTTTTACCGTAACTGTCCTTGTTCTTCCAGGAGATTTCTGTGGAAAGACCCTTGTCGTGGATGGTGAAGGTCATCGGGGCACCAGTACGGGCTCTTTTCTCACCCTGTTCAACATCGAATGCCCTCCATTCGGGACCCTGGTCGATGAACTGGTCATCCAGAACGAGACCGCAGTCCTCGCAAAGAAGCTCTCCGCGCTCGTAGTCGCGCACTAAGTGATGGCTACCGCATTCGGGACATACTTCAATCTCTTCTGTTCCTTCTCTTACCTTTGCCATTCTTGTCTCTCCCCTTGAAGAAAAGTTCGGTTCCTATTGTTGGTCTCTTGGACTCTTTGTCCACGTCGATGGATGCATAGGGGGCGTCTACAGGTCCGAAAACCCTTCCCACGCGACCTATCTTCCTGTCCTTGTTGTCGAACACCTGGCTTCCGATGTCGGGGAGGTCTTCGCACTCAACGATAAGTCTACCGTCGGTGGTTATCTCCTCGATCTTTCCCAGGTAGTTCATTCGAGACCTCGTTTCTAATTTTCATAGGATATAATCCTAACTGATGCAGAATAGACTAATCTGATATAAAATGATTTGGAATTGATATATAAACTATAATGAATTATCAATGTTAATCGAATATAAACGTTGTGTGCTCAACAAAAGGTTGGATGTAGAATCCAATGTGTATAATATGGCCATTCAGTGATACTCACTCGATGCATCTGGAACCACGGTCGAACCGTTCGAAATTGGGGAATATTTATTATCGGAACCATTGATAGGTCGGATAGAGAATTGTATCGGAGGTTGAAAAGTGGAAGTCCTCTCATTCCTGACGCTCGTGGTGTTCTCTTTTGCGCTCATCATGTTGCTTGCCGGTGTGTTCACTGCATTCTACGGTTCTGGTAAGAGCAGGAGATACGGTGGCATCATGGCCGTTGTTGCATTGGCACTCGGTCTGATTTGGGCGTATCTCGTCGGATTCAGCGATGTGGCACCTTTCAGTGCGGTTCCCGCATGGGATCTGGTCTACAACGCTGTGGTCGATCTCGCAGGGGTCATGATTGGAGCCCTTGTCGCGGTCGGAATATTCCTCGTCGTCGTCCTCAAGAGCTGATGGCGCCGGAAACGATTTACCAACTCCTTTCCCTTCACAGGGTCTTTTCTTGTTATATTCCATGCATCATCCTTTATACGGCCGAATCGATGGCCGAGCAATGTCAAAAGTATCCATCATCATGGGTAGTAAGAGCGACCTCCCTGTCGCAGAGAAGGCAATCGCCATCCTGAAGAAATTCGATGTACAGTTCGACATCAACGTTGCATCCGCACACAGGACTCCCAGCAGGGTGGAGAAGCTCGTGGTTGAGAGCGATGCTGATGTGTTCATCGCGATCGCAGGACTTTCCGCTGCACTCCCTGGAGTCATCGCATCGTTCACCGTCAAGCCCGTCATAGGGGTCCCTGTCAGCGGTGCTCTCAACATGGACGCACTCCTTTCCGTTGTCCAGATGCCTCCCGGAATACCCGTTGCAGCCGTCGGATTGGACCGTGGGGACAACGCCGCCGTTCTGGCCGCGGAGTTTATGGCGATTACGGACGAATGTCTGAGGGACAAACTGCTGGCATACAGGAAGGAGCAGGCCGAGAAGGTGCTGTCCGATTCCGAGAAGGTCGTCTCGGAGATAGTCGGTTGATGTGAGGGGTCCCAGTCTCTTCCGATCATCAACTTTTTCCGTGTGAAAAATCGGATGTCGAAAACCTGCCGGGGCCTCAACCCCGGCACAAATCGTTTCAACC
>JAGBGN010000089.1 GCA_017935945.1 Candidatus Methanomethylophilaceae archaeon | reverse complement strand
GCCGAGGAGGCCCTCAGATCACGTGGTATGGAAACCTCCGTGATCCTGTATGAGGGGGCCCGTCACGAGATCCTGAACGAGAGGACACGTGACAAGGTCTATTCAGACATCCTCGGGTGGATCGGCACACGCTGGTCCTGATCTATATCAGACGGCATATCCGGCCTTAGAATCCTTCCAGATGTGGAACCTGTTCATGACCTCACGTGCTATGGGCTGTGCGATCAGGAGTTCCACACCGAGTGCGATACCGAAGTTGCGGGGCCACCTGTAGATGAACATCTCGATTGGTTCCATGGTTACAGCCCAGTTACCGATCCATGCCCCGACTATGGTGAAGATTATCGACATGAGGAACACGGTGCAGAGGATGTTGATCGTTATGCAGGAACGGAAACTGTCTCCTTGAGCGGTTATCTTCGATGTGAGGAAACCAGCAGGCCTGTAGGTTATCAGGACACATGCTATCACAGCCACCCAGACCACGGGTATGACCTGCAACGTGTGCAGGTAGTTCTCAAAGGTGAAACCGACCTCCATGCAGGTGATTATCGGTGCGATGATGTTTACTGAGATGATCGAGATCACCATCATGAACAGCACGAACTCCTTCCTGCTGCGCGGCAATCTCATGTAGAACGGATTCAGACTCTAATCCCCCTTGTTTTGGTATCCGGACCACTAGAGGGGCGTATTTAGATGTGACTGGACAGTAATCCAGCTATACGTCCGTTGACAATCATCATCTCCGACATCGAACTATCTATAGTTCGATTGAAGACATGTTGTCATCTGAGAGACTTTTTCCAGAAAACACCATAGCATTTGCAGGGTGCACCGCATTCAGGACAGTCATGACCCTCGGGGGAATCCACCATCCTGTTCCAATAACCCTGTATAGAGATGGTCTCCTGCATACCCAACTTGGTCAGTATGCCGGCTATGTTGGTCCTACCGGTGTAGCTCTTCCATGCCATGGCACATGCCATGTCGCAACCCATCTCGATGAAGTCATCGACACATCTGGAACATATCATGGAACCTATGCCACGACCTTTGCATGAATCATCGACGGAAACCGAATCCAGTAATCCTATGCGATTGCTGGAGAGAACGAAATCGCGTTCAGGACAATCCGGAAGTCCAAGGTATTCGGACTCACCTTCAGGTCCGAAGACTTGACAGATGGCAAAACCCAGCACCTTGCCATCCTCCACTGCCACGTTGCAGAACTGGGAATCGGAATCGATGGCATCAGTGAAATCGGACTCGTCCAGATAATCGGAACCGAGTTCCACCAGAGAGATGCGCAATGCATCGGGAACATCCTCAGCACACAACCTGCGTATCTCGATCAAATACCCAACCTCCTGAACATCTCTTCACGCTCACCCTTACTCATATCGCGGTACTTACCGACAGGAAGGTCGCCCAGCTCCACGTTCATGATACGAACACGTACCAGACGGGTCACATCGTATCCGAAATACTCGCACATCCTACGTATCTGACGGTTCAATCCCTGTTTCAGAATGATCCTGAAACGGTTCTTGGAGACCTTCTCCACCAGGCATTTACGGGTTATCTTCCCATCGAGGACCGGGACACCATTGGACATTCCCTTGATGAAATCATCGGTGACCGGACGGTCCACGGTGACTATGTACTCCTTCTCGTGGTCGTAACGGGCACGCATGATACGGTTGGCAAGCTCCCCGTTGTTGGTCATCAGCAGGAGACCTTCGGAGTCCTTGTCCAGACGACCGACGGAGTAGATCCTCTTGGGGTACCCGATGAAATCTATGACGTTGTCCCTGTCACCATGGTCACTGGTGCAGGTGATCCCACGTGGCTTGTGGAAAACGAGGATGATGTCCTCCTCGACCTTGGAGACGGGTTTACCATCGACACGCACGTCATCACCATCGAAGACCTTGTCACCCACAACCGCTGTACGTCCGTTGATGGTTATACGGCCCTCTTCGACAAGACGGTCTGCAGCCCTGCGGGATGCCACCCCTGCTTCGCTGATGAATTTGTTGAGACGTGTGCCCTCTGACATCGATGGTGCATTACGGACCACGGTTAAATGGTATCGTCAGCGACATGCCAATGACCGCTGCGATTGGACCCTGACCTCTCGATCAATCCCAGATCCTTCAATACCTTTAATGAACGCTCCACTGCCATTACATTCACATCGATCTCGAATCAACAAAAGATTGTCTATGTACCGACCTAATAACGGCCATTATATGTTGGATACACTGAAAACTGGGTTTTATCCAATTTTTTCCCGACATTTATCCCGACATTTATCCCGACATCTTTCTGTCGGGATGATGTTTCGAACCATCCGTCATGTTGCAGACATGTAAACCGATAGCAACAACACCATATTCCGACTGCTTTTCCTCGGAATAGTAGACGTCCATATCGGAAGGATCACCCACACCCTCGTATCCGAGAAGATGATTATCGATGGACCTGT
>JAGBGN010000088.1 GCA_017935945.1 Candidatus Methanomethylophilaceae archaeon | reverse complement strand
TACTCCTCCTGTGTGCAGAACCCCTCTATGGGTTCGACCATCATGCGCCCGTACCAGGACCTGTCGAATATCACCGTGTTACCGCGCTTGGGCATGGACCTGGCGAACCTCCACAGATATGTGTGGACCCTCTCGTCACCCACCGGTGCCGCCACGGGGACCGCACGGTACCCACGGGGGTTCAGCGCACGTGTCACGCGCCTTATGCTCCCGCCCTTCCCGGCGGCATCGCGGCCCTCGAACACCAGGACCAGGGCGCGGTCGGACGCCGCCAGCTTCTGCTGGAGGATGCCGAGCTCCTCGGACAGTTCCTCCAGACGCTCCTTGTACCCCTTGGCCCTGAGGGTCAGGTCTGCGGAGACACGGGGGTTGTGGTAGATGGGGTCCAGGACATCCTTCGACATGATGCGCGGGGCATCCATCCTCGTGCGGACGGCCCTGACGAACCTGTCGCAGATCTCCGTGACGGTGTCCTCGACATCCCCTATCTCGACGACATCCCATGGGGCGAAGTCTGTGTCGGTGACGGACAGGACCTCGCGTATCCCCTCGGAACCGTACTTGCCGAGGTCGATGTGGTCGTCGGTGAGGAACGTCTCGGACTTCGACCTGCCGTATCCGTAGACCTTCCCGAGCTTGTCGATGTTGTCGTCACCGGCCTGAAGGAGGAACTTCACCAGGATTATCCCGTTATCGTACAGGTACCTCTCGAACGACAGCGTGGTCTCCAAGACCGTGTCCAGACCGTCCCCTGAGGATGCCCTCTCCACCAGGGATGAGTACCATGAGCGGTCGTAGATCGCGATGGATCCGACAGCGGGCTCGCGGGACATGTAGTGAAGCATCGTGCGCGGATCCTTGTCCACACCCGGTTCGAAATGCGTGTAGAGGACACCACGTGGTTCCAACAGGTTCATGAACTCGTTCACGACCCTTCCGAGTACACGTCCGGTACGACCCTCGAAGAGGACCAGGACCCTCGCACCCCCGTCGACCACTGCACGCTGTACCGCAGTCATCCTATCCGCGACATCGTCGCCCACTGTTCCCGACATAAACGGTGGCATGGCACTGGCAGGTTATAACCGGCTTGGTAGGATGGATGGGATGGCTGATGGACCCTGTATGAAAGTTGCCGTTACCGGCACCTCACCTGAACTGACCGGTCCGGACGTCCCCGATCCGACATGGGCATCCCATGGGACCCTCGATGGCATCCAACAGCCATGACCTGTACTCGAGGGCCACCTGGTCCAACTGCGAACCATCGCACATGACTATCTCCCTCCATACGAACCACAGCTCGACATCCAGATCGTCCAACGCTTCGTCCAAAGTCCTACCGTACGCGACGAGGTCCAACCCATCGTTGGTCAGGATGATACCCTGGTCCGTGGACTCCCTCCTGAAGACCATGGCCCTCCTGAACCTGAATGACGACGACCTATCGACCACCATGGAATCAAACACGCCCTGCATCGGAACACCGTGTACCAGGGATTGGCGCGAGGCTGCTGATAACACACCCCATGGGATTGTTGGAGACTGTACGAACCGGTCTACATCGACATCCTGCCGATGATGTCGGAGAAACACGTCAAATAACACCGGACCCATTCCCGGACAACGGGAACGGACAGGACACCGTGAAGGCGATGACATGATACCGAACGAAGCTATGATAAGGAGATTGGCGGAGGGGAAGGACAGCTTCTACCTGTATGACGAGAACACCATCACACTCAGGATGGAGAGGCTGCGCTCCCTGTTCCCTGGAGTGGAGTTCCTCTACTCCATGAAGTGCAACTCCAACAGGCACGTCTCCGAATGCATATTCAGGAACGGGTTCGGTGCGGATGCGGCCAGCTCCGGAGAGGTCCTGATGGCCCATTCCATGGGTGTGGGCAAGGAGGACATCATGTACTCCGTACCCGGCAAATCCGTGCATGACATAGAGGAGACCATCGACAAGTCGATAATCATCGCCGACAGCATCGGCGAGATGGAGCTCATCGAGGCCCTGGCCGAGAAGGAGGGCAGGGTCATCGGGATAGGCGTCCGTGTCAACCCCGACTTCTCGTTCAACGGCGGTGCACCGACACCGTCGAAGTTCGGTGTGGACGAACCCGACCTGGTGAGGATCCTGGAGGACGGGACGTTCCCCCACCTCAGTGTCGTGGGGATCCACGTCCACCTGAAGTCGCAGGAACTGGATGCCGGCATCCTGAGCAGGTACCATGAGAACGTCCTCGCGCTGGTCCGGAGGATCCAGTCCGTGAACCCCGTCGAGATGGGATTCGTCAACATGGGTTCCGGCATCGGGATAGACTACAGGGAGTCCGATGAACCCATGGACCTGGATGTCCTGAGCGAGAGGCTTAGGGACAGTGTTTCGACCTTCCGTCAGTCGTTCCCCGGGATGCGCATAATCATAGAGACCGGACGTTTCATCACTGGCAAGGCCGGGGTGTACGTTACCAAGGTCGCGGACCGCAAGGTATCTCGTGGGAAGACCTTCGTCATACTGAACAACACGCTTAACGGGTTCGTCCGTCCATCCCTCGCCAGGATGGTCGCCCACTACTCACCGGAGGAATCCCCGGGCATGATGGAGCCGCTGTTCACGGCTGTGGACGCGTTCCAGTTCATCCCGTTGAGGGATGCCGGCGAGATGGAGGTCGTCGACCTGGTGGGTAACCTGTGCACGGCATCGGATGTGATCGCCGAGGGGATGTCCATGCCCGTCCTCGGACGCGGGGACATCGTCGTGATCACCAACGCCGGGGCGTATGCATCCGTACTGTCGCCCAAGCAGTTCTCATCTCAGAGGGGTATCGGGGAGTTCTTCCTCCGTGCGGATAGGGAGACCGTTCTGGAGTGAGGTGTCATCGATGTTCGGAAGGATAGAGGATATCGTCAGGACCTCCGGGAAGCGCGTCAGGGACGCCAGCGGTTTCACGGTCGAGAACAAGGGCACCAGGGAGAACCTGGTCACATCGATGGATATCGAGAACGAGATCTTCCTGAGGAGGGAGCTCACCTCGTTGATCCCCGGTTCCACATTCATGGGGGAGGAGGGTGACGATGCAAGGGTCTCCGATGAGGGGTACACGTGGGTCGTGGACCCGATAGACGGAACCGCCAACTTCTCCAGGGGCATACCGATGGTGGGCATCTCCGTTGCCCTCTTCAAGGATGGCGAACCCCACATGGGATTCGTGCACAACCCGTTCACCGACACCACCTACAGCGCTGTAGCCGGAGGGGGTGCGTTCAGGAACGGTGAGAGGGTCCATGTCTCCGACAGGGAACTGGCGGACTGCATCATGTGCACCGCATGGTGCACGTACGAGAAGTCCATGGCCCCGGGATGCTTCCGCGTGAGTGAGAGGATGCATCCGATGTGCAACGACATCCGTCGCATAGGTACGGCGGCAGTGGAGCTCGGACTCCTGTCAGAGGGGGCTGTCGACCTGTACTTCGAGATCCGCCTCAGCCCATGGGACTACTCCGCGGGATTGCTGTGCGTGAAGGAGGCTGGCGGATGCTACACCGGGATCGATGGTGACGTCGACTGGAACGAACCGAGTCCGGTCATCGCCGCCAACAACGAATCCAATATGGAGACGCTACTGGGTGTGGTCAGGGACGAGTTCGACGGAAAGCGTCCGTACTGACGGACCTGAGTATCCCTGTGTGACCGTGAAATACAGAGACATCGATTCAGGTGCATGAACTGCGGTAACGACAAGTTCGGGAAGATGTGCTGCGACATGGGCGGTTTCGCCCCGGACACCCTGAAGGCCATAAAGGAACTGGACCCCGATTTCATCGAGACACTCCACACCATGGACAGGATCATGGTCCATGACGGTGCCCTCGACAAGAAGACGAAGAGGCTCATGGGCCTGTCATGCGTCATCGTCAGGATGTGCGAGGACTGCGTCTACCCCCAGGCCAAGGTTGCGAAGAACTTCGGAGCGACGAAGGCGGAGATCCTGGAGGCCGTGAACGTGGCCGTCCTGATCGGAGGTATGCCCTGCTGGTCCGTGGCCAAGAAGGGTATCGCCAAACTCTTCGAGGAATGGGAAGAGTGATACCCTTCCTCGGCAAACACCTTTCCACCCCATCATGTAACTGTTTACTGCAACACGATGGTTAGAAATAGATGGAAGATTCATTGATTCCATCGCAGGAAGTGAATGACGGCTCCCGAAGGAGCCGGATCCTTAAAGCGGATCAAACTTCGTCACCCCTTATGGGATGACTATGATCACCACCACCTCATCGGTGATGATGATCACAACGGTACCACTAAAGTGGCAAAATGCGAACATCAAAGTGTTCACCTCCTGCCGGGGTGGTATCCGGTGTGCCGGCTGGGAATATATTC
>JAGBGN010000087.1 GCA_017935945.1 Candidatus Methanomethylophilaceae archaeon | reverse complement strand
TCATGATCAGCGACTACATCAGGGACGCGCCCGAGGAGGTCTTCAGCAGCATTCTGGACACCCTCATGTACAGGATGGAGGGCACCATCTCCTGCTACAGTCAGGAGGTCGCCGACTACTTCAACGGCCTGTGGAGGACCGGTATGACGCTGAAGTACCTCGGCAGGCATAAGGACACCCTCATAACGGACTCGGACCTCGGCTCCGACCGTGACTCCCTGCCGGATTACGTGACACTCGTGTTCAGACATGGCATCAGGAACATCGAGTCCAGCACCATCTTCAAGGTCATCGCGATACCCGAGGACACCGACCTCTCCGGTCTGACCATGGAGAACCTGCAAGTGCATCTGGACAAGTTCGCAGAGGGCTTCAGGAGGTATGCATGATGGTGTCCGCCAAGGTGCTGGGATGGCAGGGGCCCGGATTCTACACCAGGGGCTCACCTGACGAGCCCTGGGTGTTCAGGTTCGAGGACATCCTGCCATCGGACGACCACAACACGATCATTCCCCTGATCAAGGAGGATGAACGTGTATGGGACATGATGGTCGTGATGGAGAAGCGCGAATTGGACAATTGGCTCAGGAGCGGATGCGGCATCGGATACATCGAGGATATTATGGAATCATTCCCCACCTTCCAGGATCTCATGGAGTGGGAAGTGTACAACACCATCCTGTACACGATGGAAGCCAACACCCCCTACGGCCCGTGCAGGGATGATCCTCTGGCCTGCTGGTGGAACAATCCTACGTCTATTGTCGACTTCGAAGAGGAGGCGGTAGAATGAGCTGGACTGAGAGGGAGGCCTGTGACTACGCCTGTCCCAAGTGTGGCGAGAACCTGGATACCTCCATCGACTGGGATCCCGTAGACTGGGATACGTGGGGCCATGGCTATCAAGTCTGCTCCTGCACCTGCGGATGTGGTGCCAGGGTGAAGTTCGTCGACCACATCAAGGTCACGGAAACCCATGTGGGGGTGGAGGAATGACCGTGGAGTACAAGTGCCCCGAGTGTGGGCACGTGTTCAAGCCTAGCTGGATCGCCGATTGGGATACCATGGAGATCGGGGATGATGGGTGCTTCTACTACCAGTACTGCACTGTCGATTGCGAGTGTGGCAGGACGATGAGGTTCACCACATTCTATGAAGCCACCGATGTGATGGTGGAGGAGGTGGAGGAATGACCGACTACCTCACCCCTTCGACAACTGCCGAAGGCAAGGCGCTCGAGAGGCGTGTCGTCAATCTGGTGCAGTTCATGCTGCAGGATGTCCCGCGTCCGGAGATAGTCGGGCGGGTCAGGGGGTTCATCGGGACCTACCTCCGGGAGCACCCGGAGATCTCCTCCCTCTAGCCGCACGAGGCCGCGCAGACGGTCGCCGAGGCGTTCATGAGGGTCGACGGGCAATCACTAGCCCGTTCCCATCCATCTCCCGATGATGCCCTCTCGCAGGCTCCTGACGGGACGAACGACCCCGAGGGGACCGAGGGTACCTCCGAGGGTACCGAAGTCCCGCCAAAGGCCGGGGAGGAGCCTCCATCGGACGATGCGGGTTCCGGGGACGATGACAGACCGCCCGTGAGAGTGTCGTCCCGGATGCCCGATCACTGGATCCGCACACCGGCCTACGACCGCCTGGTGTCCATGCTGCTGCAGGGCCGGGACGTGGTCCTGGTCGGGGAGAGGGGCCTCGGCAAGTCCGAGATG